>JAHBYP010000013.1 GCA_019635875.1 Alphaproteobacteria bacterium
TACGGTGTTCGGCGGGACGGTCACGGCCAATGGCGGTCCGATGGGCGGCAATGGCGGCTTCGTCGAAACGTCCGGCAGAGTCACGTTATCGCTTCTCGACGGCGCATCGGTGACGGCGGCTGCGCCGGCGGGCGTGGCGGGTTTGTGGTTGATGGACCCGACGAACATGACGTTGGGCAACGTCGAGGTTACGGCGATCGAAACCTCGTTGGCCGCCGGAACCAGCGTGCTGACACAGACGGTCGCTATCGGTGCCGACGACGGCAACATCACGCTGGCGGCCAATGTCAATGCCACGGTTCTTGTCGACCAGGACGTGACCTGGACGCTTCAGGCGCATGGCAAGATAGACCTTGGCAGCAAGACGATTTCGATCACGCCGTTTGTCGGCAAGACCTCGAGCCTTGTCCTCGACACGGCGACGCTGGCGGGCGCCGCGGCGGATCACAGCATTACTGGCACCGGCGCCATCACGGTGACCAATCTGATGACCAACGCCGCGATTGCCGGCGGCAGCGTCAGTCTGACCGGGAAGGTGGCCGTCACCAACCTGAACTTCAATTCCAATGGCGCCGTCACGATCAACGACAGCGCGAACGATATCTTCAACATCGCGACCGTCGCCTCGACAGCTGGCGGCGCGGTGACGATCGTCAGCACAGAGATAACCACCATCGGCGCGGGTGGAATCGACGCCGGTGCCGGCAGCGTCAGCATCACCGCAACCGGTGTCTTGTCGGATGTCGTGGTCAGCGGCGCCATATCCGGCACCGGGGTGACGCTCACAGCCGGCAGGAGCGTCGGCGGCACCGGTGCGGTGAGCGGCGGCACCGGCGCGGTGTCCGTCAAGGCCTCGGGCAATCTCGGCATCAACCTCAACGGCGTGGTCACCGGCACTAGCCTGACGGTGGAAGCCAACAGCGGCCCGGTCACCGTCAACAACGCCGACAACGTCTTCACCTCGTTCAACGCCACCGGAGCGATCGGCGACACGGTCACCGTCGTGCACAAGGGCGGTCTGACGATCAACGCGCTCGACGCCGGCGCCAACGCGGCGAGCTTCACCACCAACACCGCCGGCAACATCACGTTGGCGGGCGATGTCACGGCCGGCGATCTCGTCCTCAACGCTGCGGGAACGCTGGCGATCAACGCAAAGATCACCGTCGCCGGCGGAGCTGTAGGGCTCAGCGGCACGTCGATCACGCAGACGGCGGCGGGCGTCATCACCGCCGACACGCTCGGTGTGACCTCGGCGGGCACCGTCGATCTCAGCGCTGCGACCAGTTCGGTCGCGACATTCACCGGAAATGTCGGAAGTGTTGCTTTCCTCGAGAGCAACGGTTTCTCGATCGGCGAGTCGGGTGTGCTGGTCGGCCTGACCGCTACCGGCACGGTGCAGCTTAGCGCCGGCGGCACGATCACCCAGGACAAGGCGATCACCGCGCCGTCGCTGGCCGTGCGCACCACCGCCGGCAATGTCAACCTGACCGGCGCCGACAACGACATCGGAACCTTCGCGGCGAGCGCGGCGGGCTTCGTCGCGCTGCTCGAAGCCAACGACGTGCAGATCGGCTCGGTCGCCGCGGTCGGCGCGTTGGCTGCGCTCGACGGCATCACCGCCACCAACGGCGTATCGATCCGCACGCTGGCGGGCTCGGTCACCCAGGCCGCCGCCGGCGTGATCACCGCCGGCGCCGGCGGCCTGGCGGTCTCGGTCACCGGCGGCAACATCGCGCTCGACACCGCGACCAACGCAACCAGCCTGGTCGCCTTCGCCGGCGCCGACACCGTCGCCTACAAGACCAGCAGCAATCTCGACGTCGGCGAGGTGGCGCAGCTCGGCAACAACGCCAAGGTCACCGGAGCCGTGGCGACGACGTCGCTGGCGCTTGCGACGACCGGCGCGGCCACCGTCATCACGCAGAGCGAGTTGATCGACACGCCGACCCTGACGCTCGCGACGGGTGCGAACGGCCAGATCACGTTGACCAACGGCGGCAACCTGATCGACTCGGTGCAGAGCTCAGGCACGTGGGGCACCGGCGCGCACTCGATCAGCGACAGCGATGGCGGGCTGAACGTCGGACCGATCACGTCGAATGGCAATGTGTCGCTGGCCACGTCTGGCGGCGATCTCGTCGTCACCGGCGCGATCAGTGTCGGCGCCAATACGTTGGCGTTGGCCGCCGACGGTGACAATGCCATCACCGCGACGGCGGCGGCGATCACCGCCGGCACGCTGACCCTGCAGACCGGGGCGGGCGGCAGCGCCAGCATCCAGACCGCGGCGCACAATATCGGCACCATCGCGACAGCCGGAGGCGGCGTCGGCACCGGCGGCATCGTCTTCAAGCAGTCGCGTGCGGGCGGCACGACCGTCGGCCCGATCACGTCGGCCGGCAGCGTCGTCATCACAGACGGTTTGGGCGAAGTCACCGTCAGTGGCGCGATTACCGTCACCAATGCCGATCTCACCCTTGTCGCAAGCTCCAGCAAGCTCAACGTCAACGCGAAGATCGACGTGGGTTCGGGCGAGGTCGCGCTGGAGGCCCAGGGCGACATTACCCAGGCCGACAGCAATGCCGGCATCACAGCCAACGGTCTTCGCGCTCAATCCAGCACCAAGAGCGTGACCCTGGCGCCTGCCAACACCGGTGCCGCCGACGTCAACAACGTAAGTGTCTTCGCCGGCGAAGCCGTCAATGGCTCCGTATCGTTCCGCAACGCGGCCACGTTCACCATCGGCAAGGTGAACAACATCTCGGGCATCAACGCGGGAAGCTCGGTCACGCTGCAGGTCAACGCCGCCGGTGGCACGATCAACCAGGCAGCCGACGCCGACGGCGCGATCGTCACACCGATATTGAACCTGACCACCAACGGCGGCGACGTCACGATCGACAGCGCGAGCAACGACATCGCCGCGCTCGGCACCGTCAATCTCGGCAGCGGTGCGCTGACGGTTTCCACGGCCCAGGCGTCGGGCTTCGACGTCGGAACGGTCACCGCCAACGGCGGTATCGACATCACCAATACCGCCGGCGACTTGACGACCTCGGCGGCGATCACGTCCGACGGCGACATCTCGCTGCGATCCACCACCGGCAAGTTGACCCTGGGCGGCGCGGTCACGTCGAACAACAACGGCGTGACCCTGCGGTCGTCGGACGCGCTGAACACTGGCGCGTCCCTGGTCTCGGCGCCGACAGCCGTCACCGGCGACGTCACGCTGATTTCCGACACAAGCACGGTGACCATCGGTGCCGGCGGCGTCACGGTCGGCGATACGCTCACAATCCAGATCGGCGCCGGGCTTACGCTCAACGTCAGCGGCGCGATCACCGCGGCCAGCGTGGCGCTGCACGCCGACATCATCGAGATTTCCGCGGCCATCAACGCCACCGACACGATCACCCTGGCGCCGGTGACAGTGGGCACGGCGACGAGGGTGGGCGGTGCGGCGGGCGCCGGATTCGTCATCGACAGCACCGAGCTGACGTTCCTGACCTCCGCCAGCACGCTGACGATCGGCCAGCAGTCTACCGGCACGACGACGTCGGGCGCGATCACGGTGGCGGCGGGCACGGTCGGCAACGCCACGCTCAATCTGTTCTCGACGGCCGGCGTGTCGCAGACCGGCGTGCTGACCGTCGACGGCGGCACCGGTGCGCTGAGCATTACCGCTGCTGGAACGGTCGCTTTGGGTGCGTTCGGGGGCGGCGTCGCCGTCGGAACGGTCTCCGGCTCAACGACATCGGGCGACTTCCTCTTTATCCAGGGCGGTACCGGGGCGCTGACGGTCGGCGACATCACCACCGCGGGCGGCGAGATCATCGTCCGCAACTTCAACCACGATTTGACGGTGACTGGAAACCTGTCGAGCGGTGGCGGCTTCATTGCCGTCGGCGCCAACATCGGCACGAGCTCGATCTTGACGATCAACGGCTCGATCGACGCAGGAGCCGGCACGGTCTTCCTGTTCTCCCGCGATGGCACGACGCAGGGCGGCGCCTCGGTCATCACGGCGACGAACCTGCAGTCGCAGAACTTCTCGACGAACGACATTTCGCTCACCGGTCAGAACGTCGTGAGCGGCAATGTTCGCCTGGACAATGCCGGTGGCGCGGTATCGTTCACCAACACGGTGGACTATGCCCTCGGCGGCATCTCCGCCTTCAACTCGGCGGTCGGCGTCTTCACCGCGTCGTCGTTCGGCGTCCGCACGGCCGGCGCATCGTCGGCGACCCTGACGACCGGCGGCAATGTCACCCAGGGCGCACTTTCCACGGATGCGGTGTCGGCGGGTACGCTGATCATCTCCAAGCTCGGCGCGGCCAACCCGACGGTTACGCTCGACAACGCCAGCAATACGATCACCAATCTCGGCGCGGTGACGCTCGGCACCGGCTCCTTGACGCTGGTCGACGGCACCCTCGGCCTGACGATCAACGGCAATGTCGGCGTCGACAGCTTGACGGTCACGACGTCCGGCGGCTCGCTGTCGCAGGCCGGCGGCACGACGATCACCGCCAACAGCGTCACGGCCAACGCCACCGGCGGCGGCTTCATCGGCGTGTTCCTGAACTCCGCCACGAACGACTTCAGCGCGATCAGCGGCTCGACCGACGGCTTCTTCGGCTTCGCTGCCACGACGACGACGAGCCTGACCGCCAACGCCATCACGGCGGCCTTCGGCATCAGCCTGACGACGACCGGCGGCACCAGCGACCTGTCGGTGAACGGCCTGCTGAGCGCCAGCGCAGGCCGCGTCACACTGACCTCGGATCGCGACATCTCGCAGACGGTGACGGGCGGCATCGCGGCCAGCCAGCTGCAGGTGAATGCGACCAGCGGTGCCGTGGACCTGACGACCGGCGCGGCCAACAACAGTGTATCGTCCATCGCCGGCCAGTCGAACGGCGACTTCGCCTACACCGACGGCGGCGGCTCCGCACTGACGATCGGCACGCTGGCGACCGCGGGCATTGCGTCGACGACCGGCAGCATCTTGGTCAACGTGACCAAGGCCGGTGCCACGCTGACGGTGTCGTCGGCGGTGACGGCATCGGCGGCCGGCGAGAGCGTGACCCTGAATTCGACAGGTGACCTCACCTTCACCGCGGCGCTCACGGCGAATGCCGGGAGCGGGCGGGTGAGCCTGACCTCGACGGCCGGTTCGATCATCCAGGGCAGCGCCGGCGGCGTGATCTCGGGCGCCGAGTTCCTTGCCAACGCCGCGACCAACGTCGATCTGTCGACCGGTGGCCACTCGGTCGGCGCCAGCGGTTTCGCCGCCACGGCGGCGACCGGCTATGTCGCGTTCCTCAACAACACCGGGCTGGAGATCGATTCCGTGGGCGGCACCAACGGCGTCACGGCCGGCGGCGCAATCTTCATCGGCGTCAGCAGCGGCGACCTGACCCAGACCGCGACGGGCATCATCACCGCCGGCGCGGGCCTGGCGTTGTTTGCCTCGACCGGTTCCATCGTGTTCGACCAGCAGAACCTGATCACCGGCAACGTCGCCGTGGTGAGTTCGCCGAACGCCAATGTGACGATCCGCAACAAGGGCGACCTCAACATCGGTCTGGTCGGACCTCTCGCGGTCGTCAGCGGCAGCTTCTCCGCCAACGGCATCGCGGCGTCGACGGCCGCGGGCAAGTTCGTCTCGCTGATCTCCGACACTGGCGTGATCACGCAGGACGCGGGGGCGGGAAGCCGCATCCTGGGCAACGAGCTGCGCATCACGACCGCCGGCAAGGACGCCACGCTCACCAACACCAGTAACAGCATCGTCGCGGTCGGCAACAGCAACCTCGGCGCCGGACGGCTGACGGTCTTCGACGGCGTGGGCGATCTTACGCTGAGCAACCCGGTCGTCGCCGATGGTGGCGTGATCCTGACGACTCAGACAACCTTCAATTTGCCGGGCACGATCACCGTGGCCAACGGCGACATCTCCCTGACGTCAGTGCTGGGCAGCATCTCGCTGACCAGCACGCTGTCGGCGGTCAACGGGCAGGTCCAGCTCGATGCCACGGCCGCCGGCCAGACCATCACCCAGGCCGGTGCCGGGACGATCACGGCCAAGACGTTGATCGCGCGCGCCGGCGGAAATGTCACACTCGACGGCGCCAACAACGATGTGGGCACCGGCACGATCGCCGGCTCGTCGTCAACTGGCACCTTCACCTATGTCGACAAGACGGCGGTCACCATCGGCAGCCTGACCGACTCCACGGGCGTGGTTGTCAACGGTATCACCACGACCAACCAGGACATCACGATCGTGGCCGGCGCCGGCGGCGCGACGGGTGGCATCGCCGTCGACCAGGCAGTGAACGCCGGCACCGCCATAGTGCGGCTGCAGACCTCGAAGGGCGACATCAGCCAGGCCGCGGCCGGCCTGATCACCGCCAACAGCCTGCTGGCCAATGCGGCAGCGGGTTCCGTCAACCTTGCGGCGGTGGCCAACAACGTCGTTTTCGTGGCCGGCAAGTCCGGCGGCAGCTTCCGTCTGCAGACCAACAACGCCACAGGTATTTTCGACGTCGCCGCCGACGCCGGCGCGTTGACGACTGCGGCGTCGGGCATCACCAGCAACGGCGACATGGCGATCCTGACCAACGGCAACATGGTCATATTCAGCCCGCTCAACGCCGGCGCGGGCACGATGCGCCTGGCCACGACCGGGGCTGGCCAGGTCTTCCAGACCGCCACGGGAACCATTACCGCCGACGCCCTGCTGATCGACGCCACCAATACCGTGACCTTGACCAACTCGGTGAACAACGACGTCAACACCATCGCCGGCCGCACGACCCTGGGCGCGTTCCGTTACCAGGACAAGGACGGCTTCACCGTCGGCACCGTCAGCGCGGATGGTGCCGGCCTCGGGCCGGTGCTGCCGATCGGGCCGCTGACCGGCGTCACCACCGCCGGCGGCGACATCACGCTGGCAGCGGGCGGTCTGCTGACGATCAGCGAGGCGATCAACGCCGGGTTCGGCGGCGGCACGATCCGCCTGCAGACCGGTGCCGGCGATCTCACCCAGGGCATCAACGGCACGATCACCGGCGGCTCGCTGCTGGCGGTCTCGACCGGCGGCATGGTCAATCTCACCGGCGCGACCAATACCGTGACCGGCATCGCCGGCTCGGCCTTCACCAGCTTCCTGTTCCAGAACAGCGTGGGCTACGCGGTGAGCAACGTGACCTTCGCCAGCGACGGCATCGTCGCCGCCGCGACCGGCATCACCGCCAATTCCGGCGGTGGTGGCACGGCGTTCGTGGTCGACCTCGCCGTCGCCTCCGGCACGCTCGCCATCAACGGTCCGGTGTCCTCGGCCAACGGCATGATCGTCTATCGTCGCACGCCGACCGGCACCGCCGGCGCGATCGACGTTGGCGGCGCCGCAGGCAATCTCGGCAACGACATCAGCAGCGCGAAGCTGGTGATCATCGATCATACCGGTGCGTCGCCGATCGCGCTCTACGGCGCCACACCTGGCGTCGCTGCGGGCGGCCTGTTCTCGGTGCCGACACCCGGCACGGGCTTCAGCCCGCTGCCGGCACCCGGCAGTCTCTCGGGCGGCACCTCGACGATCGGCGAGCTGAACGGCCTCAACTCCACCGTGTACTTCTTTGCCAGCGCTGCGAACATCCAGTCCGCGGGCGGCGGTGGCTCGACCTTCGGCTTGCTTGGCATCTACGGTCAGAGCAATACGGTCAATCTGACGACGTCGGTGCGCACGGTCGATCCCAACCTGGTGCGGTCGGTGACCGACCCGTTCTCGGAGCCGCTGACGGCTGGTCCGCTGGCCGCGTTCTTCGTGCGCCACGACGGCCTGGCGACCGCCACCGAGCAGTTCAACAGCTGCCCGATCGGCACCATCAACTGCGTCGTCTTCACGACGCCGATCGCGGCGCCTTCGGTGAGCACCGACGACGTCGTTATCGGCGTCGGTGGCGCGCCGCTTGACGACTCGAGCATCTTCATCATCAATCAGGGCAACGAAGACCTGATCTTCGAGAGTGATGACGAGGGCGAGGACGAGAAGCGCAAAGGGAGGAAGCCGCAATGACATCCGTGGTCCGCTTCCTCACGGTCGCCGCCTTGGGCGGGCTGGCCTCGATGCTCGCCGGCGCCACCGGGGCGCAGGCGCCGCAAGGCACGCCCGCCGGCCAGAGCGCGGCCGGCGAGCCATGCGTCTTCCGGCCGGCGGCGCCGGACGCCGGCATAGGCGCCCAGGCCACCTACGAGATCCTCTGCGGCAAGACCCGCGTCTTCTCTGCCACGGTCCATCAGATGCCGGGCACGACCGGTGCCGAAGGCCTGCGCGCGCTCGCCACCACCGGGCGCTGGAAGGCGACGCTGGAGGGTCGCGCGCGCTGCGAGGCGCCGAGGCAAACGACCTTGGGTGGCAACCCCGCGATTGTCGTGCCCTGCACACGCGCCGGTGGGGTTCCCCATGTTGGTGTGCTCACGACCGCCGGCGGCAAGACTTTCCTGGCCGACGGCATCGCGCCTGCCGCGCCGGCGATCGAGGCGACCGTCGCGGCGCTGGGCGGCGGCCAGCCGGCGGCCGCCGCGGCACGCGGCGGCGGCACGATCACCGGCGGGCTCGACGCACGCTTCAAGGGCGGCTTCGGCTCCGGCGATATCGACCGCTACCAGACGCTGATGCGCGTCGGCGGCCGGCACAACATCGAGGAGAACTACGCCAAGGCCGAGGAATCCTTCCGCGAGGCTCTGGTGCTGCATCAGAAGCTGTTCGGCCGCGACAATCCCGACCAGGCCGACGCGCTGATCCACTTCGCCCTGCAGATCAGCAATCAGGGTCGTTTCCGCGAGGCCGATCCACTGTTCGAGCGCGCCGAGAAGCTGGCCGGCGGCGTCAAGGATCCGCTGGCGCGTGCGCGCATCGTGCACTACAGCGGCCAGCATCTGGCCAACCAGGGCAAGCGCAACGAAGCGGTCCGGAACATCGATCTCGCCGAGGCCGCCTACGTCGCCGCCGCGCCCGAGCTTGCGCGGTTGATGAACCTGGAGCAGGACCGCCGCGCGCCGGCGATCGGCTTCGGCGTGCGCGGCCAGCGCTTCGTCGATCCGCGCAGCACCACGTCGGCGGTGCCGAGCAATATCGGCATCAGCCCGATCACCCAGCTCGCCGCGCAGGGCATGTCCGAGATCCTGCGGCTGCGCGCGATCCTCGCGCTGACCACCGGCGACAACAACGCCAGCCGGGCGCATGCCAACAAGGCGATCGCGCTGCTCGAGGCGGTCGGCATCGACCCCGGCGGCGTGCGCTGGCGCGCCGTGCGCGTGGCCGGACTGGGTGCCGCTCGACAGGACAAGCTCGGCACCGCTAGCGCCGATCTTGGCGATTCCGCACGCGGCCTGAGCAAGGCGCTGCCGTCCTCGCAGCCCGCCGGCAAGACCTTTCTCGAGAGCGGCAATATCCAGCTCAAGCGCGGCAACGTGCCCGGCGCGTTGTCGGAGTTCCGCCGCGGCGCGGCGATCCTGCGCGAACGTCAGAACACGGTCTCCGTCGAGACGGCGATGCCCTATCTCGACGCCGCCTGGCGCCGCTCGCAATCGGCGGTGACCGCCACCGGCGTCTCGCTGCATGCCGAGATGTTCGACGCGGCGCAGCTCGTCACGTCGGGCATCACCGCGAGCTTCGTCGCCCAGGCGGCGTTGCGGCTGGGCGACGGCAACGAGAACGTGCGTGTGCTGCAGGACCTCACCACCCGCGTCACCGACCTCTACCAACGCCGCGACATCGCCGCCAACCGCAACGCCGACGCCGCGACTCTCGCGGCGATCGATGCGCAGATCGGCGACGTCCAGCAGCAGCGGGCGGCGGCCGAGGAAGAGGTGCGCAAGACGCTGCCCAACTACTTCCAGCTCGTGGAGGGCCAGGCTGGCTCGCGCGACGTGCTGGGCGTGCTGCGGCCGCAGGAGGGATTCCTGCACATCGTGCTCGGCGCCACCCGCGGCTACGCCATGCTGGCGCATAGCGGGCGCGTCAACGCCTGGCCGGTCAATCTCAACCTGGAGACGGCTGAGGAGATCGTCGGCAAGTTGCGCGGCGCCTTCACTCCCGATGCGCAGGGCCAGCTGCCCAAGTACGACGTCGCGCTGTCGCACGACCTGTTCAAGCGTGTGCTGGGACCCGGCCAGCATCACCTCAAGACGCTGAAGGCGCTGGTCATCACCACCAACGGCGCGCTTCAGTCCCTGCCGTTCAACCTGCTGGTCACGGCACCGCCGCCGGCGATCGAGGAGTACACCGACTACAAGAAGGTCGAGTGGCTGGCCAAGTGGTTCGCCATGTCCTACGTGCCAGCGCCCCAATCGTTGGTGCTTCTGCGCAAGCAGGCGGCTCAGTCGAAGGCGCCCAGCGCATATGTCGGCTTCGGCGGCTTCCAGCCGCTGTCGATCGGGGCGGCCAGCCAGCTGGTGGCGGCGTCGCGTGCGCAGTCGCTCACAGCCGGCCAACGCTGCGACGCGGACGCGCGCGAACTCGCCTCGCTGCCGGTGTTGCCGCTGGCCGAGGGTGAGGTGCAACTCACCGCCAAGCAGCTCGGCGTCGGACCCGGCGGCATGCATCTGGGCCGCGCCTTCAGCAAGACCTCTGTCCTGAAGGGCCAGCTCGAGCGCTACAAGATCATCCACCTCGCCGCGCACGCGCTGCTGCCGTCCGAGCTTCGCTGCCTGCAGCAGCCGGTGATCCTGACCGGGCAGGGAACCGGACCGGAAGCGATGATCACTGCCGCCGATCTCGCCGCGCTTCGGCTGGACGCCGACATGGTGGTGCTCTCGGCCTGCAACACCGCGGGACCTGACGGCAAGAGTGCGGGCGAGGCATTCTCCGGTCTGGCGCGATCCTTCTTCACCGCGGGAACGCGCGGCCTGATGGCCTCGCACTGGAGCGTCGCCGACGAGTCGACAACCCTGATGATGATCAACGTGCTGGTGACCGTCGGTAAGGGCGGCAGCGCTGCTGCGGTGCTGCGTACCGCCCAGCTCGAAATGCTGGATGGCGCCGGCAAGGGCCAGGATCCGGCGGAGTGGGCACACCCGTTCTTCTGGGCGCCCTTTGTGTTCGCTGGCAACACAGGGGCGCCGCAATCCTGACTCATGGTGTCGAGCCATGCGGAGGAATCGCGAGTAGCCTGAGCGAATACTCAGTTTTCTGTTGCGGGCGACGCGGCAGAACTGTTAATGTGCTTTCAGCGGTCCCGGACCTACGTCCCGGCAGGGAGGAGCATATGCTTCGACGGATTCAACTCGCGGGCGCGATCGCCGCGACAATGTTCTTGGGCGGGGTGTCGATCGCCCTGCAGGCGCAGGCTCAGGTGGTGGACGGCACCACCGGTCGGGTCGGGCGCTGCGACATGTTCAAGGCGCTCGGTCGAGCCCTGCCGCCGGAATGCGGCGGTACCGGGCCCGCCACCGGCGGCGCCACACGCGGCCGCGTCGTTATTGGCGCACCCAGCAGCGGTGCCGCTAAACCTGCGGCGGCGCCGGCCGCTGCTCCAGCCGCCGCGCCGACGACGAGCGCGCCGGCGGCGGCTGCCCCGGCCGCAGCTCCGGCGGCTGTGCCTGCTGCACCGGCCGCGGCGCCCGCCACGGCGGCGCCCGCTCCGCGTGGCCTTGGCCTGCAGGTTCCCTTCGCCCTCGACTCCGACCAGCTGACGCCCGCCGCCAAGAAGATCGTCGACCAGCTGGCCGAGGTCTTCAAATACAACCCGAACGACCGCTACGTCATCGAAGGCCATACCGATGCCGCCGGCGGCGTCGAGTACAATCGCGCCCTGTCAGAGCGCCGGGCGCAGTCGGTGATCGAATACCTCACCACGGCACATGGTCTGCCGCGCGATCGTTTCGTGGCCCGCGGCGCCGGTAGCGCGCAGCTGCTGTTGCCGGGCGATCCGTTGAACGGCCGCAATCGCCGCGTGCAGGTCCTGCCGACTGGTTCGTGAGGTCTTGAGCCGCTGCGCCGGCCTGAACCGGCGCACGGCGCGTACTGGGGGGTATGCCATGACGAGGATGGGTGCCAGGCGCCTCGGTCTGTCGGCTGCGCTGTGTGCGCTGTCGGGTGTCGTCATCGCTCTGCCGGCGGAGGCGCAGCAGCGCATTGACCGCTGCCAGATGCACATCGCCATCGGCCGCAACATTCCCGCCGAGTGCGGCGGCGCCGGTGGCGCCGGCACCGCGACGCGCGGCCGGGTGGTGATCGGCAAACCCGATTCAGGCGCAGCCAAGCCGCCGGCCGGCGGGCAGCCGGGTACCGCCGCGCCGGCGCCCGGCACGGTCGCGCCGGCTGCCGGCGCCGCGCCGCCGGTCGATCGGGCGCCGCCGACGCGGTCGGCGCCGTATTCGCTGTCGCTGCCGATCCTCTTCGAGTTCGACTCCGATCGGCTGACCGCGGCGGCGAGCCGGCTGCTCGACGACCTGGCGGACGTGCTGAAGCGCAATCCCAGCGACCGCTTCATCATCGAGGGCCACACCGACGCGGTCGGTGCCGACGACTACAACATGGACCTGTCGCAGCGTCGCGCGCGGGCGGTTGTCGAGTATCTCGCAACCCGTCACGCCATCGACCGCGCGCGCCTGGAAAGCGTCGGGCTGGGCCGCACGAAGCTTTCCGTGCCGAACCAGCCGGCTGATCCGCGCAATCGACGGGTGCAGATTCTCAACGTCGGAACCTGAGGCCGGTGCATGGCGGGCGAAGCAGCGCAGGGCGCAAAGGTAGAGCTGGTAATTGATGTCCCGGCGCTGCTGGCTCCGATTCCCGGAGACAAGCCGACTGGGGCGAATCCGCGCGACGACGACTCGGCGACGTCGCCTTACTACGACGTGCGGAATGTGCGCGGCGTTGCCAATGCCGCCGAGAAGGACTGGCTGAACCTGGAGCTCTCCGCCGATCCGCGCGCCGACGAGGCGCGCGAGCGCGCCATGCAGGCATGGGGTCAAGTCCAGGAAAAATGCGAAGCGATCCTGCGCGAGAAGAGCAAGGATCTTGAGATCATCGAATGGCTGATCGAGGCGCTCGTCCGGCTCGAGGACTTCGCCGGCCTGCACGCCGGGCTGGTCCTCGCCGCCGAAACGCTCGAGAAATACTGGGAAGACGTCAACTACAGCGTCGACCCTGACGACCCGACGGCCAAGGGCTTCAATTTCGATCGCCTCAACAAGACGTTGGTCGCGCCGATCAGGCGTACGCCCGTGACCCCGCCGGCGGGTGACAAGGGGCCGCTGCCGCTGGACGAGCTTCAGCGGATGCAGAAGGACAAGGCCGGGCTTGGCGAGGCGGAAGCCGCGGCGCGGGCCGGCGGGCGGCCCTACTACCAGCCGTTGGGCGTGCACATCAGGGGCACCATCGCGAACTGGCAGCGGATCAACAAATTCCTGGACGGCAAGATGAACGACGACGCGCCCATGCTGGGCCCGTTGTCGGAGCTGCTGGTCGACCTCGAGAAGATGGTCAAGCTGGTGGCCGGCTCCCTGGTCGATCCGCCGCCCACGGGCGGCCCGGCGGCGGCCGAAGGCGACGCCGCGGCGGCGGCCGACGGCGCGCCGGGCGGCGCCCAGGCCAATTTTGCCCGGCCCGGCACCTTCGCGACGCGCGAGCAGGCGCTCGACATGCTCGCGGCGGTGGCAAAGTACTTCCGCGAGTACGAGCCGCAATCGCCGGTTTCCTACGCGCTCGATGCGACCATCGACCGGGCGCGCATGTCCTTGCCCGACCTGCTGGCAGAGCTCTTGCCTGACGCCGACGCGCGCCGCAAGATGCTGCAGATAGCCGGTATCAGGCCGCCGGAGCCGCCGCCGGCCGCCGACGCGAAAGCCAAGAAATGACAGTACCGCCGCGTCGCCTGTCCTCGCGTCGCGGCTCGGATATGTGCTAGGGTTCCACGGGACACGGGAGAGGTGCGATCATGGCTGAATCGGTACAGAAAAAGCTTGATCGGGTGCGCAAGCCGCGCGTGCACATCAAGTACGAGGTCGAGACCGAAGGCGCAATGGTGGTCAAGGAACTGCCGTTCGTCGTCGGCGTGACGGGCGATTTCTCGGGCGATCCGACGGCGAAGCTGCCGGAGCTGCGCGATCGCAAGTTCGTCCAGATCGATCGCGACAACTTCAACAAGATCATGTCGACGATGTCGCCGGGCGCGAACATGCGCGTCGCCAACAAGCTTCAGGACGATGGCTCGGAGATGGCCGTCAACCTGAAGTTCAACTCGATGGACGATTTCGAGCCCAACCGGATCGTCAACCAGGTCGAGCCGCTGAAGCGCCTGAAGGAGACTCGCGACAAGCTGCGCGATCTGCTGGCCAAGGCCGACCGTTCGGAGAACCTCGAGCAGATGCTCGAGAAGATCCTGGCCGATGAGGAGGCGGTGAAGAAGCTGCACTCCGAAATCGAAGCCCGTAACAAGAAGGAGGGCTGAGTATGGCCGCCGAAACCTCGACCCAGGCACAAGCCGGCGCAACGACGACCGAGGCCGAAGGCTTCTCGTTGCTCGACCAGGCGATTGGCGCCACCAAGCAGACCGACGCCAACGAGGCCCAGGACCTGCTGAAGGCTCTTACCGAGCAGGCGATGGCCGGCACGGTGAAGTTCAGCCGCAACCTGGCGCAGACCATCACCAAGGCCATCGAGATGATCGATGGCAAGATCTCCAAGCAGCTCGCCGAGATCATGCACCACGAGAAGTTCCTCAAGCTCGAGGGAACGTGGCGCGGTCTCAACTACCTCGTGATGAACAGCGAGACCGGCGAGAACATGAAGATCCGTGTTCTCAACATCACCAAGCGGCAGCTGCTGAACGACTTCGCCAAGGCGACCGAGTTCGACCAGAGCATGCTGTTCAAGAAGATCTATGAGAACGAGTTCGGCACGCCGGGCGGCGAGCCGTACGGCTGCATGGTCGGCGATTTCGAGTTCTCCAACCATCCGGACGACATCGAGCTGCTGCGCGGCCTTGCCGGCGTCGCCGCGGCCTCGTTCGCGCCGTTCATCTCCTCGGCCAGCGCCAAGATGTTCGACGTGGGCGACTTCCGCGACCTCAAGGAGGTCCGCGACCTCAAGAAGGGCTTCGAGGGCGGCAAGTACATCGGCTGGCGCGGCCTGCGCGAGAGCGAGGACTCGCGCTTCCTGTGCCTGACCATGCCGCGCGCGCTCGCCCGCGTGCCGTACGGCAAGGACACCAAGCCGATCGAGGAGTTCGACTACGAGGAGGGCGAGCCTGGCCGCGCGCTGTCGCACGACCACTATTGCTGGATGAACTCCGCCTTCGTCTACGCCCAGCGCCTGACCAACGCCTTCTCGCAGTACGGCTGGTGCACCGCCATCCGCGGCGCCGAGGGCGGCGGCAAGGTGGAAGGCCTGCCGAGCCACGTGTTCGAGAGCGACGACGGCGACTTCGACCAGAAGTGCCCGACCGAGTTCGCGATCACCGACCGGCGCGAGAAGGAGCTGTCGGATCTCGGCTTCATGCCGCTGTCGCACTACAAGAACACCGACTACGCCGTGTTCTTCGGCGCGCAGACGGTGCACAAGCCGCAGAAGTACGACCGCCCCGAGGCGACGGAGAACGCCGCCATCTCGGCGCGCCTGCCGTACATCATGGCGTCGTCGCGCTTCGCCCACTACCTGAAGATCATGGGCCGCGACAAGGTCGGCTCCTTCATGGAGCGCGGCGACGTCGAGAAGTGGCTGAACCGCTGGATCAGCAACTACGTCAACTCCAACCCGGACGCCGGCCAGGAGACCAAGGCCAAGTACCCGCTGCGCGAGGCCCGCGTGACGGTGGTCGAGGTCCCGGGCTCGCCGGGCTCCTACTCGGCCGTGGCGCATCTGCGTCCGTGGCTGCAGATGGAAGAGCTGACGGCGTCGCTGCGAATGGTCGCGCGCATCCCGGCGCAGGCCAAGTGACGGAGGGGGCGTGGCCGCGCCCGACGAGGTTCCGCCTTCCGCGGATACCGGACCCACCGGTATTTCGCTGGCGGAACTCGGCCTCGATCTCCCGACGTCGGCTACCGATGTAGCCGGCGCCGCGGCGCCGACACCGTCCGACGTATCCCACGACCAGGCGCCTCCGCCGCCGGCCGAAGAGCCGGTTGCGGAGGCGCCGTCCGTTCCGGCCCTGACGCAGGCCGAGCTCGACGATCGCAACGCGTGGACGCGTCGCGCCATCGACCGGCTGATCGCGGCCATCGATCGCATGATGTCGGCCCAGGTCGACGAGATCCTGCATCACCCCAAGGTCCAGCGTCTCGAGGCCTCGTGGCGCGGCGTGATGTGGTTGATCCGTACCGCCGACGGCTCCAAGTGGATCCGCATCAAGATCCTCAACATGACCTGGATGGAGCTGACGCGCGACATCGACCGCGCGCTGGAGTTCGATCAGAGCCAGATCTTCGACAAGGTCTACACCCAGGAATTCGACACGCCCGGCGGCATACCCTACGGCCTGATCATCGCCGACTACGAGCCGTCCAAGCACCCGCGCGACATCGCCACCCTGCGCGGCCTGTCGAGCGCCGTCGGCGCGGCGCACACGCCGACGGTGCTCGGCTGCTCGCCGGCGCTGTTCGGCGTCGATGGCTTTCGCGAGCTGGTGTCGACCATCGACCTCGGCGCGCTGTTCCAGCGTACCGAGTTCACGGCGTGGCGCGGCTTCTGTTCGTCGACCGAGGACGCGCGCTACCTCGGCTTCGTGCTGCCGCGCGTGCTGATGCGCAAGCCCTACCGCAACGACGGCAGCCGCGCCGACGGCTTCGTGTACAACGAGACGACGCATCTGCGCAGCGGCCGTGCCTGGCTGTGGGGCTCTGCGGCCTACGCCTTCGGCGCCGTGGTCGTGCGCTCCTTCGCGACCTATGGATGGTTCGCCGACATCCGTGGCGCCGGTCGCGACCTGACCGGCGGCGGGCTGGTCGACGACATGCCGACGCCCTGGTTCACCACCGACCGGCCGGGCGTGGGCATCCGCGTGCCGGTGGAGATCCAACTCACCGAGCGGCAGGAGAAGGAATTCTCCGACGTCGGTTTCATCCCGCTGGTGCCGGCGCGGCTCACGGCGTTCGCCGCCTTCCACTCCAACCAGTCATCCTGGCAGCCGCCGCGCTACGACAAGGCGGCGGCGCGAATGAACGCCAAGCTGTCCTCGATGCTGCAGCAGATTCTCTGCGTCTCGCGCTTCGCGCATTTCATCAAGGTGATGGCGCGCGACGAGGTCGGCAGCTTCCGCACCGCCGACGAGTGTCGCAACAAGCTGGTGAAGTGGCTGCAGACCTACACGCAGACCAACGACGAGGCCCCGCTCGAGGTCAAGGCAAGGTATCCGCTGCGCGATGCGGATATCGAGGTCACGGAACTGGTGGGAAAGCCCGGCAGCTTCGCCGTCGTGGCGCGGCTGCAGCCGCAATTCCAGCTCGACGAGATCGGCGCGAATTTCAATCTCGTCAGCACGATACGCACGCAGAACGCGGCGTGACCGGCTGACCGACCGAATTTGAGGGGGACCGCATGGCGACGGACGCAAGGGCTCTATTCCGCGACGGCAATCTCGACGGCGCGATCGAGGCGGCTACCGCCCAGGTGCGCGACAATCCCAACGATGCCGAGGCGCGCGCGTTGCTCGCCGACTTCCAGTGCTTCGCCGGTGCCTTCGACAAGGCCGATCGCCAGCTCGACATCATCGGCACGCAGAACACCAAGCTCGCCGTCGCCGTGGCGCAGACACGCCAGGTGATCCGCGGAGCCATCGCGCGCCAGGAGGTCTTCGAGAAGGGCCGGGCGCCCGACGTCGTGACCGAGCCCGACGGCTTCGTCGCCGCCAGCCTGCAGGCGCTGCTGGCGTTGCGCGAGGGCGACAGCAAGCGGGCCAGCGAGATCCTCGCCGAGGCCGAGGAGCTGCGCGTCAAGGTCGCCGGCAGGCGCGACGGCGACAAGCCTTTCGACGACTTCCGCGACGCCGACGACCTCAGCGCCGGCATCCTCGAGGTGATCTCGGTCACCGGAAAGTACTTCTGGGTGCCGATGCACAAGGTCGTGTCGATCCGCTTCGAGAAATCGGCGCGGCCGCGCGACCTGCTGTGGCGGCCGGCGGCGGTCGAGGTGCGTGACGGGCCCGAGGGCGTCGTCTACATTCCCGCCACCTATCCGACGATTCCGGCCGGTCCCGAGGCGACGGCGCTGCGACTCGGTCGCGCCACGGACTGGCAAGGCGGCGAGGGCGAGGTAGTGCGCGGCGTCGGCCTGCGCCTGTTCGTCGTCGGCGAAGACGGTGTCGGCATCGACGAGCTGTCGGAGGTCGATTTCGAGTCCGCGAGTGCCTGACGAGGATCCAGTACCGTGTCCATGAACGACAAGGACACCCCACGTGCGCTGCTTTCCCTCCTGGACCGGCTGATCGACGAAGATCCCGAGAATCAGGTCGAGCTGCCGCCGACGCCGACCGAGGCGCTCGACAAGCTGCGTGAGGGTGTGCGCCGTGACGTAGAGGCGCTTCTCAACACGCGCGAGCGGTGCCGCGGGTGGCCCGACGTGTTCGGCGAGATCGACGAATCGGTTGTCGGCTACGGCATTCCCGACTTTTCGATCACGTCAATCCAGGGCGGCAACTGGCGCCTCCAGGTATGCCGGCAGATCGAGGCGGCGATCCGCCGCTTTGAGCCCAGGCTGTCGATGGTGCGGGTGACGCTGCCGGAGAAGGGTGACCGGCTCGACCGTTCGGCGCGCTTCCGGATCGACGCGCTGCTATCGGCCGACCCGGCGCCGGAGCCGGTCAGCTTCGACACCGCGCTCGAGCCGACGACGCGTCGGGTCGACGTCGCCACCGGACGCTGAGCGCGCTGTGGACGACGTCCTTCCCCTCTACAATCGCGAACTCGAGTTCCTTCGCCGTCAGGCCGGACAGTTCGCCGACGCGCATCCCAAGGTCGCCGGGCGCCTGCGTATCGGCCCGGAGATGGCCGACGACCCGCATGTCGAGCGCCTAATCGAGGCGGTGGCGCTGCTCAATGCGCGCGTGCGGCTGAAGCTCGAGGACGAGTTCCCCGAGCTGACCGAGGCGGTTCTCAACGCGCTCTATCCGCACTACCTGGCGCCGGTGCCGCCCATGGGCATCGCGCGGCTCGAAGCGTCGCCGGCGCTCAGCGAGCCCTATGAGATCGCGCGCGGGACCGAGCTGGAAACCGGCGCGATCGACGGCGAGCGCTGCCGCCTGCGCACGACGCAGGCGCTGACCCTGTGGCCGTTCGAGGTGACTCAGGTCGGCCTGCAGGGCCGGCCGTTCCGCGCGCCTGTCAATCCGCGTGCCCAAGGCGCGCTGTCGGTGCTGCACATTCGTCTCTCGACCACCAACGAGGGCGCCACCTTCGGCGACCTGCAGCCCGATCCGATCCGCTTCTATCTCGGCGCCGCCGGTGCCCGATCGCTGCCGCTCTACGAGCTGCTGCGCAATCGGCTGCTGGGCATTGCGGTCTGCGAGCAGCCGGACGAGCCCAACACGGTCTTCCTGCCACCTTCGGCGCTGACCCCTGTCGGCTTCTCGCGTGAAGACTCGATCCTTCCGTACCCATCACGTTCCTTCGTCGGCTATCGGCTGCTCACCGAGTACTTCGCGCTACCGCAGAAGTTCCTCTTCTTCGAGATCAACGGCGTGTCGGCGCGCATGCTGGCCGGCGCCGGCCGCGAGCTGAGCATCTACCTCTACCTTGCCGACACCGACGCCGACCTCGAGCGCGGCGTGACCACGGCGGACATTTCCACCGGCTGCGTGCCCGTGGTGAATCTGTTTCCCCTGCGCGCCGAGCCGATCCGGCTCGACGGCACGGCCTTCGAGCACCGCATAGTCCCCGACGCGCGCCGGCCCGACGCGCTCGAGGTCTACATGGTCGAGAAGGTGGGCGCGACCGATGTCGACGGCAACCAGTACCCCTTCGAACCGTTCTTCGGGTTGCGTCATGACGCCGGAGGCGAGGTGCGCTTCTGGCACGTTTCCCGGCGGCAGGCGGCAAGCGCGCGCGACAAGGGCAACGAGCTCTTCATCTCATTGCTCGACCGCGACGCCGACGCCGGGGCGCCGGCCAACTGGACGCTTTCGGTCGACACGCTGTGCTTCAACCGCGACCTGCTTGCGCGCATCCCGTCGGTGGGCGGCCAGGTACCGCTCGATCTGGTGTCGCCCTCGCCGTCGGTGCGTCGGGCCTACATGGCGAGCATCTTCAGCCCGACGCGGCGGCCGCCGCTTGGCAATGGCCGCATGTGGCGCCTGCTGTCGCACCTTTCGCTCAACCATCTGTCCATGGCCGGCGGTGAGGATGGCGGCGAGGCGCTGCGCGAGATCCTCAGGCTGTATGACTGGGGGCAGGGGCTCGAGACTCGCCGCCTGATCGACGGCGTGCGTTCCGTCACCAGCCGGCGCGGCCTGGCGCGCATCGTGCTGGGCCGCTCGACGGCGATCACCCAGGGCCTCGACGTCGAGGTGCTGCTCGATCCGCAGAACTACCCGCCGGGCGGCGCTTACCTGATGGCCTGCGTGCTCGAGCATTTCTTCGGTCTCTACGTTGCCGTCAACACCTTCACCCGGCTGACCGCGCGTCTGTCGGGCCGCACCGGAGTCCTTGCCGCATGGCCTCCCCGGACGGGCGAGAAGACCCTCCTCTGATCGAGCGCTTGCGCGAGGAGCCTGAGGCGTTCGACACGCTGCAGGCCATCCTCACGCTCGAGCGCCACGCCGCGCGCCAGGGTAGGCGGGCGGGCGGCGGTGCGCCGGTCGGCGGCAGCGCTCTGCCCGAGGACGAGGTGCTGCATTTTGTCAGTGAGACGGCGCTGGGCTTCCCGGTCGCCGAGCTCACCCAGGTGCGCGAGACGCGCGGCGGACCACCGAAGGTGGAAATCACCTTCATGGGAATGCATGGCCCTTCGGGCGTGCTGCCGCAGATCTACAGCGACAAGGTGCTCGAGCGGCAGCGCGAGAAGGATACGTCTCTCGCCGACTTCCTCGATCTGTTCACCCATCGCTCCGCCAGCTTCTTCATCCGCGCCTGGAAGAAGTATCGGCTCACGGCGCAGGTCAACTCGACCTACGACGAGCTGGGACCGACCGCGCTGCCGTCGGATCTCGGCATCGCGGGTTTTGTCGACGCGATTCTTGGTTTCAGCACTGGCGGGCTGAAGGGCAGGCTGGCGCCGCGCCACACGGCGCTGCGCTTCTACGCCGGCGCCTATGCCGGCAATCCGCGCTCGGCTGTCGTGCTCGAGGCGATCCTCAGCGACTATTTCGGCGAGAGGATCACCGTCGACACCTACGTGCCGCACTGGGAGCGGCTGCCGCCGAGCGAGCAGACGCAATTGACGCCGAGCAGCTTCTGCCGGCTGGGCGACGAGGCGGTGATCGGCGCGCGCGTGATGCGTCCGGAAGCCAAGTTCCGCATCAAGCTGGGGCCGCTCGACTACAAGACTTTGCGCTCCTTCCTGCCCGACCAGACACGGCTGCGCGAACTCGTGCACCTGGCGCGGCTGTTCGTCGGTGAGGCGATGTTCTTCGACATCCAGCTGGTCCTGCGCCGCGATGATGTCCCGCCGATGCAACTGGGCGACTGGGGCGGCGGAGACGGTGCACGGCTGGGCTGGAACACGTGGCTGACATCGGTGGCGCCGGCGAGCGATCCCGACGACACCATCCTGTCCTGCGACGCGGTCCCCTGAACGGGGCGATCTAGCCGATCGGTACCGTTGATGCGCACGGCCCCACGATCAGCCCGCCGTGCGCCGTGATGTCGAAGGGGAATCCGGCGAGAATCAACGCGACCCGCCCTTCTTGCTGTTCTCGCGCTCATAGGCCTCGGCGAAGATCTGGCCGATGCGGCCGGCCAGCGTGTTGCCGACGTCCTGCTTCACCTCGCCATAGGCCTTGGTGTAGTGCTCCCAATAGACGGTTTCCTTGCGGCGGCCGAAGACGCCACCGCCTTCATTGCCACCGGCAGCGGCGACGGCCTCCGGCGACAGCCGCGCCAGCACGGCATCGAGCACGGCACGGAAGGCGGCGAGCAGGGCCAGCTGATGCGCCTCGAGGTCCTTGCCGGCGTCCCAGACCGCAGCCTGGCCGGACTGGAAGCCAGGCCGCACCGCGCCCAGCATCACCAGCAGCATCTCCGACTCGTCGGCGGAGAACTTCAGCGGGTTGTTCTCGCGTGCCGCGACCACGGTCTGGCTGATGCGGAACTCGCCCTTGAGCAGACGGCGGGCCTCGAGCAGCCGCGCAAGCGTCGAGACGATGGCGCGCGTTGAAGCGCCCAGCGTCCTGAGTGCCGTTGCCGGGTCGGTGTTGGGCGGCAGATTCTCGATGCCAGCGCCGTCAAGGAACGCGCGCAACAGATCGTCGCCAGCCAAGGCGGGCGACGGAGCCGAAGGCTGCGCGTCGGCCGTGCGGCGCTGCGGCGGTGGAGGTGGCGGCGATGGCACGGCGGGAGTCGGTCTGGGCGGCGCAGGCGCTACCGGCGCGCCTGCGGGCGGGAAAGCGACCTTCGAAACCGAGATGCGCCCCGATGGCTGCCGGCCTGATGGTCCGGCGAACGGATCGTCGGCCGGGATCGGCGTCGGCGACAGTCCGCTCTCCAGACCCGACGGCGGCGCATTGGCGCCCGCATCGCCAAACAGGTTGTCGGCCATCGATGGCGGCGGCGCGTCGACCCAGTCGTCCGTCGCTGGCGCGATTGGCGGTACTGCGCGCGCTGGGGGGGTGGGTGGTGGTGGCGAGGCAGCCGGGCGCGGCGCGGGCGCCTGCGGACGCGGTCGATTGGCGGGCTGATGCGGTGGGGGCGGCGCCGGCTGCTCGCCGAATGCGCGGTCGAGTCCTGGATCCGGCGTGACGGACTGCGAAGCGCCCGATTTGGGCGCGAGGCCGGCGAGCGCGGCCTCGATCGGATCGAGCTCGGCCGGCGGCGTGCTCAGGCCGCGCGGCGTCGAAGAATCCCAGTCGGTCGGCAACGCCTGCTGGGGGTCGGGTCCCACCGGGTTCGGAAGCGCCACTGGCTGCATGGCAAAGGGCGACTGGGGCATCGGCGCGTGCCGGTCGTCCGGTGCCAGTGGCTGCTGGTCGAAGGGGTCGGGCAGTGCCGCCAGCGGATCCGGCGTGTTGGTGAACGCCGAACGCTGCGGCGGGGGTTGCGGCGGTGCCAGCGGATCGCCGTCACCTATGGGACCGCCACTCCAATTGTCCTGGCCCGGTCCACCGAAGGGCGACCCGCCCTGTGGCGACGCGCCGAACGGCGAGGGATCCGGCAGCGGGCCGCCGAGACCGCGCTGCTCGGGCGCATTGAATGGATCGGCCATGCTGCCGTCAGGCGACAGGGGCGTGCGATTGTCACCGAGCTCGCCAAAGAGGTCGTTGCTCGCCGGCAGCTCCGGTGGTCGCTCCTCCGCCATCGGATCGAGGGGCGAGGGACCCCGTGGCGCGGCGCGCGGCGCGTTGAAATCCGACCGTGCGAGGTCGCCGAGATCGAACGAGTCGTTGCCGATGGTCGGCGGCCCGGCCACCGGGCCACCGAAATCACCCTGGCCGCCGTCCACCTCGACGGCGATCTCGTAGCCGCCGATGCGGATCGAGTCGCCCGCGTTGAGTGGCCAGGCGTTGCCGTTGCCGACGTTCTGGCCGTTGACGAAGGTACCGTTGGCAGACTTGTCGACGATCTGCCAGCCGCCCTGCGCGCCCTCGATCACCGCATGCTCGCGCGACACGCCGGCGGAAGCATCGGGCAGGACCCAGGAGTTTCCGTCGCGACGGCCAATCGTCGCGCGGCCGCCGGCGAGCGTGAGCGGCGAGGGCGCGCGCTCGGTCGGCGGCCCCGATAGGATACGAAGGGTAAGGGATGCAGCCATTCGTCGGCTCTCCGGCAGAGGCAGGTCTTGGCTGCCCATGTATAGCAGCGTGCCTCGGTCGCCGTCACATGAAGCTGACACGGCGCGCGGGCGCCGCCAGCCGTCTTATTTGGGTCGGCCGTTGCCGCCCTGGGCGATGTCTATGCCCTGGCTCAGAAATGCCCGATGCCGGTCCTCCATGTCCTGCGGTGATTTCGGGTTGGTCACCGCAGCCATGACGACCGCCCCCCAGATTGCGCGGCCCAAGGCGTTGGCCGGTGGCGGCACGGCGGGAAGATTGGCCGGCGCGATCGAGCCGCCGCTCCAGAACGAACCCATCGCCGCCCAGGAGGCTGGGGTCTGGAAGCCACTGGCCATCGCGCGGTCGTACGCGGCGCGTCGATTGTCTTCGTCGGGCTTGAACACCCAGGTCTCGGCGGCAGTGAGCGCATCGGTGTCCGTCTGCTCGACGGGATTGCCGGCGGCGATATAGGCGCGAGCGGCCAGGCAGGCCCACCATACGGCCTCGCGAGGGCGCAGCGAGTGCGCGAGGAATCGCACGGCGTCCTGAAGAAGGCCCGCATCGATCAACGAGGCGACAAATCCCTCGGGACCCGTCGCGGCGGGCACCAGAGCCTGCGCTTCCGGGCCGAGCTCACCCGACTGCGCCACCGCGGGGATCTCCGCACTGGCCAGTTTCGTGAACGGCTGCACTTCTCCGGCCATCCCGCCTCCTACCTGCCCTTGCTCGCCGCCCGCCTCAGTTGATGAGCGTTATGCCACCCTTGAGGATGAGGATCGCCCCGCCTTTGACCGTCGTCATCAGTCCGCCCTTTATGTCGACTATCATCTGGCCGTCGACCTTGATCATCATGCCCTTGATGGTCACGCCCATCTGGTCGAGCTTGACCGAGGAACTGCCGACCTTCAACTCGATGCTCTGCATCGCCTCGACGTCCTGCTTGCCCAGGCTGATGCCAAGCTTGTCGTTGCCCATGGCAATCGTCGTCGTGCGATTGCCCATGCTGATGTCTTCCTTGAGATTACCCATGCTCAGCTTGTAGGTGTCGTTGCCCTGGGTAATCGTCGTGTCGCGGTTCTGCTTGATCGTCTCCGACTGGTTGTTGTCGACCTTCAGGGTCTGGTTGTTCTTGATGTGCCGCGTCTGGTCGTTGTCGATGGTGATGTTCTCGTCATGCTCGACCTCGACCACGTGGTCCTTCTGGGCGTGCATGTAGATGATCTCGGCCGCCTTCTTGTCCTCGAAGCGGAAGATGTTGGTGTCGGCCTTGGCGCCGCCCTTGGAGCTGCGCGTCTCGATGCCGCTTTGCGTCTTGTTTCCCGGCAGCGCCCAGGGCGGCATGTTGTCGCCGTTGTATACGCAGCCGGTGACCAGCGGCCGGTCGGGATCGCCGTCGAGGAACTCGACCACGACCTCCATGCCGATGCGCGGCGTGAAGACCGTGCCCCATTGCGGACCGGCCCAGGACTGCGCCACGCGGATCCAGCATGAGCTCTTCTCGTCCTTCGTGCCCAGGCGATCCCAGTGGAACTGCACGTGGATGCGGCCGTACTGGTCGACGTCGATCTCTTCGCCTGCCGGTCCGACGACTACCGCGGTCTGTGGCCCGGCGATGATCGGCCGTGGCGTCGTGCGCGCCGGCCGCAGCACGGTTTCCTTGGGCGCGACGACGAAGCTGTTGCCGTAGGTGTACGCGCCGCCCGCGCCCGCGGCATGGCCGGCGCCCGACGCGGCATGGCGCACGCGGGCGATGACCCACTGCTTGCCGTCCTCGCTCTTGAAGCGGTGGCCCTTCAGCGTGAAATAGCCGCCGGCCTCGAAGAAGCGCACGGCGCCGTGGCCCTCGGCGAGCTTGTAGTTGGCCTCCAGCGCCTCGATGCGGCGCTTGGCGATCCGGTCGCCCTTGCCGTCGGCATTGCCCTTGTCGATGTAGTTGCCCGGAAAGTCGTAGACCTCGTACTGGCCCGACTTGCCGGACTTGGTGACGCTGTTGGTCGAGACCAGCAGGTCCTTCGACGGCGCCTTGAAGTCGTAGTCCTCGTTCGCCCACTTGGTCGGCAGGAAGCGGTATTCCTGGTCGAAGGCATTGACCACGTTGTTGGCGGTCCCTTCGGCGTCCATCTCGACATTCGCCATCTCGATGCCGTAGTAGACGCCGGCGTCCTCGCCGACATGCAGCTCGTTGGCGCCGTCCTTGTGGCGGATGAACCACACCCAGCCTTCCTCCTGGGCCAGGCGTTCGATGAAGGCCCAGTCGCTTTCGAGGTACTGCACGCAGTACTCCCAGGTGCGGCCGGTCGGCAGCTTCGTCGCCGCCTTGGCGCCGGCTGTCGACAGCACCTCCTCGATGATCGCCTTTGTCGTCTTCTCCTGGAATATGCGACAATCGACGCGATGGGTGAGGAACCAGTACTCCGGCACGACCTCAAGGTGATAGACAAAGTAGTTCGTGCCG
Organism: Alphaproteobacteria bacterium; assembly: GCA_019635875.1. Lineage (NCBI taxonomy): Bacteria > Pseudomonadati > Pseudomonadota > Alphaproteobacteria > Alphaproteobacteria bacterium. The sequence continues at coordinate 26,365 of JAHBYP010000013.1, forward strand.
TCGCCCCAGTGGTCGATCGCGCCGCCCGAGCTCATGCGGCTTACGAAGCCGTGGAAGAAGCGCTTGGCACTGTCACCCGAGGCGACGCTGAAGGTGACCTCCTTGCCCAGCAGGTCGGTCGGCTTGATGTCTTCCTTGGGCGAGATCGCGTCCAGGCGGAAGGAGAAGAATCCGTTGATCGCTTCCTCGCCGGAAAATCCGGTCAGGATCATCTGATCCTTGCCCAACGGAGTCGTGAGCTGCAGCCAGCGTTTAGCGTCAGTGATCGTAGCCATGGCCGCGCTCCTAGTGGCCGCGAACATATCGCGCGGCCAGTCTATGGCAAAGTGTCTGACAGGCTCGTGTCTGGGTCAAGAAAAAAGCGATCATTCGCTCACTTTAATTGCCGGCAACTCAGTCTCCATTCGAAGGGTCGGAGCAACATGCGTGTGATGATGGTCGTCTGCCTGCTGTCGCTGCTGTGTGCGATCGGCCGAGGCGAGATGGCGATGGCGCAACAGGCGCCCGCCGCGCCGACCGGCATCGAAGGCTTTCGTTCGGCCAAGTTCGGCCAGCCCGAGGCCCAGGTTCGCGCCGCGATCCGCGAGGACTTCAAGCTCAACGATGCCGCGATCAAGGCCTCCACCCATCCGCTGGAGCAGACGCGTAGCCTGTCGATCACAGTCAAGGACCTGATTGCCAACAGCGGCAACGCGCAGATCGCGTATGTGTTCGGCTTCCGCTCCAAGACTCTCATCCAGGTCAATATCCTTTGGAACGCCCCCGATCCGGCCAGCACCGAAATCATCATTGGGGCGGGCAACGCGCTGCGCGACTACTTCGTAAGCCAGTCCACCCGCTTCGTGAAGGACAAGGTCAAGACCAACGTCCAGCTTCCCGACGGCCGCATCCTGCTGTTCCAGGGCGCCGATGAGAAGGGCCGCGCCATCGAGCTGGTGATGGTGGTCGCCGCCCGGCCGCAGGTGCAGGGCCAGCCCGCCGACCCGCGCCCGGGCTCCGCCCAGCTGCGCCTGCTCTACGTCCTGGCACCCGGCAACTCGGACATCCGGCGGATCCAACCCGGCCAGTTCTGAGGCGTCAGTCCTTCGACGGGTCGTAGGACTGCACGAACGGGTTGAACGAGATCTGCTGGACCGGCTTGTCGTCGGCTTGGCCGCCCGAGGCGAACGAGCTTGCCAGCACGTTGGTGAGCTTCATCTTCTGGTAGATCCGCTCGCCGTCCTGCGATGTCGTTGTCCAGGCGATCTCGACGCCTTGGGTCGCGGTCGTTGGTATCACGACCTCGCGCATCTGCACCGCGCTCTTGGTGCGCTGGCCGACTTCTCCGGGCGTCGAGACGTTGCGCGAGGAACCCCGCTGCGCCGAGTGCAGGTTGATCCAACCGGCATGGCCCTCGGCCGTGGGCGTGCTGCCAGCAAGACGGCGCGGCGTTCACACGCCGCGCCGACCGCGATACCGGTGCTCGGCCGCGGCGATCAGGTCGCCTTGGACAGGGCGAGATCGTAGGTGATCACGCTGCCACCGGTCGCGTCCGTGCCGGTGAAGGCCTGCTCGAGGTACTTGGTCTCGATCTTGGTGAAGTTCAGCGACAGCGACTCGTGCGGGCGATCGCCGCCCGAAGAGAAGGACATGCCGCTGACCAGCGTGTTCGTCAGCTTGATGTACATGAAAGTGTTGTCGGCGCCGCCGCTGGTCGACGTGAAGTCGATCGTGACGTCCTTGCCGTCGGTGTTCTTGACCAGTTCCTGCCAGAGCGGGCCCGAGGCCGAGTCCAGCATCTTGGTCACCACGATCTCGCTCACGTTGCAGGTCGAGGCTTCGCGATTCTCGGCGCTGCCCACCGGGGTGGAGATGCCGCGACCGATGCCCCACTGGCAGGATTGCAGCGTGATCCAGTTGGTGTGCGATTCCGCCGTCGAGTCGCCCGCGACGCCGCCGCCATCGTATTCCATATAAATAGCCATTGTGTCCTCCGTTAGGGCCGCTGGGGCCCAGGTGTTGGTGTGCGATCCGTAGCGTGGCTCAGGTGGCCACCGCCGTGGCGAGATCGTAGGTGACGGTGAACGGCGTGGCGGCTTCGGTGCTCTCGACCGCCTGGTTGTGGAACGTCGACTCGATCTTGGTGAAGTTGATCGACACCGACTCCGTCGGACGGTCGCCGCCGGAGCTCACCGAGAAGCCGCTCACCAGCGAGTTCGTCAGCTTCAGCTCCATGATGGTGTTGACGCCCTCGTTGCTGGTCGTCGTCAGGTGGATGGTGACGTCCTCGCCGTCGGTGCCGACGTAGGACCGCTTCAGCAGCTCGGGGGAGGCGTTGTCCTGCGCCTTGGTGATCACCACCTCGCTGATCGAGACCATCGAGGCTTCGCGGTTCTTGCTCGAACCGGTCGCCGTGCCGATCGCGCGGCCGCCGCCCCACTGGATCGAGCCGCAGGTGATCCACTCCTCGTGGGACTGCGCCGTCGAACTGCCGCCAATGCTCGCATACTTCATGTAGATCGCCATTTTGCTCCTCCTTCTGGACCGGGTGCCCGATCCGCCTGATCTGTCGTTCGGGCGATCTGACCATCTCGCCCCTGAGCAGCTACCCCGGCCAGTTCTGGGGCGTCAGCCCTTCGATAGGTTGTAGGACTGCACGAACGGCTTGCTGGTCTTCGTGCCCTGCTGCGCCATGTCGTAGAAGGTGCCCTCGATCTCGGTGAAGTTGAACGAGATCTGCTCGACCGGCTTGTCGTCGGCATGGCCGGACGATGCGAACGAGCTTACCAGCACGTTGGTGAGCTTCATCTTCTGGTAGATCAGCTCGCCGCCCTGCGATGTCGTGGTCCAGACGATCTCGACCGTCTTGGGATCGCCCACCAGGTGTTCGCGCCACAGCTTGCCGCTCGCATGGTCGCGGTCCTTGGTGACCACGACCTCGCGCATCTGCACCGCGCTCTTGGCGCGATGGCCGACTTCTCCGGACGTCGTGACGCCGCGCGAGGAACCCCACTGCACCGAGTGCAGGTTGATCCAACCGGCATGGCCCTCGGCCGTGACGTCGCCGTCGACGCCGTCGTAATTCATGTAGATCGGCATATCATGGCTCCCTGCCCAGGAAGGGGCGTGCTGCCAGCAAAACGGCGCGGCGTTCACACGCCGCGCCGATCGCGATATCGGTACTCGGCCGCGGCGATCAGGTCGCCTTGGACAGGGCGAGATCGTAGGTGATCACGCTGCCGCCGGTCGCGCCCGTGCCGGTGAAGGCCTGCTCGAGGTACTTGGTCTCGATCTTGGTGAAGTTCAGCGACAGCGACTCGCTCGGGCGATCGCCGCCCGAAGAGAAGGACATGCCGCTGACCAGCGTGTTCGTCAGCTTGATGTACATGAAGGTGTTGTCGGCGCCGCCGCTGGTCGACGTGAAGTCGATCGTGACGTCCTTGCCGTCGGTGTTCTTGACCAGTTCCTGCCAGAGCGGGCCCGAGGCCGAGTCCAGCATCTTGGTCACCACGATCTCGCTCACGTTGCAGGTCGAGGCTTCGCGATTCTCGGCGCTGCCCACCGGGGTGGAGATGCCGCGACCGATGCCCCACTGGCAGGATTGCAGCGTGATCCAGTTGGTGTGCGATTCCGCCGTCGAGTCGCCCGCGACGCCGCCGCCATCGTATTCCATATAAATAGCCATTGTGTCCTCCGTTAGGGCCGCTGGGGCCCAGGTGTTGGTGTGCGATCCGTAGCGTGGCTCAGGTGGCCACCGCCGTGGCGAGATCGTAGGTGACGGTGAACGGCGTGGCGGCTTCGGTGCTCTCGACCGCCTGGTTGTGGAACGTCGACTCGATCTTGGTGAAGTTCATCGACACCGACTCCGACGGACGGTCGCCGCCGGAGCTCACCGAGAAGCCGCTCACCAGCGTGTTGGTCAGCTTCAGCTCCATGATGGTGTTGACGCCCTCGTTGCTGGTCGTCGTCAGGTGGATGGTGACGTCCTCGCCGTCGGTGCCGACATAGGACCGCTTCAGCAGCTCGGGGGAGGCGTTGTCCTGCGCCTTGGTGATCACCACCTCGCTGATCGAGACCATCGAGGCTTCGCGGTTCTTGCTCGAACCGGTCGCCGTGCCGATCGCGCGGCCACCACCCCAGCTGATCGACTCGCAGGTGATCCACTCCTCGTGGGACTGCGCCGTCGAACTGCCGCCAATGCTCGCATACTTCATGTAGATCGCCATTTTGCTCCTCCTTCTGGACCGGGTGCCCGATCCGCCTGATCTGTCGTTCGGGCGATCTGACCATCTCGCCCCTGAGCAGCCACTCGCCGCCGCCCCCGACGCTCACCCACTCATACTGAGTGATTACTCAATCTTGTACTCGAACTTCCCGTCCTTGTCCACCCCCACATGCACTTTGTTGATAACTTGGCCGTCGGCGAGGGCCGAAAGGAAGTGGCCGGACAACTCCGGAAGCATGGTGCGCTGGATGATCTGCTCGATATTGCGTGCGCCGGACTCGACCTCGGTGCAACGCGCGGCGATGGCGTCGACCATCGCCTCGTCGTAAACCATTGTCGCTTTGTAGTTTTCCGCCACCCGCTTGACCACCCGACCGAGCTGCAGCCGGACGATCTTCTTGATCGTCGAGTCGTCGAGCGGGTAGTAGGGCACGACCGTGATGCGGCCGATGAAGGCCGGCTTGAAGGTCTTCAGCAGCTCCGGATGCAGCGAGCTGGCCAGCGCCTCGGGGTTCGGCCTGGTATCCGGATCGGCGCAGAGCTTGGAGATCAGCTCGGTGCCGGCGTTCGACGTCAGGATGATGACAGTATTCTTGAAGTCAATGTCGCGGCCTTCGCCGTCGCGCAGCATGCCCTTGTCGAACACCTGGTAGAACACGTCCTGGACGCCCGGGTGGGCCTTCTCGACCTCGTCGAGCAGCACCACCGAATAGGGGTGGCGCCGCACGGCCTCGGTGAGCACGCCACCTTCGCCGTAGCCGACATAGCCCGGCGGCGAGCCAACGAGCATCGAGACTTTGTGCTCCTCCTTGAACTCCGACATGTTGATGATCGTCAGCGCCTGGTCGCCGCCGTACATTTCCTCGGCCAGCGTCAGCGCGGTTTCGGTCTTGCCGGTGCCCGACGTGCCGGCGAGCATGAACACGCCCAGCGGCTTGCGCGGATCCTGCATGCGTGCGCGCGCCGTGCGCATGCCCTTGGCGATGATCTCCAGCGCGTGATCCTGGCCGATGACCCGCTCGGCCATCTTGTCCTTCAGGTTCAGCACGGTGCGGATCTGGTCGCCCAGCATGCGGCCGACCGGAATGCCGGTCCAGTCGCCGACGATGGCCGCCGCCGCCTGGGCGTCGACCAGCGGCAGCACCAGCGGCGTCTCGCCCTGCAGCCTCTTGAGCGCTTCCCACTTCTCGTCGAGCGACGCCTTCTTGGCCGGACGTTCGGCCTCGTTGGTTTCGCCCTCGAGCTCGGCGCGCAGCTTGGTGACCTCGTCGACGAGGACCTTCTCCTGCTTCCAGCGCTCTTCCATCGCCACCAGCTCTTCCTTGAGCTTGGCCAGCAACTCCTCGCCCTCGGTGATCTCCTCCTGGTGGTCGGTGCCCGCCTGCTGCTCGCGCTTCTGGATGTTGATCAGGTTGTCGAGCAGGCCGATGCGGCGGCGCAGATCCTCGACCGCCGGCGGCGTCGAGGCGAGACCCATGGCGACGCGCGCGCAGGCAGTGTCGAGCACGCTGATCGCCTTGTCGGGCAATTGCCGGCCGGCGATGTAGCGGTTGCTCAGCCGCACCGCCTCCTGCACGGCCTCGTCGAGCACGCGCACCTGATGGTGCTTCTCCATGACGTTGGCGATGCCGCGCAGCATGTCGATGCCCGACTTCTCGTCCGGCTCCTCGACCTTGACCACCTGGAAGCGCCGGGTCAGCGCCGGGTCGCGCTCGAAGTACTTCTTGTACTCGGCCCAGGTCGTGGCCGCGATCGTGCGCAGCTCGCCGCGCGCCAGCGCCGGCTTCAGCAGGTTCGCGGCGTCGCCCTGGCCGGCCTGGCCACCGGCGCCGATCATCATGTGGGCTTCGTCGATGAACATGATGATGGGCTGCGGCGAGGCCTTGACGTCCTGCAGCACGCTGTTCAGCCGGTTCTCGAACTCGCCCTTCATGCCGGCGCCGGCCTGCAGCAGGCCGAGATCGAGCACGCGGATGGCGCAGTTCTTCAGCTTCTCCGGCACGTCGCCCTCGGCGATCTTCAGCGCCAGGCCGTCGACCACCGAGGTCTTGCCGACGCCGGCCTCGCCGGTGAGGATCGGGTTGTTCTGGCGGCGGCGCAGCAGGATGTCGATGCACTGCCGGATCTCGTTGTCGCGGCCCAGCACCGGATCGAGCTTGCCGGCCTTGGCGCGCGCCGTCAGATCGGTGGTGTAGAGGTCGAGCGCGCCGGTCTTGGCACCGGTCGGTCGCGGCCCGCCCGGCGTGCCGGCGCCGGACTGCACGTCCTGCGCCACCTCGGCCGCCTTGGCCTCCGACGAGCCTTCCGTCGCGGCGTCGAAGTCGCGGGCCAGCGCCTCGACGGGAATCTTCGAGAACTGGCTCGACGCGTTGCGCGCGGCGATCGCCATGGTCTCGTCGGTCAGCATCGCCACGAGAATGTGGCCCGAACGCACCTGGGGAGAGGACTTGTTGACCGAGGCGAAGAGGTAGGCCTCGCTGGCGAGCTTGACGATCTGCGGTGCGAGCGCCGGCGGTCGTCCGTTGCCTGTCTTGAATCGGTCGATGGCGCGATTGAGATCAGCGCTCAATCGACCGACATCGGCCTCGTACTTGCCCATGATCTTGGCGATGTCGTTGTCAGGAACGTCGAGAATCTTCAGCAACCAGTGCTCGATCTCGACATTGTAATTGGTCCTCGACATCGTCAGACCGGCGGCCGCTTCGAGGGCTTTGCGGCAGGGATCATTGAGCTTGGAGACAAGCGATTTGAGATCAACGGCCATAGGTCAATTCCCCCCGGCGCGAGGCGCACTGGCGACTAGGTAACGCATCGGCGTTGCGATGCTGTAACAGTCCGCTGACCAATCCCTCTCCGGCGCGGTGCGGACTATATAAAGAATGAACAGAAACGTTCACGGAGTCGAGGGGGTGTTCAATCGGAAATCGATTTCGGTGGCATTGATCCTGGCCGGCGCGCTCGGCGCCACCGCCGTCGCGCTCGGCGCCTGGGCGGCACATGGACTGGAGACCAGCCATGGCCGACGCGCGGCCGAGCTGGTCGATACCGCCGTGCGCTATCAGCTGGTGCATGCCGTCGCTGTGTGCGCCGCGGTAGCGCTGGCCCGTCTGGTCGACCGCAATGCGGCGGCGGCACGCTCGATGGTCGTGGCGGCCTGGCTATTTGTCGTCGGAACTGCGCTTTTCTGCGGCTCCCTGCATCTGCTGGCGTTCGGCGCGCCGCGCGGGCTGGGCGTGGTGGCGCCGTTTGGCGGCCTTGCCCTGGTCGGCGGCTGGCTGGTCGTGGCGCTGGGCGGCTGGCAGGCCGGGCGATCCGCCGATTGATCCGGCCGGATCGGGCCTGCGATGCTTCGGACGACCGAGAGCGGGGGATTTGTCATGACCGATACGCCGTTGTGCCCGACCGTGTGCGAGACTCTCGTGGGTCTGCGCGCTGGCAGCCTGAGCGCGCAGGGGGTGCTCGATGCCTGCTTCGCGCGCTTCCATGCGCGCGAAGCCGCGGTGGGCGCCTGGGAGACGATCGACGAGGCGGCGGCACGGCGCATCGCCGGCATGAATCTGGTCGGGCCGCTGGCCGGCCTGCCGGTGGGCGTGAAGGACATCATCGACACCGTCGACCTGCCGACCGGCTATGGCTCGAAGGCCTTTGTCGGCCATCGTCCGGACGCCGACGCCGCCTGCGTGGCCGCCTTGCGCTATGCCGGCGCCGTGGTCCTGGGCAAGACCGTCAGCACCGAGTTCGCCTCGATGCATCCCGGCAGGACGCGCAACCCGCATGACCTGCAACACACGCCGGGCGGCTCCTCCAGCGGCTCCGCCGCCGCGGTGGCCGATGGCATGGTGCCGGTGGCCTTGGGGACGCAGACCGCCGGCTCGGTGATTCGCCCGGGCTCGTTCTGTGGCGTGGTTGCCTACAAGGGCTCCTATGGCTGGACGGACACCGCCGGCATCCATCCGCTCGCGCCGTCTTTCGACACGCTCGGCTTCTATGCACGCACCGTAGCCGATATCGCGCCGGTGCGCGCGGCGCTGGCCCGCGACGCAAGGAATCGCGTGACGGCGCGCAAGCCGGTGATTGGCCTGTGCCGCACGCCGCAATGGGACCAGGCGGGCCCAGGCACGAAGCGCGTCGTCGAAGGTGCGTTCGAGAAGCTGCGCGTCGCCGGCGCCACGGTCTTCGAGGTCGTCTGCCCGCCCTCCTGGGACCGTCTCGTCGAGACCCACCGCCGCTTCATGCTGCGCGAGATGCCCGCGGTCTTCGAGAAGATCATCGCCGCGCATGGCGGGAAGATCAGCCAGGGCTTCAAGGACCAGGTCGCCGAGGGCGCGTCGATCTCCGCCAGGGAGGCGGCCGTGCTGGCGCAGGAGATCGCCGACCGTCGCGCCGACTTCGCGCGCATGATCGGGCGTGGCGAGATCTGGCTGACGCCGGCGGCGCCCGACGAGGCGCCCCGGGGCATCGAGCGCACCGGCGATCCGCTGTTCAACCGCCTGTGGACCCTGCTCGGCGGGCCGCTGATGTCGATCCCCGCCGGCAAGGGCGCCAGGGGCCTGCCGATCGGCGTGCAGCTCGTCGGCGCGCCGGGGACGGACGACGATCTGCTCGACGCCGCCGCCTGGGTCGAGGCGGCTTTGGAGCACGCCTGACGCCGGCGGATTTGCGCCAGGTCAAGGCCCGGTCGGCGATTCCCGCCCATCATGGCGGCGCTCCTGGAAGTGCCGCGAGGTCGCCGTGAAGGCCATCGACATCATGACGGCGGACGTCGTCACCGTCTCGCCTGAGACCAGCGTCTATGAAGCCGCCCGCCTGCTGCTGGGCCGGCGCATCAGCGCGCTGCCGGTGCTCAATGCCGATGGCCGCCTGGTCGGCCTGATCAGCGAATCCGATCTCATGCGGCGCGGCGAGCTGCGCACGGAGAAGCGACATCCCTGGTGGCGCGGATTGCTGACCAGCGATCTGCGCCAGGCGTCGGAGTTTCTGCGCTGCCAGGGGCGGCGCGTCGCCGACGTCATGAGCCGCGACGTAATTTGCGCGCGCGCCTCCATGCCGCTGCGCGAGCTGGCCGAGCTGATGGAGCGCCACGTGATCAAGCGCCTGCCGGTGCTCGACGGACAGCGCCTGATCGGCATCGTCAGCCGCAGCGACCTGCTGCGCGCCCTGCTGATCCTCGCCCCGGCCGAGGAGACGGTGCCGGAGGTCGACGATCGCGACATCCGCCAGAAGCTGCTCGGGCAGCTCAAGGCGCGGCACTGGGCCGGTTCGATCGTCGCCAACGTGATCGTCGAGAGGGGCATCGTGCATCTGTGGGGCGAAGCCGCGACCACGCGCGAGATCGACGCCTGCCGTGCCTTGGCGGAGACGATCGACGGCGTGCGCGAGGTCCGCAGCCACATGGCCCAGGTCAAGACCGTCATATAGCCCGGCGTGCCGTCAATCGGACTCGCCTGTCATCCCGAGCGGAGCGAGGGATCCAGGCCGACCGCAGATCCCTCGCTCCGCTCGGGATGACAGACGCCACCAGAGTTCTGCTCGATGCTTTGGCCCGGCCTGGGTTGGTCGGTTTGCACGGCTCTTGCAAGGCATCGGGACATCCTCGTCCCGGAGCCCTCATTGACTCGCCCGCCGCTTGAACTTAACGTAATCGAAATATGGAACGCAGTTCCATTTTTCGGGAATCTCCGATGAGTGCGCTGACGAATGTCGTGGCCATCCTGCGCTGGGCGCGCGGGCGGGAACCCGACTTCGGCGTCGGCGAGGTGGCGTTGGGGCTCGATATGCCCAAGAGCACGGCATCGCGCCTGCTCAAGGACATGGCGGTGCAGGGCCTGCTCGAGCGCGATGCCGTCACGCAGCGCTACCGCGTCGGGATGCTGCTGCTCGAGGTCGGCCGCCAGTATCGCGCGGGGCAGCCGCTGGTCGAGGCCGCCGATGCGGCGCTGATCGATCTCACGCGCCAGACCGGCTACGCCACCGGCATCAGCCTGCTCGACGGCAGCGAGATCGTGGTCCTGCGCTCGCGGCCGGGCACGCATCCGCTGCAGGTGGTGACGCCGCCCGGCACGCGCGGCCCGGCCTGGGCCAACTCCACCGGCCGCAACCTGCTCGCAAGGCTGCCCGATGCCGAGATCGCGCGCCGCTTCAGCCCATATCCCATGCTCGATCGCCCGAATGCGCCGGCGAACCTGACCCAGCTGATGGAACGCGTTGGCCGCGCCCGCGCGCGCGGCTTCGACGAGTCCGACGACGAGGCGCTGCCCGGCGTCGCCGCGGTATCGGTGGCCGTGGCCGATCCGCAGTCCGGCGATGCCATGTCGCTCTACATCGCGTTCTCCGGCCTGCACGTGAACCGCCAGCGCCGCCGCGAGCTCGCGACCATGCTGCTCGACGTCAAGGCCGCGCTGGTCGCGCGCTTCGGCGACGAGGCCGCCGTCGAGCCGAGGCGTGCCCATGGCTAGCGTCGCGCTCGACGACATCGCGCCGGCCGCGGCGGCGCGGCGACACGGCGTCTCGCCCATCGCCTGGCTCGCGGCGCCGGCCTTGCTGCTGTTCGTCGTCTTCTTCGTGCTGCCCTTCGGCGTGATGGCGCTGCTGTCGTTCCTCAGCGGCAATCCCGCCACCAACCCGAACGTCATCTGGACCACGCGCCACTACGAGCGCTTCCTCGACGACGATCTCTATCACGACGCGCTGTGGTCGACCCTGCGCATCGGCCTGGTCACGACGCTCGTCGCGCTGCTCATCGGCTACCCGTTGGCCCACTGGATGGCGCGCATGAAATCGCGCATCGGCCACGCGGCGCTGCTGATGGCGGTGATCGCGCCGATGCTGACCGGCATCGTCGTGCGCACCTTCGCCTGGATGACGCTGCTGCAGGACAAGGGCGTGATCAACACCACGCTGATCGGCATGGGCCTGATCGAGACGCCATTGCCGCTGATGTACAACGAGTTCGGCACCATCGTCGCCCTGGTGCACATCTACGTGCCGTTCATGGTGCTGACCCTGACCGGCGTGATCGGCCGCATCGATGAGCGCCTGGAGCAGGCGGCGCGCAATCTGGGCGCCACCCGCCTGCGCGCCTTCGTCGAGGTCACCCTGCCGCTCAGCCTGCCCGGCATCCTCGCCGGTTCGCTGCTGGTCTTCGCGCTGTCGATCAGCGCCTATGTCACGCCCTTCCTGATGGGCGGCACCAATGTGCTGACCCTGCCCATGATGATCTATCAGCAGGTCAGCTCGTCCTTCAACGTCGGCTTCGCCGGCGCGCTGGGCGTCGTGCTGCTGGCCGTCTCGCTCGCCGTCATCATCGCCTACAACCGCGTTCTGGCGCGTCTCTCCGGCGACGAGGGGCTGGCATGACCGCGCGCCGCTTCGATGCCGGCCGGGCGGCGTACTACACGCTCAACGGCGCCATCCTGATCTTCCTGCTGGCGCCGCTGGCGATCGTCGCGGTCTTCGCGCTCAACCCGACGCCCTACATCTCCTTTCCGCCGGTCGGCGTCACCACGCGCTGGTTCGAGAAGTTCTTCGCCACCGAGGACTTCATGCGCTCGCTGTGGCTCAGCCTGCGCGTGGCGGCGATGGTGCTGGTGCTGTCGACGACGCTCGGCGCGATGTGCGCGCTGGCCCTGGCGCGCGGCCGGCTGCCGGGCGCGCGCGTGCTGACGGCGTTCTTCATGTCCCCGCTCATGCTGCCGGCGATCCTCACAGGCCTGGCGCTGTTCCAGGTGCTGCTGCTCTCGGGCGTCGGCCGCCCGGTGTGGGGCCTGGTGCTCGGTCATACGCTGGTCGCGGTGCCCTACGTGCTGCGCACGACGCTGGCGGTGCTGGCCAATTTCGACACCCGTGTCGAGGAGGCCGCCGCCAGCCTCGGCGCTTCGCCGGTGCGGGTCTTCTTCGAGGTGACCCTGCCGCTGATCCGGCCGGGGGTGATTGCCGGCGGCATCTTCGCCTTCATCGTCTCCTTCGACCAGTTCCCGATCTCGCTGTTCCTGGTGCTGCCCAAGGGCGAGACGCTGCCGGTCGTGCTGTTCAACTACATGAAGTTCGACCTCGATGGCGCGATCGCCGCGGCCTCGATGGTGTCCATCCTGATGGCGTTGAGTGTCGTGCTCTTGCTCGAGCGTGTGATCGGCCTGAAGGCCTATGTGAAGCTCTGATCTCGAACGGAGGAGGTTGTCATGTCCCGTCTATCCCGTCGCACCGCATTGAAGACCGTCGCCGCCTCGGCCGTCGCCAGCCTGGCGGCGCCCGCCATCCTGCATGCCCAGGTCAAGACCCTGAAGATCACCACCTGGGGCGGCAAGTGGGGCGAGATCATGAAGGGCACGGTGCTGCCGGCCTTCGAGAAGGAGTTCAAGTGCACGGTGTCGGCCGACCAGGCCTTCCCGTTCCTGCCCAAGCTGCAGGCCAGCGCCAAGAACGATCCGATCTACGATGTGCTGCACACCAACTCGAACGAGCAGTGGAAGGCGGTCGAGGAGGGCATCGTGCTGCCCAAGATCACACCCAAGGAGGTACCCAACGTCGCCGACGTCTATCCCTACGCGGTCAGCGAGAAGATCGTCGGCGTGTCGATCTTCACCAGCGCCATCGGCCTGGCCTATCGCACCGACAAGGGGCTGACGCCGCCGAAATCCTGGAAGGACCTCGCCGACCGCAAGCTCGACGGCGCGCGTGGCGGCTACATCATTCCGGTCAACAGCCTGGGCCAGGCCCATCTGATGATGCTGGGCAAGGTCTACGGCAAGGGCATGCAGGACCTCGACGCCGCCTACAAGGCGCTCGAGCAGCTCAAGCCGATCAAGATGGTCGACTTCACCGGGCAGATGGAAAAGATGCTGCTGAGCGGCGAGGTCAGCATGGGCGTGATCCACGACAGCGGCGTCTACCGCTACGACGGCCAGAACCAGCCGGTCGATTTCGCCATTCCCTCCGAGGGCGTGCTGGCGCTGGAGCAGGTGCTCAACGTCACGCCGGGCAGCAAGGTCAAGGAGCTGGCCTTCGCCTATATCGACTTCATGCTGCGTCCCGACGTCCAGAAGCAGCTTGCCGAGGGCGTCTGGTACTCGCCGTCGAACAGGAAGGTGAAGCTCGATCCCAGGTACGACGCCAAGCTGTTCAACACCGAGGCCAAGGTCGCGCAGCTGATCCAGCCCGACTGGAAGTGGTACAACGCGCGCAAGGACGATATCGACGCCCGCGTCGCGCGCCTGCTCAGGGGCTGATGATGACTCTCGATCCTACCTTCCCCCGGAGGGGGAAGGTGGCGCGCGTAGCGCGACGGATGGGGGATGTTTCGGCACACTTGGAGTCCGTCTTCGACATCCCCCATCCGCGCTTCGGGCACCTTCCCCTTCCGGGGGAAGGTAAGGCCATGGCGCGCCATGCGTGAATCCGCATCGATCCGCATCGACGGCGTGACCAAGACCTTCGACGGTCAGGTGCGCGCCGTCGACGACGTCACGCTCGACATCGAGGCCGGCGAGTTCTTCTCGCTGCTGGGGCCGTCCGGCTGCGGCAAGACCACGACGTTGCGCCTGATCGCCGGCTTCGAGACGGCCGATGCCGGCCGCATCGTCGTCGGCGGCCAGGACATCACCGACCTGCCGGTGCACCGGCGCGACATGGGCATGGTGTTCCAGTCCTACGCGCTGTTCCCGCACCGTACCGTGGCCGAGAACGTTGCCTTCGGCCTGCGCATGCGCGGCCTGCCCAGGGCGGAGATCGCGGAGCGGGTCACGGCGGCGCTCAAGCAGGTGGCGCTCGACGGCTACGAGGCGCGCCGGCCCTCGCAGCTCTCGGGCGGCCAGCAGCAGCGCGTGGCGCTGGCGCGCGCCATCGTCATCCGCCCGTCGGTGCTGCTGTGCGACGAGCCGCTGGGGGCGCTCGACCGCAAGCTGCGCCAGTCCATGCAGTTCGAGCTCAAGCAGTTGCAGAAGGAGCTCGGCGTCACCCTGGTCTTCGTCACCCACGACCAGGAGGAGGCGCTGGCGATGTCCGACCGCATCGCCGTGATGAACGCCGGCAGGGTCGAGCAGGTCGGCGCACCGTCGGAGATCTACGACCGCCCGCGCACGCGCTTCGTCGCCGACTTCATCGGCGAGATCAACCTGTTCGAGGGCGCCTGGAACGGCGGCCGCTTCGTCATGGGCAAGGACCGCGCGCTGCCGGCGGTGGCCAACGGCGCCCGTGCAGGGGCGGGCATGATCGCCGTACGTCCGGAGAAGACGCGCCTGGTCGGCGAGATCGACGGCGCCCTGGGCGGCCGGATCGAGACCGCCAACTTCCTCGGCGGCCAGGTGCTCTACCGGATCGTCACCGACGAGGGCCGTGCCGTGCTGGCCAAGGAGCAGAACGTCGGCGACAGCGGCCGCAGGGTCGGCGACCGAGTCGGCGTCGCCTGGATGCCCTCGGATGCCGTGAGCCTGGAGGCGTAGAAATGCCGCGATGGGCGTGTTTCCCGACGGCCGTAGGGGTGGAAATTATCAAGCTGCGTCAGCGACTTGGCCCGCCTGGCGTGCCTTTCCCGACAATCCTAGGGGTGGAAATTCCGAACCCGACCGATCCGTGGAATCATCCCCGGGACACGGCCGGCGGAGAGAAGGCGACCCCTTGTATCCCCGCCATGTTTTCGCGTCCGCAAGCGTCGCCGGGCGGGCATCGGGCACTCTCGATCGAGCATGGCAAACCATAGAATCATGACCCAACGAACCCTCGGCATCGCCGTCATCGGCCAGGCCCCGCGCGACGACATCGCCGCGCTGTTCGCGGCGCAGGCACCTGCAGGCACGCACGTGATCCTGCGCGGCTGTCTCGACGGCATGAGCGACGCCGAGATCGCCGCGATCGCGCCCGTGGACGGCGCCGACACGCTCTATACGCGCCTGCCCGGCGATCGGGACGCGAAGATCTCCAAGAAGGCCGTGATCGCGCGGGCATCGCAAACCATAGCAATGCTTCGCGGCGACGGCGCCGACGCCCTGGTCTTCAACTGCACAGGCGCCTTTCCGCCGATGCCGGGCGACGCCGGCGTGCTGTTTCCCTCGCGTGTGCTGGCCGGCCTGTGCGCCGGCCTGCTGCCGGCGGGCCGCCTGGGCCTGCTGGTGCCGCTGGCCGAGCAGGCGGCGAAGCTCACCGAGAAATGGCGGCGGCCGGGGGTCGAGGTGGTCGCCGAGGCGCTGGCGCCCAGCGCCGGTGAGGCCGAGGTCGAGGCCGCGGCGTCGCGGCTCAAGGCCCGGTCGCCCGACCTGATCGCCATGGATTGCATGAGCTACACGCCCGCCACCAAGGACATCGTCAGCCGCGTCACCGGCGTGCCGACCCTGCTGGGCGTCACCGCCACGGCGCGCGTGCTGCGAGAGTTGCTGGAGTAGAGATGGACCGCGAGATCACGCTCGACGATATCGAATCACTCGCCGTCGGTGCCTGGGTGCTGGGCACCGGCGGCGGCGGCAGCCCGTATCTTGGCCTGCTCAACATGCGCCGCCTCTATCGCGAAGAGAATTTGCGCGTGCGGCTGATGAGCCCGGACGATCTGCAGGACGACGACATGGTCGCGGCGGTGTCGAACATGGGCGCGCCGCTGGTCGGCCAGGAGCGCCTGACCGACAGCCGCACCATCGCGCGTGCCGTGGCGCTGATGGAGGAGCATACCGGCAGGCGCTTTCGCGCGATCATGTCGCTGGAGATCGGCGGCGGCAACTCGATCCAGCCGCTGATGGCGGCGGCGCATCTGGGCCGTCCGGTGGTCGATGCCGACATGATGGGCCGCGCCTATCCCGAGGCGCAGATGACCTCTGTCGCGGTCGGCGATCTCGTGCCCTGTCCGCTGTCGACCGTCGACGTGCGCGGCCTGGAGTCGATCGTCGACAAGGTGCCGACCTGGAAATGGATGGAGCGGGTCAGCCGCAAGATCTGCGTCGAGTACGGCTCGATCGCCTCGACCTGCAAGGCGCCGCGCACCGGCGCGGAAGTAAAGAAGTGGGGCATCAAGTACACCACGACCAAGGCGATCAAGATCGGCACCGCGGTACGCGAGGCACAGCGCCGCCACGAGGATCCGATCGAGGCGATCCTCTCGGTCGAGCCGGGCAAGGTGCTCTATCGCGGCAAGGTCAAGGACGTCGAGCGGCGCACCACCGAGGGCTTCCTGCGCGGCCGCACGCAGTTCGAGGGCATGGACGAATATCGCGGCAGCGCGATGGAGATCGCTTTCCAGAACGAATGGATCGTGGCCTGGCACGACAAGCGGCCGGTCGCCATGTCACCCGACCTGATCTGCGTGCTCGACAGTGTCACCGGCGAGGCGGTCGGCACCGAGACCATCCGCTACGGCCAGCGCGTCACCGTGATCGCGCTGCCGCCACCGGAGGTGTTCCTGTCGCCCAAGGGCCTGCAGCATGTCGGCCCGCGCGCCTTCGGCTACGACATCGAGTTCCGGAGCGTCTTCGCGTGAGCCTGCGCGACATTTCGCTCGACGATATCGAATCGCTGGCGGTCGGAGCCTGGGTGCTGGGCACCGGCGGCGGCGGCAATCCCTACCTGCCGCTGCTCAACATGCGTGCGCTGTACCGCGAGGGCTATCGCTGCCAGCTGATGTCGTCCGACGATCTCGCCGACGACGACTGGGTCGGCACTGTCGCCAACATGGGCGCACCGCTGGTCGGGCAGGAGCGGCTGACCGACAGCCTGACCCTGGCGCGCGCCGTGACGGCGATGGAGAAGCACATCGGCAAGCGCTTCCGCGCGCTGATGAGCATGGAGATCGGCGGCGCCAACGGCGTGCGGCCGTTCATGGCGGCGGCGCACCACAAGCTGCCGGTCATCGACAGCGATACCATGGGCCGCGCCTATCCCGAGGCGCAGATGACCTCGGTCGCGGTCGGCGGACTGGCGCCCTATCCGATGACCGCCGTCGACGTGCGCGGCTTCGAGAGCATCGTGCACAGGGTGCCGAGCTGGAAATGGACCGAGCGCGTGGGCCGCAAGATCTGCGTCGAGTACGGTTCCGTTGCCGCGACCTGCCAGCCGCCGCGCACCGGCGCGGAGGTGAAGAAGTGGGGCATCCACGGCACCACGACCAAGGCGATCGCCATCGGCGCGGCGGTGCGCGAGGCGCAGCGCAGGCACGACGATCCGATCGAAGCGATCCTGAAGGTCGAGCCCGGCAAGCTGCTGTACACGGGCAAGGTGATAGACGTCGCGCGGCGTGCCACCGAGGGCTTCCTGCGCGGCGTGGTGCGCTTCGACGGGCTCGACGAATGGCGCGGCTCGGCGATGACCATCAACTTCCAGAACGAGTGGATCGTGGCCTGGCGCGACGGGCAGCCGGTCGCCATGACTCCCGACCTGATCTGCGTGCTCGACTCGGTGTCGGGCGAGGCGGTGGGCAGCGAGACGATCCGCTACGGCCAGCGCGTCACGGTGATCGCGCTGCCGCCGCCCGAAGTCTTCCTTTCGGAAAGAGGCCTGCAGCACGTCGGCCCGCGCGCCTTCGGCTACGACCTCGAATTCAGGAGCGTGTTTTCGTCATGAGACGCATCGGAATCGATGTCGGCGGCACCAACACGGATGCGGTGCTGATCGAGGACGGCAAGGTATCGGGCGCCGTGAAGGCCCCCACCAGCGAGGACGTCACGACGGGCATCCTCGATGCGCTCAAGGCGCTGGCCGCTACGGGCGTGCTGAAAGGCAAGCGCATCGACGGCGTGATGATCGGCACCACGCATTTCATCAACGCCGTGGTGCAGCGGCGTCACCTGACCAAGGTCGGTGCGCTGCGCCTGGGCATGCCGGCCTCGGCCTCGCTGCCACCGTTCTGCGACTGGCCGGAGGATCTCGCCGAGATCGTGCGCGGCGGCGTGTGGATGGTCGAAGGCGGCCACGAGTTCGACGGGCGGCCGTTCATGCCGCTCGACGAGGCGGCGATCGCCGCGGCGGCGCGCGAGATGAAGGCCAGGGGCCTGAAGTCGGTGGCGATCTCGGCGATCTTCTCGCCGCTCGATCCCTCGCACGAGAAGCGCGCGGCAGAGATCGTCGCGACCGAGCTGCCCGGCGCCTCGATCACCTGCTCGTCCGATCTCGGCCGCATCGGCCTGCTGGAGCGCGAGAACGCCGGGCTGCTCAATGCCGGCCTGGCCGACCTGGCGCGTGACACCATCGCCGCCTTCGAGAAGTCGATCCGCGACAGCGGCATCGAGGCGCCGCTCTACATCACGCAGAACGACGGTACCGTGGTCGAGGCCGCCCAGGCGCGGCGCCTGCCGGTCTACAGCTTCGCCTCCGGCGCCACCAACTCGATGCGCGGCGGCGCCTACCTCTCGGGCCTGCAGGACGCGATGGTGATCGACGTCGGCGGCACCACCACCGATGTCGGCCAGCTGCGCCACGGCTTTCCGCGCGAGGCCAACTCGGTCGTCAAGGTCGGCGGCGTGCGCACGCTGTTCCGCATGCCCGACCTGATGTCGATCGGCCTGGGCGGCGGCAGTCACGTGTCGCTCGATCCGCTGAAGGTCGGCCCGCTTTCCGTCGGCTACAGGCTGCTGCGCGAGGGTATCGCCTTCGGCGGCAGGCAACTCACGACGACCGACGTGGCCATCGCCGCCGGCCGGCTGTCGCTGGGCGACAAGGCCAAGGTCGCCCATCTCGACGCCGCGACCTGTACGCGCGTCTTCGGCGAGGCGCAGCGCATGGTCGAGGAGACGGTCGATCGCATGAAGACCGAGGCCGGCGACGTGAAGCTGATCGCCGTCGGCGGCGGCGCCTTCCTGGTGCCCGACAAGCTCGAGGGCGTGTCCGAGGTGGTGCGGGTGAAGCACGGCGACTGCGCCAATGCCGTCGGCGCGGCGATTGCCCAGGTATCGGGCGAATGCGACCAGATCTTCCGCGACATGGCGCGCGTCGACGCCATCGCGCGCGCCAACGAGCTGGCGGCCGATCGCGCGGTCTCCGCCGGCGCCGACCGCAATACGCTCTCGACCATCGAGACCGAGGACATGCCGCTGGCCTATCTGCCGGGCAACGCGCTGCGCGTGCGCGTGCGGGTGGTCGGCGACGTCGCTGCCGCATAGAGCGACGAGCCCGAGAACGGTGTTACCCTGTCATCCCGAGCGCAGCGAGGGATCCAGGCAGCTTCCCCGGATCCGTCGCTGCGCTCGGGATGACAGGCACGACTGATCCACCGCTCGATGCTTTGGTCAGGGGCCCGATCGCGTCGTCGGCTCGGCCAGCCCATAGGGGCCGGGTGTCAATACGACGATGCGCGAGTAGAGGGCCTCGAGGGACGTCTTCGTGTCGAGTCCAACCAGCGGGTCGTCGTTGGCGTCGAAGGCGGCGTTGATCTCGATCCAGTCCGGGCCGGTCAGCACGCGTTCGGCCAGCGGCAGGAGCGCGTCTTCCTCGAGACGCATGTGGCGCCAATGGAAATCCGCGTAGTCCCGGGCCAGGTCGGCGAAGTCCCTGGGGTTCACGCGGCCGGCTTCGAGGTGCTCCAGGATCTCGCGCAGGCGGGCGATCCTTGCGATGCCTTCGACATGCTCGGCGCCGAGCGCGTCGAGGGTGGCCCTGGCCTGCGGGGCGCGCAGCCGCAGGAGGCGAAAGAGCTGCTCGTCCTCCTTGGGGTGATGCAGGCGCTCGGGAAACCGGTCGATATAGTCGATCATCGCCCACAACAGCCTGAAGTCGGGCCGCGCGCCGGTGCTGGCGTACTCCTGCGACACATGCCGCAGGGCGTGCAGGACAGCGGACAACGAGCGGTGCTCGTCGCGGATGACATGGAGCGCCCGATGCATGCTCACACCGCTTTCGAGTGGCGCGCCCCGGACGTCGGCAGGTAGTGATCGAAAGCGGCGCAGATCAGCCGGGTCGCGATGCGCCCCTCGGCAGTGATGCGCACGCGAGCGCCATCGATGGCGACGACGCGCTGCTCGACATATGGCCGCAGTCGCTCGAGATCGTCGTTGAAGACGGCGGCCGGCACGCGATGCCGACGCGCGACGGCGTCGAGGTCGACCGCGAAATCGCACATCAGGCGTTCGATCACGTCGGCCGCCAGCCGGTCGTCGTCGCTGATCGCGCGGCCGCGCGCCGTGGCGTAGGTGCCGCGATGCAGGCATTCGGCATACTGCTTCACGCCGACGGCGTTCTGGCTGAACCCCTGGGGCAGCTGGCTGATGGCGCTGGCGCCCAGCCCGATCTGCGGCACCGCAGGGACGTCGGTGTAGCCCTGGAAGTTGCGGCGCAGCCGGCCCTCGCAGGCGGCCAGCGCCAGCGGATCGTCGGGTCGCGCGTAGTGATCGATGCCGATGGCCACGTAGCCCGCTGCGACAAGCTCGCGCGCGGTCAGGCGGGCCATGGTCTGGCGCGTCGCCATGTCGGGCAGCATGGCGTCGTCGATCGCGCGCTGGCGGCGGGCCATCCAGGGCACGTGCGCGTAGCCGAACACGGCGATGCGCGATGGCCCCAGCGCGACGGTCTGCGCCAGCGTCGCGGCCAGCATGTCGGGCGTCTGCAGCGGCAGGCCGTAGACGAGGTCGATGTTGATGCGCTCGATGCCGGCCCGGCGCAGCGCGTCCATCGCGCGCGCCGTCGTCTCCACCGGCTGCCAGCGATTGATCGCGCGCTGCACCGCCGGCGAGAAGTCCTGCACCCCCAGGCTGGCGCGATTGACGCCGATGGCGCCCAGCACCGCCGCCCGCGCCGGCGTCAGGTAGCGGGGATCGGTCTCGATCGAGATCTCGGTGGTCCGGTCGATCGCGAAATGCGCGGCGATCCGGTCGGCCAGGCGTTCGAGCCCGTCGCTGCCGAGCTCCGTCGGGGTGCCGCCGCCCAGCTGCAGGGCGGCCAGCCGTCGGCCCGCGCCCACGTCGCGCGCGACCAGCTTCAGCTCGTCCGCCAGCAGAACGCCATAGGCGTCCATCTGCTCGGGACCGCGCGTCACCGCGGTGTGGCAGGCGCAGTACCAGCAGAGCGCGCGGCAATAGGGGACGTGGGCATAGAGCGCGACGTCGCCGTCGGGCAGGGCATTCAGCCAGGCGCGGTGACTTGCGGCGTCGACGCCGGCACCGAACTGCGCGGCGGTGGGGTAGCTCGTGTAGCGCGGTACGCTGCGCTCGAGGCCCAGCAGCGTCGCTTCGTCCATGGCCCGCTCCCGCGCCCGACGGCGTGGCGCGGGCGTATCGGAAGCACACTAGACAAGGCGTCGATTCGCGCCTTGATGCAGGTCAAGCGGCGGCAAGGGTCATCGGCTTTCGCTGGCCAATCGTGCTCCCAGTGCCACAAGGACGGCACCCATCGCGCCTTCGACGATTCGCCGGACGCGCGCGCGGCGCAGCACGTCACCGGCGCGAGCCACGACGGCGGCGTAGAGCGCCAGCCAGGCGAAGGTCATTGCGCTGAACGCCAGCCCGAGCGTGAACAGCACGCCGAGGCTGGCTTCGCTGGCAGGCACGAACTGCGGCAGCAGGCTGCTGAAGAACATCGCCATCTTGGGGTTGGCGAGATTGCTGATCAGTCCCTGGCGCACTGCCGCCGCAGGCCGCAGCCTCTGTCCCGCGATCGGTCGCGCGTCGGCGACGGTGCCTGCGCGCGCGACGATCGCGCCCCACAGCGCGTGCAGGCCGAGCCAGATGAGATAGGCGGCGCCGGCGTATTTCAGCGCCAGGAAGACCGGCTCCGATGCAATCAGCAGCGCCACCAGCCCGACGCTTGTCGCCAGCGCCCAGATGGTCTGGCCCATCGAGATGCCCAGCGCCGTAAACAGGCCGGCCCCGCGTCCGCCCAGCAAAGTGTTGCGGATGGTGAGCGCCGTGTCCGGCCCCGGCGTGCAGATCACCAGCGCCGACACGCCGAGGAAGGCGAGAAACGAGGTCACGCCGCCAGCGCCAGCGGCCGCACAAGCTCCAGCCCGTCGGCGGCGGTGGCCGAGATCGTCGTGCGAACCATGTAGCGGCCGACGTCTTCGGGCCACGGCCGGCCGCGATGCATGGTGGCGCGGTTGTCCCACATGATGACGTCGCCGGCGCGCCACGTGTGCTCCCAGGTGTTGCCCGGTGCCGTCGCCAGCTCCTCGAGCTCGTCGATCAGCGCGCGGCCCTCGGACTCCCTGCCCTCGATAGCGTAAATGTGCGAGGCGATGTAAAGCGACTCGGTGTCGTTCGCCGGATTGCGCCACACCAGGCGCCAGCGCTGCGGCGGCAGCGAACGGCGCTCCTCGTCGTTCATCAGCGTGGGAGAGATCCTGTCGCGCGAGGTGGCGAAGCTGTGCAGCGCCACCATCTGGCGCAGCTGGGCGCGGCGGCTCTCGGGCAGGCGCTCGAAGGCGCGGCGCGTGCTGACGAACTCGGTCTCGCCGCCGGTCGGCGGGATGATGCGGCCCGACAGGATCGAGGTCAGCGCCGGCACCGCCTTGAACGAGGAATCGGTATGCCAGAACTGGTTGGCCTTGTTGGTCAGCCACAGGCGGTGGCTGGTCGGCACGATCCTGCCGGTCTCGGGATCGATGTTGCGCAGATGGACATAGAGCGTGCCCGAGCCGATCGCGTTGACCTTGGTTGGCTCCGGCGGGCCGAACTTCGCCGAGAAGGCGAGCTGGTCCTCGTCGGTGAGCTCCTGGCCGCGGAACAGCAGCACCGAGTGGTCCTCGAACGCGGTGCGCACCTGGCGATAGACGTCCTCGTCGCGCGCCACATCCTGGATGCTGATGCCGCGCACCTCGACGCCGAAATCAGGCCCCAGTGGGACAAGCTGCATGGGTTCCTCCGATTGGCCTTGTTGCCGCCCAGTATAGCGCCGCATTGGCGGTGGCGCATGCCCTGGCGGGGAGATAGCATCGCCGCGGAATTTCCGGACATTCAGTGCTGGAGCGTTGGGAGGAAGCGATGAAGAGAAGGAATCTGATCGTCGGCGCTGTGGCCGCCGGCGTCGCGCCGGCCGTTCTGCGTGGCGGTGCGATGGCGCAGGACGCGCTGAAGATGCGCATCTCGCTCGACACGTCGGCCACCCACACCCGCACCGTGCAGATGACGCGCTTCGCCGCCGAGCTCAACAAGCGCGCGGGCGGCAAGCTGCATGCCGAGGTGTTCCACTCCGCGCAGCTCTTCCGCGATCGCGACGTCGCCAAGGCGCTGCGCCAGGGAGGCACCGAGATGGGCGTGCCGGGTCCGTGGAACCTCACCGGGCTGGAGCCCAATGTCGACGTCTTCCAGACGCCGGCCTTCTACGGCCGCGTGCGGGAGGAGATCTACAAGGTGTCCGACGGCGACATCGGCAAGGATCTCAACGGCCGGCTGGAGAAGAAGATCGGCGTGCACGTCCCGGGCAAGTGGCTCGACCTCGGCTCGGCGCATACCTTCTCGACCAAGACGCCGCTGAACTCGTCGGACGACATGAAGGGGCTCAAGGTTCGCACCTCGGGCGGCAAGGGCCAGTTCGTGCGCGTGAAGTTCTTCGGCGGCATCCCCAACTTCACCGCCTGGCCCGACGTGCCGCTGGCGCTCAGCCAGGGCACGTTCGACGCGCTGCTGACCACCACCGAGAGCTGCGTCTCGGCCAAGCTGTGGGAATCCGGCATCCGCTTCAACGTGCAGGACAACCATTTCTTCGCGCAGTACATCCCGATGATCTCGGCGGCGTTCTGGGGCAAGCTTTCCGCCGACCTGCAGAAGCAGATCACCACGACCTGGGCCGACATGATCGGCGGTTTCCGCGACGAGATGGCCAAGTCGCAGGCGCATGCCCTCGACGTCGTCAAGGAGAAGGGCATCAAGGTCGTTGAGCCGTCGAAGGCCGACATCGAGGCCGCGCGCAAGCGGCTGATGGCGACGCTGGACGATGTGACCAAGGAGCTGGGCCTGGAGGCGGCACTGGTCGCCAAGGCCGGCGCCGCGCTCGGCATCGGCGGCAAGGCCTGACGTCCATTCCGGACAAGCCGTAGCCGACGGTCGGCGCGACCCCTCGCGCCGACCAGTAACGGGGGGAGTCGCCGGCATGCTGAAGAGGTGGGACCGCGCCGAGCGGTGGTTGATCGGCGCGTTGGGCGGCGTCGGCCTGGCCATCTACCTCGTGCAGATCGCGGGCCGCTATCTCGTCCCCGGCATCGACACGGCATGGGGAGAAGAGCTCACGGTCTACATCGTCATCTGGGCGACGATGCTGAGCGCCAGCCTGCTGGTGCGCGAGGACGGACATGTGCGCGCCGACCTGTTCCTGCGGATGTTGCCGGCGGCGCGCCAGCGCTGGATCGAGCTCGCCAACTGCGTCATCGCCGTCGCTTTCTGCGCCGGGCTGACGTGGTTCGGTGCCTACCTGTCGTGGGACTCCTTCGACCTCGGCGAGCGCAGCAACACATCGCTCGGCTTTCCGCTGTGGCTCTACTACGCCTGCCTGCCGGCCTGCGCCGGGCTGATGACCCTGCGCTACCTCATCCGGCTCTACGACTTCGCCTTCCGCTACGATCCGGCGCGCATGGAAGTCCACTCGGGGCGGGAAAGCTGAGCGATGTCAATCAAGTTCTTCGCTCTGCTGTTCTTCGTCCTGCTCGGCATGGGGCTGCCGATCTTCCTCGTGCTCGGCGGCAGCGCCGGGCTGATGTTCGCCGTCAGCGGCCAGCCGCTGGTCGGCATCGCCCAGAAGATGCTCGACGAGATGAACTCGACGACCTTGCTGGCGGTGCCGTTCTTCGTGATGGCCGCCGCCTTCATGCAGCATGGCGGCATCGCCAAGGCGCTGGTCGATGTCGCCGCCGCCTGGGTCGGCTGGGTGCGCGGCGGGCTGGGCGTGGTCTGCGTCGCCGCCTGCGCCATGTTCGCCGCGATCTGCGGCTCCAGCGTCGCCACGGCGCTGGCCATGGGCACCATCCTGATCCCGGCGATGATCGCGCGCGGCTATCCCAGTACCTTCGCGCTGGGCGTCACGGCGGCGTCCGGCACGCTGGGCATCCTGATTCCACCCAGCCTGCCGCTGATCCTTTACGCCGTGATCGTCGACGAATCGGTGCCGCGGCTCTTCCTCGCCGGTGTAGTGCCGGGACTGATGCAGGGCGCGCTCTTCGTCGGCTTCGTCCTGTGGTATGGCCGCAAGCGCGAGCTGGCGCGCGAGCCGCTGCGGGACGGCCGTGAATTCGTGCGCGTCAATCTGCGGGCTCTGCCGGCGCTCAGCCTGCCGGTGATCATCGCCGTCGGCATCTACGGCGGCATCGTCACCACGACGGAGGCCGCGGCCTCCGCCGCCATCGTCGCGCTGCTGGTCGCGCTGTTTTTCTACAAGGGCTTTCCGGCCAGCCGCTCGCTCGACGTCATCGGCGATGCGATCAAGAGCGGCGGCACGATCATCATCATCATCGCCTGTGCGCTCGCTTTCGGTCACTGGCTCACCGAGTCGGGCATCCCGGCGTCGCTTGTCCGGTTCATCACCGACAACGGCTTCAGTGCCTGGCAGTTCCTGCTTGCCATCAATCTCATGCTCATCGTGCTGGGCATGTTCCTCGAGGTCGCCTCGATCATCCTGATCGCGGTACCGATCCTCTACCCTGTGCTGAAGCCGCTGGGCATCGATCCGGTGCATTTCGCCATCGTCATCACCATCAACATGGAGCTGGCGCTGATCACCGCGCCGGTGGGCCTCAACCTCTACGTTCTGTCCTCGGTGTCGAAGACTCCGATCGGCGTGGTCATCAAGGGCGTCAATCCGTTCCTCGTCCTGATGGTCGTCCTGCTGCTGGTCGTCACCTACATCCCCGAAGTTTCGCTCTGGCTGCCCAACCTGGTCTACGGCGCCCGCTGAGCCCGGCAGAGCGGTAGAACGCCTCGCGGCAAGTGGCATGCACCCGTCATCCCGAGCGCAGCGAGGAATTCTGGCAGCTTCCCTGGATCCCTCGCTGCGCTCGGGATGACAGCGTGATTCTACCTTCACCCTCGCCACGCTAGAATTCGCCATGCGCCGCGCGCTGGTTCCGCTGATCGCCACCTTTCTCGTGCAGACGCTGTGCTCGGCGGCGGTGCTGGCGCTGGCGACCATGATGCCCAGGGTCGGACCGGATGTCGGCGTGCCGAGCTGGGTGATCGGTGCCTTCACCGCGATCATCTATGGCGTGGCGGCGACCTCTTCCTTCTTCAGCGCAGCTCCGTTGGCACGCTTCGGCGCTGTACGGCTCTGCCAGGCGGCGCTGCTGTCCGGCGCGCTCGGGCTGGCGGTCATGACGCTCGCGACTCCGCTGGCGCTGGTCATCGGCGTGTGCCTGGTCGGCGGCTCCAACGGCCCGCTCAACGCCGCCTCTGCCGCGATCATCGCCCATCGCGTGCCGACGGCCTGGTACAGCGCTGCCTTCACCGTGAAGCAGACCGGCGTGCCCTTCGGCTTCGCGATCTCGGGCGCCATCGTGCCGCCGCTGGCGAACTGGCTGGGCTGGCAGGGCGCCGCGTTGAGTCTCGCCGCCATGCTGGTCGTCGCCATCATCGCGCTGCAGCTGCTGGAGGCCGAGCTCGAAGGCGGCGCGCCGCCGATCGGGCGGCCGGCGTTGCTCGAGCCGATGCGGACCCTCTTTACCGACCGCCGCCTGCGTGCCCTGGTGCTGGCCTCGCTGCTCTATGTCGTGGCCCAGCACACCATCACCTTCGTGCTCGTCACCTACCTCGTCGAGTCGTGTGGTCTTTCGATGGTGGTGGCCGGTCAGATCCTTTCGGTCTCGCAGTTCGGCGCCGCCGCGCTGCGTCTGGCGCTCGGCACCTTCGCCGACCGCCTGCGCGAGCGGCTGAGCCTGCTCGGCGTGCTGGGCGTGCTGACGGCATGCGGCTGCACCGCGGTGGCACTGGCGCGGCCCGACTGGCCGCTGCTGGCCATTGCCGCGGCGGCGGTGATCTGCGGCACGACGGCGGCGAGCTGGAACGGCCTGTCGGTGGGAGAGTTCGCGCGCTGGTCGCCGCCGGGGCAGGCGGGCGCCATTACCGCCGCCAGCACCGCCGTCGTCTTCAGCGGCGGCGTCTTCGGCCCCGGCCTGTTCAGCGCCGTGGTCGGCACAAGCGGCTCCTACCTTGCGGGCTTCGCGCTGATCGTCGTCGCGGTTGGCGCCGGCGGCGTATGGTTGCTGGCCGAAGGACGCCGGCTGCGACGGGAGGCCTGACATGCTGCTGATCGGCGTCAATCGCTCGCCTTACACGCGCCGTGTCGCGATCACCTTGCGCGCCTATGGCGTCACCTACGAGCAACGCGATCTCAACGGCTTCGGCCATCGCGAAGAGGCCCGCGCCGCCAATCCACTGGGCCGGATCCCGGCGCTGGTGCTCGACGGCGGCGAGGCGCTGATCGACAGCACCGCCATCGTCGATCACCTCGACGAGACCTATGGCGGCGACCAGCCGCTGACTCCGCGATCCGGCGCCGACCGCCGCGCCGTGCTCAGGGTGGCGGCGGTGA
This sequence comes from Alphaproteobacteria bacterium, assembly GCA_019635875.1. Taxonomy (NCBI): domain Bacteria; kingdom Pseudomonadati; phylum Pseudomonadota; class Alphaproteobacteria; species Alphaproteobacteria bacterium. Next base: position 53,975 of record JAHBYP010000013.1, read on the forward strand.
TGATGGGAGCCTGCGACAAGGGCCTGCAGGCCGCCTATCACCGCAACCACACGCCGCAGGAGAAGTGGCACCGGCCCTGGATCGACGACTGCATGGCGCAGATGACGAACGCGCTGACGGCGGTCGAGGCGATGGCGAGGGCCGACGAGCCGCACCTGCTGCTCGGCCGCCTCACCCAGGCCGACATCACCGCCTTCGTCGCCGAACGGCTCGGGCGCGGATTGGGCATCGACACCGACATGCGGATGCCCAAGCTGCGTGCCCTGACTCGCAGGCTTCTCGATCAGGCGGCCTTTCGTTCTACCGAGCCCGCGCCGCCACCAGCATGAACGGCGGCCGCTCGCGCTCGTCCGCCCATTGCGGATGGGCAGCGATCTGCTCAACCGTCGGCGCCCATTCCTCGAGATGTGTCAGCGCAAATCCGGCTTCGAGGAGCAGGCCGACATAGCCGCCGACCGTGCGATGGCGCTTGATCACGCCCTTGGCGAGCCAGTCGGTTCGACGATCGCCCTCGTCAAGATAGCGATCGAGTGGCCAGACGCGGCGGCCCTCGGCATCCGTGATGAAGCCCGGTGCGGAGGGCGCGGTGTAGATCGGATGCTCGACCGAGAAGACGAACGATGCATCCGGCACAAGCGCGCGACGGATGACCGCGAAGGTATGGCCGAGGTTGGCGATGTAGTGGAAGGCGAGCGAGCTGTAAGCGAGATCGAACGACGCCGCAGGCACGTCGAGCGTCTCCAGATCACCGCGCGCGTAGCTGATGGCAGGATCGTTTGTCATCTCGGCGGCGCGCGCCAGCATGTTCGCCGAGACGTCGATCGCGGTGACCGTCGCGGCACCCTGCTGGCGCGCCCAACGCGCGAACCAGCCGAAGCCACAGCCCAGATCGAGCACCCGCAGGCCCTTCATCGACGGCAGGAGCGCGCGGATCGAGGGCCATTCGGCGGCGCCCTCGAGCCCATCTGTCGAGCGTGCCAGGCGGCTGTAGCCGGCGAAGAAGTCTTCCTGGTCGTAGATGTTCTGGGTCATCGAGTTCTCCGTCGATGAAGGCCGACGGACGGGGCAAGCCACACCATGGAAATCTCCCGTCCGCTTCCGTCGGGAGGCGCAAGGTCGGCTCGCAGACTGTTCAGCTCAGCGCGCGTCCTTCCGGCATCCCGGCGCGGGAATGCTGGTGGGTCTGCTGACGATGCGCTTGAACTGGAGCATGCCGATCCTCTGGCATGGGAGCCGACAGAGGGTCAAGCCTTCAGCGCCAGCTCCGCGCGCGCCGCCATCTTCAGCAGCGGCCGGTCGTGCAGGCGCGGCGCCACGATCTGCAGGCCCACCGGCAGGCCGTCGCGGCCGCTGCCGCAGGGGATCGTGATGCCCGGCACCAGCGCGAGGTTGAACAGCGGGGTGAACACGGCGTGGCCGCGCGGGCCGGCGGGCTTGTTCTCGATCACGGTGGGATAGACCGTCTCGACCGGCCACGACACGCAGGCCGTGGTCGGCGTCAGCAGGTAGTCGTAGCGCGTGAAGAACTCCGCCACGGCGCGGGCGGCGGCGTCGGCGAAGCGCAGGGCCGCGACCACGTCGGTGCCCTTCACGCCGCGGCCGCGCTCGATCAGACCTGCGATGTTGTCGCCGAACAGATCGGGCTCGGCGGCGTGCCGCTCGCCGTAGAGCAGCGCGCTGGCGGCAGCATTGACCGCGGCGAAGGCGAGTTCGCCGGTGCCTTGTGGCCAGCTGATGTCGGCGGTCTCGATGCTCCAGCCGGCGGCGCGCAGCGTCTCGACGGCGGCATCGACCGCATGGCGCACGTCGGCGTCGACGGCCACATCGAGACCCAGGCGCGGGCTGTAGGCGACACGCGGCCTGGCCGGCGGCGGCACGTCCCAGGTCGGCACCGAATGCGGGTCGCGCGGGTCGGCGCCGGCCATCACCTCGAACATCAGCGCCGCGTCGGCCACCGTGCGGCCCATCGGCGCCGTCACGCCGTAGAGCGGGCCGTAGGCGCCGCCGAAGCCGTGGGGCGAGGGGATCGCGCCGGCCGAGGTCTTCAGGCCGACCACGCCGCAATGCGACGCCGGCCGCCGGCCCGAGCCGCCGCCGTCGGTTCCCAACGCTATTGGAGAAAAGCCGGCGGCCAGCCCGGCCGCGGCGCCGCCCGACGAGCCGCCGGGCGTCAGCGCCGGATTCATCGGATGGCGTGTCGGGCCGTAGACCTTGTTCTCGGTGTGGCCCTTGGCGGCCATCTCGGGCGTGTTGGTCATGCCCAGGAAGACACCGCCCGCCGCCTTCAGCCGCTCGACCGATACCGCATCGCGCGGCGCGACGAAGTCCTTGTAGAGCAGCGAGCCGTTGGTGACGCGCCGCCCCGCCACCCAGGTCGTGTCCTTCACCGTGTAGGGCACGCCCAGCAGCGGCCCGTCGAAGCCCGACTTGCGCTGCGCATCGATGCGGTCGGCGTCGCGCCGCGCCTCGGCGGGATCGAAGTCGACGATGGCGGTAAGGCCGGGGTTCCTCGCCTGCACGCGCGCGATGGCGGTCTCGGCGACGTCGCGGGCTCTGGCTTTGCCGGAACGGACCGCGGCGGCGATTTCGGCAGCGGGGCGATCGAGCAGATCCATCGGCGTTGTCCTTGGGCTTGGCTGTGCGGTTGAGCTATCATGGCCCCAAAACAATGCCCCTCGAAACCGATCTCTACGCGCCGGTCAAGGCGCTGCTCGAAGGCCAGGGCTACGACGTCAAGGGCGAGGTGCGCGGCTGCGATGTCGTGGCCGTGCGCGGCGAGGAACCGCCAGTGATCGTCGAGCTCAAGCGTGTCTTCGGCCTGGGCCTGGTGCTGCAGGGCGTCGAGCGGTTGGGCATGACCGATTCGGTCTACATCGCCGTCGGCGCCTGGCCCAGGCGCATGCGCGAGGTCAGGAAGCTCTGCCGGCGGCTCGGGCTCGGGCTGATGGTGGTGGTGGACGCGCGCGTCGAGATCCTGCTCGATCCGCTGCCTTACGCGCCGCGCAAGAACACGCGCAAGGCCGGCCGGCTGCTGGGCGAGCACGCGCGGCGCGTCGGCGATCCCACAAGGGGCGGCTCGACGCGCGTGCCGATCATGACCGCCTACCGCCAGCAGGCGCTGCGCTGCGCCGAATTGCTGGCGCGCGACGGGCCGATGAAGGTGGCGGCGCTGAAGGCCTGCGGCGCGGTGCCCGACGCCGGCAGGATCCTGCTCGACGACGTCTATGGCTGGTTCGAGCGCGTCGAGCGCGGTGTCTATGGGCTCAGCCCGGCGGGCCGCGAGGGGCTGGTGAAGTTCGGCCGGGGCTGATGTAGGCTTGGCCGTGGATCAGGCCGCCGAGGGAGTCCTCCGATGGACATGCCGATCACCGAATTGCCGCTCACCGGAACCGACGTCTACGCCATGCCGCGCGAGCAGGGCGAATGGGTGCTGCGCCGCCAGCTCGCCGCCGCCTATCGCCTGGTCGACCATTTCGGCTGGACCGAGCTGATTTACGGCCATCTCACCGCGCGCGTGCCGGGCGATCAGCCGCACTTCCTGATCAACCCCTTCGGCCTGAACTACGACGAGGTCACCGCCTCGAACCTGGTGAAGATCGACCTCGACGGCAACATCGTCGAGCCCTCGCCGCATCCCGTGAACTACGCCGGCTTCGTCATCCATTCGGCGATCCACATGGCGCACGCCTCGCGTCACCGCGTGGTGATGCACACGCACACCCGCGCCGGCATGGCGGTGTGCGCGCTGAAGGACGGTCTGCTGCCGATCTCGATGGTCTCGACCGCCTTCCACGGCAGGCTGTCGCAGCACGACTACGAGGGCCCCAGCCTCGATCTCGACGAGCGCGGCCGCTTGCTCAAGAACCTTGGCGACAACCAGGCGATGATGCTGCGCAACCACGGCCTGCTGGTCACCGGCCGCTCGGTGCCTGAGGCCTTCCTGCGGCTCTATCGCCTGGAGCGCGCCTGCCAGATCCAGATCGACGCCGCGGCCGCCGGCGCGCTCAACGTCATGGGCGACAACCTCGCCGCCAAGTCGGGCGCCGACATGGATTCGTTCTCCGAGCGCGAGAGCGCCAACGGCGTCGGCGATCTCGAGTTCGCCGCGCTGATCCGCAAGCTCGACAAGACCGATCCCGGCTGGCGGCACTGACGGATGGCGAGCATGCGGATGCTCCTCGGCGGATTCGCAACGATGGTCTGGCTGGCCGCCACCGCGGCGTCCGGCCAGACCCTGGACGCGCTCTCGACGCTGAACGGGAGGTGGTTCTCGGAGGGCGCCCATTGCGCCAAGGGAAGCACGGAGCTGCGGGTCGCCGCCGATCGTCGAACGATGGCGTCCGATGGAACGTACGAGGGCAAGGCGTACAGGAGCACATACCTGATCCTCGCCGTCGAAGCGCGGCGCGTGCTGACCTTCATCCAGGGCGAAGCCCGCCTGACGGCCACCGGCGACCCGGTGATCTGGTGGGCGATGATCCTTGGCCCGGATCGCTTCGCGTGGCGTCGGTATGACTGGCCCCGCGACAGCATGACGCCGGCGCGGGTGCGCCGCTGCTGAGCGCGATCCCGCTTCTTCATCGCTGCGCGTCGCGTTGAGCACCGCGTTGGCTCGCGAAGGAGGCAACCATGGCGGACAGCGTCTACAAGGTGATCGAGGTCATCGGCACCAGCACCGAATCCTGGGAGAAGGCGGCCAACGCCGCCGTCACGCGCGCCAGCAAGACGCTGCGCGACCTGCGCGTCGCCGAGGTCGTCGAGCTCGACATGGCGATCGAGAAAGGCAAGGTCTCGGCTTACCGGGCCAAGGTGAAGCTGTCGTTCAAGTTCGAAGGCGACTGATCGCGCCCGCGGCGTCGATGCCGATCTCGGCGCCGTCATCGATCGCGGCCATCTCCCGCGGCGCCAGCTCGTAGAGCGGGATCGCGGGCCAGCCCATCTCGCGCGCCACGACGATGCCCAGGCCGAGGATGGCGTCGACGCGGCCCAGCACGATGGCCGATGGCGCCTGCCCGTTGCGCAGCAACTCGAGCATGACCGCGCTCGAGGACGAGGACCCGCGCGGCTCGGCGACGAGCAGCACGCGGCCGGCGATGCGTTCGCCGTGATGGGCGATCGCCGGATCGGTGAGCGCGCCGGTATCGGGATCGACGCCGCCCCAGAAGCTCAGCGCCGCGACCTTCAGCGCGCGGCCCGAGGCAGTGCCCGGCAGGATGACGCGCGCGCGCATCACGGTGTCTCTCCGCCGCTTCCCTTGTGGGGGAGGGCGAACGCAAATGGTGCTTTCCTCCCTCTCCCCGCGAGCGGGGAGAGGGTCGGGGTGAGGAGTGGTTTCAGGTTGGGCACTGCCGTGGTGCGCCACCTGCGGCAGCCCCTCACCCCAACCCTCTCCCCGCTCGCGGGGAGAGGGAGCATGAGCGAGCGGCGGGTCATCGCCACAACGACGTATCACGCACGAGGCGGCCGGCGGCGGCGGATTCCGCCACGTCGCTCAGCGAGCCGAACACCACGTCGTAGCCGGTGTTGGGCCGCGTGTAGTGCGCGAACTTGCCGGAATTGGTGAGCAGCGTGGCGCCTTCGATGTCGGGCAGGATCGGCGCGACGACGACGCAGGTGTCGGCGACCAGCGTGATGTTGGCATCGGTGAGCGCGCCGAACAGACCTTCGCGCTGCAGCGCGGCGAGCGTGTGGCGACCCGTGCAGGCGTAGAACGGCAGGCGGCTGGGCCGGCCCCTGAGCAGCGCCAGCAGGCGGCGTATCTCGTCGAGCGAGAGATGCGGGCTGCCGATGGCAATGGCGTCCAGCCTCGCGCCTGATGTCGTCGAGAGCCGATCGTAGCTCTCGTGCAGCATCGCGCCGCTGAGCGTGATCATCTCGGCCGGCGGTACGCCGCCGAAGGCAGCCGCGATGTCGGGTGCTTCCGGCGTGACGCCGACGACGTGGAACAGGCCGATGGCGCCGCTGGACGCGGCGGCGGCGCCCAGCGCTTTCAGGCGATCTTCGGATGTGTCGCGCGGCAGGCCGGCGAAGGCGGCGATGCGGCCACCGGCCATGCGGCCGAGCCAGGCGCCGAGCACGGGGTAAAGCGCGTCCTCCGCCAGCAGGCGCGGATCGAGGCCGCCGCACTCGACCAGCAAGGTGGCGCGGCGGTTGGCGTCGCGATGCAGGCCGTAGTCCGGCGCGCGTGCGGCGATCGCGGCGCAGATGTCAAGCAGGTCGCCGTAGCGTTCGGTGCGCGCGCCCAGCACCGAATTGCAGAAGGCGACGGCGTTGCTTTCGCCCCAGGCGACATGCGCGCCGGCGCGCGGCCGGTGGCCGGCCTGGTAGGGCGCGCAGGTCCAGGTCGGCTGGCAGCCGAGCGCGACATAGGCCTCCATCATGCGCCGCGCCATGGCCGCCTTGTGCGCGTCGAGCTTCACGCGGCCGGCATGCAGCAGGTCGAGCGCGCCGACATTGAGCGTCGCGGGCACGCCAGTCCGGCCGCCGCCTTCGACCAGCTTCTCCGCGAACAGGGTGCCGGAATCACCGTGATAGAGGCAGCCGTCGATATGCGCGGATTCGATGGCTACCAGACCGCCGGCACCCATCATGCGCGCGGCCTCCGACACCACGCGCATCGCCAGCGCGGCGGCCGGCCCGTCGCGACCATCGAGCGCGGCGCGTTCGTCCATGGAAAGCTGCATGGCCGCACCATAGCATGTATGGTGCGCCGCTTTCAGGCAGGACAGGACAAGAGGAACGGGCATGCCCGGCGCGCTCGACGGCATTCTGGTGGTCTCGGTGGAGCAGGCGGTGGCCGCCCCCTATTGCGCGGCGCGGCTGGCCGATTCCGGCGCGCGGGTGATCAAGGTCGAACGGCCGGAGGGCGATTTCGCGCGCGGCTACGACACGCATATCAGGGGCGACAGCGCCTATTTCGTCTTCCTCAATCGCGGCAAGCAGTCGGTGACGCTCGACTTCAAGAAGCCGGAGGACCTGGCGCTGCTGCATCGCATGATCGGCAAGGCCGACGTGCTGATCCAGAACCTGGCGCCCGGCGCCGCCCGGCGCGCCGGCTTCGGCGCCGAGGACATGCGCAGGCTCAACCCGCGCCTGATTACCGTCGACATCTCGGGCTACGGCGATTTCGGTCCCTACAAGGACCGGCGCGCCTATGACCTGCTGGTGCAGGCCGAATCGGGCTTGGCCTCGATCACCGGCTCGCACCATGCGCCGGGCCGCGTCGGCATCTCCGCCACCGATATCGGCACCGGCATGTTCGCGCATGCCGCGGTGCTCGAGGCGCTGATCGCGCGTGGCCGCGACGGCAAGGGCCGCCACATCGAGCTCTCGCTGTTCTCGGCCATGGCCGAGTGGATGGCGATCCCGCTGATGTCGTGGGAGTACAACGGCTACGACTGGCCGCGGCTGGGGCTGACGCATCCCTTCATCGCGCCCTACGGCGTCTATCCCACCGGTGACGACGTGCCGGTGCTGATCTCGATCCAGAACGACAACGAGTGGCGAAGGCTGTGCAATGGCGTGCTCGGGCGGCCCGACATGCCCGACGATCCGCGCTTCGCCTCGGGCGTCGCGCGCAACGCGGTCCGCGACGAGACCAACGCCATCGTCTCGGAGGTCTTCAGGCGCCACACCTGGGACAGCATCACCGCGAAGCTGGAGAAGGCACAGATCGCCTATGCCCGCGTCAGCTCGGTGAAGGACCTCGGCGGCCATCCGCAGGTGCGTCGTACGACCATCGCCACCGACAAGGGCGATGTCTCCCTGCCGGCGCTGGCCGCGACCTTCGACTGGGAAGTCCGGCCCCTGGGCAAGGTGCCGGCGCTGGGCGAGCACAGCGACGCGATCCGCGCCGAGTTCAAGTGAGGTCTTCCTTGGGACCGCCGGCGTCCCGCCGGCCTCATGGTGCCAGCGGGACACCGGCGGTCCCAGCATGATTCCAGCTCGCCTTGCGTACTTCTTCGCCGCCTACTTCTTCGCCGGCGGCGCGGCGCTGAGCTACTGGGCGGTATGGCTGCGCGACCGCGGCGTGGGCGATGCCGAGATCGGCACGATCTACATGGCGCGCCAGTTCGTCACCGTGGCGGCGACCATCGCCGTCGGCTGGATCGCCCAGCGTCTCGCCGGCACCCGCGGGCTGATGCTGGCGCTGCTGGCCGGCGCGCTCGCCATGGCCGTCGCCTACGAATTTTCCTACGGCTTCTGGCCCAACCTGATCGTCACCATGATCTGGGGCGCGATGTGGCACCCGCTGCTGTCGCTGGGCGACGGCAACGCCGTGGCCGTGACACGCGAGCGCGGCATCGACTACGCGCGCGTGCGCGTCTGGGGTTCGGTCACCTTCATCGGCGGCGCGCTGGCCGCCGGCATCGCCGTCGATCGCTGGGGCCCGCCCTGGGTGCTCTACCTGCTGGGCATCGGCGTGGTGCTGACGATCCCGGCCGCGCTGTGGCTGCCGATGCCGGCCGCGCGCGGCGCGCCGGCCGATCGCGGCACGGCGCGCGCCGGCGAGCTGCTGCGCAACCCATCCTTCGTGCTGTTCCTGGTCGCCTGCGGCTTCTGCCAGGCGAGCCATGCCGTGCTCTACAGCTTCGGCACCCTGTCGTGGCGCGGCGCCGGCATCGACGACGTGGTGATCAGCCTGCTGTGGGGCGAGAGCGTGCTGGTCGAGATCGGCCTGTTCATGATCGGCGGCGCGCTCACGGCGCGCTTCGGGCCGGTGGGCATGCTGGCGCTGGGCGCCGGCGGCGCATTGATCCGCTGGGCGGCGATGCCCTGGCTCGGCACCGATGTCGCCGCGCTGGTCTTCCTCCAGGCGCTGCACGCGCTCACCTTCGGCGCCACGCATCTGGGCGCCATGGCCTTCCTGCGCCAGGCGATCCCCACGCATGCGATGGCGCTGGCGCAAAGCCTGTACTACGGGCTGGCGAGCGGCCTGGTGATCGCCGTGGTCTTCCAGGTCTCCGGCACGCTCTACGCCCGCTTCGCCGGCAACGCCTTCTTCGCCATGGCGGTGCTGGCGGGCATCAGCCTGCTCGCGACGATCGCCCTTTCGCGCCGCTGGAAGGGCGAGTCGTTGCTGTAGCCGGCTCCGCGAGCAGCCGGTCGATCAGCCGATGCAGCGACAGGCGCGCCGACTGCGCAGCGGTCGAGGGCCTGTCGGCGCGCGCCACGACCAACGCCAGCTCCATCATCGAGGCCAGCAGCACGTGCGACAGCGGCTCGACCATCGCGGCGTCGAGGCGGCCGGCCTTGCACAGGTTCTTCAGCCCGGCCTTGATCAGGCCGAAACCGAAACGCGCGTCGATCTCCCGCCATTTCTGCCAGCCCAGCACCGAAGGCGCGTCGATCAGCACGATCTGCCTTACCGCGGGATCGCGGCTGAGCTTGAGCCAGGCGTCGCCGCCGGCGCGCATGGCCGCGACGGGATCGCCGATGCCGAGCGACGCCGCGCGCAGCGTGCGGGCGATGTCCGCTTCGATCGCCTCGAGCACCGCCTCGAACAGGGCCGCCTTGTCCGCGAAGTGGTGATAGAGCGCGCCGCGGCTGATGGCGCTCTTCGCCAGCACGGTCTCGATCGAGGTGGCGTCGTATCCGGCGCCGGCGAACAGGCCGGTGGCGATCTCGACGATCCGCGCCCGCGTCGCGCGTCCCTTGGCGTACTTGCCGTCCACAGCATCCTTCCATCGGCGCTTGACAGACTGTCAGTCGGTTTTTACAGACTATCAGTCTGTTTTACCGACCCGCAGGGGAGGAGACAATGTCGAAGGCCGACCACGAGGCGCTGGCGGCGCTGAACGACGACTACATCCGCTCGGTGCAGCATTGCGACGTGAAGCGCTTCGACGAGATTCTGGCGCAGGATTTCCGCTGCTCGAATCCCGACGGCTCGCTGCTCGACCGCGCCGGCTTCCTCGTCCAGACCGCCAAGCCGGTGACGATCAGCGGCCTGCGCACCGAGGACGTCGAGATCCGTCTGATGGGCGACTTCGCCATCATCCACGCGCGCACACTCTACACCCTGGCCGATGGCCGGCCGGGCCGCGGGCGCTACACCGATGTGTGGGCGAAGCAGGGCGGCAGGTGGCTCTGCGTCTCCGCCCACGTCACCCGGAACTAAGGGCGAGGACGCCCTTCAGTCCGAGCTCTTTACCGTTCTCTTCTGATCGGCCGCCTCGAAGAATCCGATCTGGTCGGCGCGGGCCTTCCTGAATGCGGGGCGATCGGTCGCACGGCTTACATAGGCCTCGCTCGCCGGCCGGTGGCCGAAAGCGCGGACCTTCGGAACCCGCAGCACATCCGCCATCAGCAGGTCGGCGACAGTGAAGCGGTTTGCCACGAGCCACTCTCGCTCGTTCAGGACCTTCTCGAGCTGGTCGAGGCGCTTGCCCATCCATCCGGTGAGTTGATTGTCCTCGTCGCCGGAGATTGCCAGGAACCACCACGGCACGCTGACCATCTCGATCGAGTTCAGCGCGGCGATCACCCATTGCAGCGTTTGCGCCTGTCCAGCCGGATCCGGCGGCATCAGCCTGTCGCTCTTGCGCGCCAGATGCAGCAGCCCGGCGCCGCTTTCGAATATCTCCAGCCCTCCGTCGTCGAGGAACGGAATCTGGCCAAACGGCTGGCGCGCAAGATGGTTGGTCTCGCGATCGTCGAATGGGATCGTTCGGACGGCGTAGTCAAGACCGGCTTCCTCGCACGCCCATCTCAGCCTCAGGTCACGCACAAAGCCACGCGGGCCTTTAGGCACCCAGTCGTAGGTCCAGATGGTCAGTTCGCTCATCGCGGCGAGCCTGTGCTGGTCTGGATCAGCGCGAGCGGCCGCGGCCGGCGATCGTCCAGATGTCGACCAGCGTCTCGCCTTTGACGATGTGATAGGCGTCGTAGAGGTTCACGGTCGGATCGCAGTGCGGCGGCACCAGCACGACGCGCGCGCCCAACGCTGGCGCCTCCTGGCCCTCCGGCGCGATCACGGCGCAATGCTCGTCGCCCATGAAGCGCGTCGTGCTGCCGTCCACCGCACCGGACAGGATCTTCGGCGGTCCCGCCTCGGTGGCCATCGACTTCAGGCCCGAATCCATCGTCGCCATGCCCTGGGTGTTGCGGCTGACCACCCGCGCGTCGATCTGCAGCGACTGCTCGAAGGTCGGCCGGTTCTCGCCGCGCAGGTCGCAGATGTTGTACTGGTGGTCCATGAAGACGTAGCTGCCGACCTGCAGCTCGGTGAAGACGCCCAGCTCGGCGTCGATCTGGTGCGTGCCGGTGCCCGAGCCGGTGATGATGCCAGGCTTCAGATTGGCCTTGGCCAGCAGGTCGAGGATGCCCTTGAGATATTCCGTGCGCTCGATGATCTGCTTGCGGCGTTCGGCGTAGTCCTCGATGTGCTGATGCCGGCCGCAATAGAACTGCACGCCGGCGTAGCGCAGCGAGGGCAGGCCGGCGATCTTCTTCGCCAGAGCCACGACGGCCTCGGGTGAGGCGACGCCGGTGCGGTGGATGCCCGGATCGATGTCGATGATCACCGTCAGCACCTGCTTCGCCGCCTTGGCCGCGTTGGCCAGCGCGTCGACATTGTCGGGATGATCGACGCAGACCATCAACCCTCTGGCCCGCGCGTTGAGCGTCACCAGCCGCTCGATCGCCGGCTGGGTGACGACCGGCGACGTGATCAGCAGCCCGTCGATGCCGCCATCGGTCAGCGCCTCGGCCTCGCCCAGCTTGGCGCAGCAATTGCCCAGCGCGCCGGCTTCGATCTGGCAGCGCGAGATCTCCGGGCATTTGTGCGTCTTGGAGTGCGGGCGCAGCGAGACGTTGTGCGCCTTGGCGAACGCCGCCATGGAAGCGATGTTGCGCTCCAGCATTTCCAGATCGAGCGACAGCGCCGGCGTGTTGAGCAGGCCGCGCGAGCCCTGCTGGCCGATCAGGTGGGCGTGCAAGCGGTGCGAATCGGTGGGATGCATTGAACTCTCTTCGGGCCGCGCCGCTCCAGCGGCGCTCTTCAGGTTACCCTAGTACGGAATCATAGGTGAGTGACACGCCCCCATTGTCACCCGAGCGTAGCGAGGGATCTTTCCTGCGGCCTCAAGGACCCCTCGCTGCGCTCGGGGTGACAGCCGTGAGTCACCCTTCAGCAATAGTCGGTATTAGCATGAGCGCCGCTGGAGCGGCGCGGCCCGAAGATGTCTGCCACGCGAAAGTTGGTGGCCGGTCCCGGTTGCCGGGGCGGCGCCGGGGTGCCTATCGTGGACGGCAGAACGAGTGTTCGATTGTTCGATTGCGGAGGACGCCATGAAGTTCGGCCTCTTCTATGAAATCTCCATTCCCCGGCCGTGGACGCCCGAACGCGAGCGCGAGGTCTACAACAACTGCCTGGAGCAGGTGAAGCTGGCCGACCAGCTGGGCTTTTCCAACGTCTGGGCGGTCGAGCACCACTTCCTCGAGGAGTACTCGCACTGCTCGGCGCCGGAGCTGTTCCTCACCGCCTGCGCCATGGTCACGAAGAACATCCGCGTCGGCCACGGAATCGTGGTGTGCGTGCCGGAGTTCAACCACCCGATCAAGATCGCCGAGAAGACGGCGACGCTCGACCTGCTGTCGGGCGGCCGGCTCGAGGTCGGCACCGGCCGCTCGGCGACGTGGACGGAGCTGGGCGGCTTCCGCGCCAACCCCGACACGACGAAGAAGAGCTGGGACGAGTTCGTGCGCTGCCTGCCGAAGATGTGGACGCAGGAGACCTTCGCCTACCAGGGCGAGTTCTGGTCGATGCCTGAGCGCACCATCCTGCCCAAGCCCTACCAGAAGCCGCACCCGCCGATGTGGGTCGCGGTGACCAGCCCGGGCACCGAGATCGACGCCGCCGATCGCGGCCTGGGCAGTCTCGGCCTCTCCTTCGCCGGCTTCGAGGAGCAGGAGAAGAAGATCAAGGAGTACCGCCGGCGCATCCAGCTCTGCGAGCCGGTCGGCGCCTTCGTCAACGAGCAGGTGGCGACCACCAACTTCCTGTTCTGCCACGAGGACGAGAAGATCGGTGTCGAGACCGGCAAGCGGCTGGGCAACACCTTCAACTATCTCGCCACGCAGCTGATCTCGACGCGCGAGGTGTTCTCCTCGCCGTCCTACCAGTCGCTCGGCCTGCTGCCGGCGCTGCGCCGCGCCGCCACCGGTCCCGATGCCTCGGAGCAGCAGACCGAGGGCATGGCCTACGGCGATCCCGCGCGCATCATCCGTGCGGTCAAGCACTGGGAGTCGCTGGGCGTCGACTGCATCAACTTTATCCTCAACGCCAACGAGACGATCCCGCAGGAGCAGGTGATGGCGAGCCTTCGCCTGTTCGCCAGGGAAGTCATGCCAGTCTTCGCCCAGAAGCCGGCCAATGTCGCCGCGGCGGAGTAGGCCATGCCCCTCTACGGAACGCTCGACATCACGCAGGACCCCAGGCGCCTGCCCACGGTCGCCAACCTCGATACCGAGGCGTGGAGCCTGCCCAAGGCCGAGATGATGCAATTGCTGATCGAGGTGCCGCGCAGCTCGACCGACGGTCTGCTGCCCAAGGCGATGCATCCGGCGCTGCCGTCCTACGTCATCGCCGCCTTCACACGCTATCCCGAGAGCCCGGTCGGCGCCTTCAACCTCGCGGTACTGCGCCTGGGCAGCCGCGCCGGCGCGCATCCGCGCGGCTTCCTGCTGGGTGCGCTGGCCAGCACTGAGGCGGCGGCGAAGGAGCTGCGCAGCCGCTGGGGCTTTCCGGGCGAGCACGGCGAGGTGAAGTTCACGCGCCGGCACGATCGCGTCATGGGCACGGCGAAGAAGGACGGCAAGACGGTGCTCGAGTGCGCGCTGGTCGACCCGCAGCCCGTCGCCGGCTCCGACGTGCAGTACATCAACTGGGTGACCGCGGCCAACGCACCGCTCGACGGCCAGACCGCGCCGCTGCTGATCCAGGTCGATCCGAAGTACACCTTCTACAAGGCCGAGCGCGGCAAGCCGCAGGTCTCGGCCTTCGACGCCGCGGCGTGGAACGCCGGCGGTATCACGCTCGCCGATCCGATCGTCGGCACCTGCTGCACCGTCGACACCGACCTGCCGCGCATCCGCTTCGTGATGGATCCGCTCAAGCCGGTGTTCCAGGGAACCCGGCGCATTCGCGAGTCGCGGGTGGAGGAGTAGCCGGCAGCCGAGTGACCGGCATCTTCGGGGGGACGTCGTGACGCTGAACAACGCCAAGGACATTCATCTGGTCCTTCACGCGGTCCACAAGCAGCGGCGCCTGCATGGTGGTGCCGGTGAGTTCCTCTGGTCCACCGAGGCACGCAGCGAGGGCGAGTTCGCCGCGTGCCGCCTCCCAGGTTTGGGAGACGACGCGCGGCTGCATCCGTCTTAAGAACCTCGATCTGGAACGCCTGGCGAAGGTGCTCGACTACACGACGCACATGGGCGGCGCTGCACTGCTTAACCGTGGACTGGACGCTCGGTCCTGGCGCCCAGGCAGTTTGAACCACATCTCCACCCTGCCCTGGGTGACGCCACGGCAGGTCAACGCCGCGCCTGGAAAGAAGGCGCCGAGCCGCTGATCGACGCCAGAGCAACGAGCGACAAGTCAAACGCACCTGTCATCCCGAGCGCAGCGAGGGATCCAGGGAAGCTGCCTGGATCCCTCGCTGCGCTCGGGATGACAGGTGACTTCAAGACTGGGCTCGCTGCTCTAGTCGATGACGATCACGTCCGGATCCGGTGGATCGGCATAGAGCTTGTCGACCAGCGCCTTGCGCCGCGCCAGCGTGGCGCGCTGGTTGATGTAGCCCTTGTCGGTCAGTTCGTGGCCGTCGACCGAGGGCGGCTCGATCATCAGGAGTGCGCGCTTGACCTGCATCGAGGAGCCGCGCGCGTCCCGGTTCATCGCGGCGATGCCGTCCTTCAGGCGGGCGATGACCGCGGGATGGCGCAGCAGGCCGGCGAGCGGCAGCTTGCCCTCGCTGTCGCCGGCGAGCAGGCGGCAGGCGGCGATGTTGGGGAAGCCGAGGATGGCGACATAGCCCTTGTCCTGCCCGGCGATCACCGCGTCCTGCAGCACCGGCGTGGCGGCGGCGATCACCGTGGTGCGCAGCGTGCCGACCAGCACGAAGGTGCCGGACATCAGCTTGAAATCCTCGACCACGCGGCCGTCGAAGACCAGGCCCTGCGCTGGATCGTCGGGATCGACGAAGCGGCCGGCATCGCCGATGCGGTAGAAGCCCTCCTCGTCGAGCATCGTGGCGGTGAGCTCGGGCTGCCGGTGATAGCCCGGCGTGACGATGATGCCGCGCAGGCGCAGCTCGTAGCGACCGTCCTCGCCGGCCGGGATCATCTTCAGCTCGACGCCGGGGAAGGGCAGGCCGATCAGCCCGACGCGTTCGCTTGCCCAGTGCACGCTGGTCGCCGTCGGCGCCGTCTCGGTGCAGCCCCAGCCGGTGACGAAGGGGATGCGATAGCCGGTATGGCGCACCGCCAGCGCCTGCATGCGGTCGTATAGATCGTCGGGCAGGGTGGCGCCGCCATAGGCCAGCACCTTGAGGTCGCGGAAGAAGGTGCGCGCCAGTTCGTCGTCGCGTTCCAGCGCGGTGGCCAGCATGGCGAAGCCCGCCGGCACGTTGGCGAAATACGTCGTGGGCACCTCGCGCAGGTTGCGCAGCGTCTCCTCGAACAGGCCCGGCACCGGCCGGCCGTCGTCGATATAGGTCGTGCCGCCATCGGCGAGGTTGGCCTGGAAGGTCGCGTTGCCGCCCATGGTGTGGTTCCACGGCAGCCAGTCGAGCATCACGCCCGGCGGCTCGTCCGGCTGGCGCACGCGCGACATCTGCCCCATGGCGATGTTGGCGCACATCATCTCCTGGGTGTTGACCACGGCCTTGGGCATGCCGGTCGAGCCCGAGGTGAACAGGAACTTGCCCACCGTCTTGCCGTCGATCGCTTCGAGCGAGCGGGCCACCGCGTCGGTCGGCGTCGTCGCCTCGAGCGCCGCGAAGGGCGTTGATTGCAGGCCCGGCGGCGCCTCGGCGACATGCACCAGGGTCACGCCTTCGAGCAGGCCGGCGGCGTCGAGCGAGGCGAGTGCACGGGCGAACATCGCACCGTTCTGCACGAAGATCATCGCCGGGCGGATCAGCCTCACGATGTAGGCCAGCTTGGCGTGATCCTGGCTCATGAGCGAATAGGCCGGCGAGGCCGGCGCCAGCGGCGCGCGCGCCTGCATCGCCGCCATGGTCAGGAGCGCGAACTCGATCGAGTTGCCGCTGATCGGCATGATCGGGCCGTCGGGCCCCAAGCCGCGGTCGAGCAGGGCCTGGGTCAGCGCATCGACGCGGCGCCTGGCCTCGGCGTAGGTGACCTTGAGCCAGGCGCGATCCGGCCCGCGACGCTGCGCCAGCCAGACGCGGTCCGGCGCCTCGTGTGCCCATTTCGCCAGGAACTCCGGCACGTGGCGCCGGTAGGGGATCAGCCGGTGGCGCGAGCGCAGCACCATGCTGCCGTCGGCGCGACGGTCGAGCTCGACGTCGCGGCTCAGGAACTCGATCGGCCGGAACGGCGCCTTCACCTGGGTATCCAAGGACGTTTCTCCACCACGCGTGTTCGTTGTTGCAGGCGGTGTAGCGGCGGCGGGCGGCGGCGGCAATGATTGACTAAAGCAACTAACTGGTTGACGATCGTCGGATGAGCGACACCGAACTGGACCGCCGCGTGCGCGCCATGCGCCGCTTCAGCCGCTTCTACACCGCGCGCATCGGCGCCCTGCGCGAGGGGCTGAACGACGGGCCCTTCGGCCTGACCGAGGGGCGCGTGATGTACGAGCTGGTGCATCGCGACGGGCTGGCGGCCAGCGACCTGGTGCGCGAGCTCGGGCTCGATGCCGGCTATCTCAGCCGCATCCTGTCGAAGCTGGTCCGCCAGGGCGTGGTCGAGCGTCTGCGCTCGGTCGAGGATGGGCGGCGCCAGGTGCTGGCCGTGACGCGCGCCGGCCGCCGGGTCTTCGCGCCCGTCGAGCGCGCCTCGCAGAACGAGCTGCGGGCGATGCTGGGCCAGGTGGCCGAGCCGGACCAGCGCCGGCTGCTCGAGGCGATGGACACGATCGAGCGCGTGCTGGGAGGCAACCGCGAGCCCGCCGCCTACGTCCTGCGCCCGCATCGCATCGGCGACATGGGCTGGGTGGTGAGCCGCCATGGCACGCTCTACGCCGAGGAGTTCGGCTGGAACCACGAGTTCGAGGGCCTTGTGGCGGAGATCGCCTCGAAGTTCATCCGCGAGTTCGATCCGGCGCACGAGCGCTCGGTGATCGCCGAGAAGGACGGCAGGCCGGTGGGCTGCGCCTTCGTCGTGCGCGACAGCGCCCGAGTGGCGCGGCTGCGCCTGGTGCTGGTCGAGCCGCAGACGCGCGGCAGCGGGCTGGGCCGCATGCTGGTCCGCGAATGCGAGCGGTTCGCGCGCGAGAAGGGCTATCGCAAGATGACCCTGTGGACGCACGACGTGCTGGTCGCGGCGCGCGCGATCTACGCCTCCGAGGGCTATCGCCTGGTCGAGGAGGAGCGCTACCACAAGTTCGGCAAGGACCTGATCGGCGAGACCTGGGAAAAGGCGCTGGTGTGAGCCCGGCGCTGCCGATCCTCGCCGCGGCGACCAACGGCGTGCTGATCGGCGCGGCGATGGTCGCCAGCCGCTTGGCGCTCGAGCAGATGCCGCCGGCGACCCTGGCGCTGCTGCGCTACAGCGGCGGCGCGCTCTGCCTGCTGCCGCCGCTGCTGCTGATCCGCCGGGTGCGCTTCGAGCGGCGTGACCTGGTGCCGGTGGCGCTGCTCGGCATCGTGCAGTTCGGCGTCCTGGTGGCGCTGCTGAACTGGGGCCTGCAGCGCATGCCCGCGGCGCGCGCGGCCCTGATTTTTGCCACGTTCCCGCTGCTCACCATGCTGCTGGCCGCCGTCATGCGGCTGGAGCGGCTGAGCCTGGCGAAGGCGGCGGGCGTGCTGCTGACCTTCGCCGGCGTGGCGCTGGCGCTGGGCGAGAAGGCGCTGGGCGCCGAGGCCGGCTGGTGGGGCGAGGCCGCGGTCTTCGCGGCGGCGCTCAGCGGTGCGGTTTGCAGGTGCTGTTCGTCGGCCTGGCCAGCGCCGCGGCCTATTTCCTCTGGCTCTGGGCGCTGGCCCATACCAGCCCGACCAAGGTGACGGTCTTCGTCTCGATCAGCCCGCCGACCGCGGCGCTGCTCGGCTGGGCGCTGCTGGGCGAGGCCTTGTCACCGCTGTTCCTCACCGCGGTGGCCTGCCTCGCCGGCGGGCTGTGGCTGGCACATCGAACTACTTCCTGAAGCCGATGTGCTGCATGTACTCCTTCAGCGCCAGGTTCCACCAGTCCATGTAGGCGCGGAAGCTGACGTCGATGTCGGCGCCCTTGGGGTTGACGTTCATCTTGAGGCGATAGCGGCCCTCGCCGTCGGTCGAGGCCTGCGCCAGCCGCTTGGTCTCGTTCCAGCGATTGATCTGCTCCAGCGTCGGCTGCGGGTTGAGGTCGTGGAAGCTGGCCCAGAACTGGTAGCTGCGGCAGCGCACCGGCTGCGCCTGCTTCTGGCAATTGTAGAAGAAGATCACGAAATTGATGTTCTGCGTGCGGGCCTCGATCTCCGGCTCGCCGTCCTTGTCTATGCTCAGCTTCGCCGTGTTGCCCAGCACCTGCAGGACGCGCACCAGATCCGCCGGGTCGACCTCGCCGCTGGTCGGCGCCGTGATCTGCGCGGCGGCCAGGGTCGGCACCAGGGCCACGAGCGCTGCGGCGAATATCGATCGAAGAAACATGACGGTCTCCGGCGTGGAATTTCCGCTCGCATCGTAGTCGATCCGATGCGGTTCCGCGAAGCGGAGGCTGGTGGTGGCGTGCGGGAAAATGGCCGTTCATTTCACCGTCGATTTGCGCCAGAGTCCGGCCATCCCAACGATGACAGCCCGGCCGGTCGGCCGCCGGGCAGATGGCGCGATCGGCGCGCCGCGGGAAGCGCCGCACGAGGAGAGGCAACGATGGATTTCGAATACTCCGACCGCACCAAGGACCTGCTGGAGCGGATGCACAAGTTCATGGACGAGGTGATCTACCCGGCCGAGGAGGTCTACGAGCAGCAGATGGAAAGCGCGAAGGACCGCTGGTCGCTGCCGCCCGTCATGGAGGAGTGCAAGGCCGAGGCGAAGAAGCGCGGCCTGTGGAACATGTTCCTGCCCAAGGACCGCGACAGCGGCGACACGCACGGCACGATGGGCCTGTCGAACCTGGAATACGCGCCGATCTGCGAGGTGCTCGGCCGCTCCAGCATCGCCTCGGAGGCGACCAACTGCTCGGCGCCCGACACCGGCAACATGGAAGTCTTCGCGCGCTACGCCTCGCCCGAGCTGAAGAAGAAGTGGCTCACGCCGCTGCTCAACGGCGAGATCCGTTCCTGCTTCGCCATGACGGAGCCCGCGGTCGCCTCGTCGGACGCCAAGAACATCGAGAGCCGCATCGAGAGCGATGGAGATCACTACGTGATCAACGGCCGCAAGTGGTGGTCCTCGGGCATGGGCGACCCGCGCTGCAAGGTCATCGTCTTCATGGGCAAGAGCGATCCCAACGCGCCGGCCTACCGCCAGCAGTCGATGATCATCGTCCCGCGCGACACGCCCGGCATCAAGATCGTCAAGATGCTGCACGTCTTCGGCTATGACGACGCGCCGCACGGCCACGCCGAGGTGATCTACGACAACGTGCGCGTGCCCAAGGAGAACATGCTGCTGGGCGAGGGTCGCGGCTTCGAGATCGCGCAGGGCCGCCTCGGGCCGGGCCGCATCCATCACTGCATGCGCGCCATCGGTGTGGCGGAACGCGCGCTGGAGATGGCGATCAAGCGCGCCAAGAGCCGTGTCGCCTTCGGCCAGCGGGTGTCGGAGATGGGCGTGACCAAGGCGCATGTCGCCGACATGCGCATGGAGATCGACATGGCCCGCCTGCTGGTGCTCAAGGCGGCCTGGGCGATGGACAAGTTCGGCAACAAGGAAGCGCGCCAGCAGATCGCCATGATCAAGGTCGCGGTGCCCAACATCACCTCGAAGGTCGTCGACCGCTGCCTGCAGCTGCATGGCGCCGGCGGCGTCTCGCAGGTCTTCAAGCTGGCCAGCATGTACGCGCACCAGCGCACTCTGCGCCTGGCCGACGGTCCGGACGAGGTCCATCGCGACCAGGTCGGCCGCATGGAGATCGCCAAGCACAATTGAGGCTGTCCGCAGCATCAGCGAAAGGCCGCCGAAAGGCGGCCTTTCTGCTGGTGGTCGATCGTTCCATCCCGGCGACGGGGAGGGCGATCGCATATGGTGTTCTCCTCCCTCTCCCCGCTTGCGGGGAGAGGGTCGGGGTGGGGTCGTTTCAGGTTGGGCACTGCGGTGGTGCGACACTTGATGCAGCCCCTCACCCCAACCCTCTCCCCGCAAGCGGGGAGAGGGAGTAACTGCGGCGACGGGAGTCTATGGCTTGCGGCGTGCCGGCGGCTGGGGCTCCACCGGGCGGGTCGCCCGGTCGGGCTCGAAGCGAATGGGTGTCACGATGCGATCACGCAGCGGCCCGGACAGGTTGAGCTGCAGCATCCAGTCGCCGTGCATCTCGAGCACGAGGGTGAGCTGGTAGCGGCCTGGTTCCTCCGTTGGCGCCGCTTTCACGGGCCGCACGTTGTGCATCATCGGCATCGACGGCATGTCGGCGCCGACGGTGAGCGTAATGCCGCTCAACGGCGCGTTGGTCCGCGCGTTCGTCAGCGTGACGGTGCAATCGTAGTGCAGCGCCGTGAGCGTCGGGCGGCAGGCGATCTCGGCCTTGGCTCGCACCTGGGCGATGGCGATCGTGGGCGAGCAGGCCGCCACTGCCGCGGCGAGGGCGAACGCCAGGTTGGTGGCCGTCATGCCAGCTACCTCCTCCCGTCCACGCCGGCGGGCCGGGAGCGGACAAGCCAGCGTGCGATGCGGTGGACGAGCCTCT
The DNA here is from genome assembly GCA_019635875.1 of Alphaproteobacteria bacterium. Lineage (NCBI taxonomy): Bacteria > Pseudomonadati > Pseudomonadota > Alphaproteobacteria > Alphaproteobacteria bacterium. The sequence goes on from JAHBYP010000013.1 coordinate 74,987, forward strand.
CGTCGAGCAGGCCGCGCGGACGCACGATCAGCAACAGCGCGACGATGCCACCGAAGATGATCATGCGGTAGCCGGCCAGCGGCCTGATCGACTCGAGCAGGCCGATATCGATCAGGACGCCGAGCAGCGGACCGAGCGCCGTGCCGAGCCCGCCGATCAGGCCGTAGGCAAGGCTGTGGACTCCCAGCATCACGTCGAAGACGCGCGGCTCCACGTAGGTCGTCAGATGGGCGTAGAGGCCGCCGCCGACGCCGGCCAGCGCGCCGGCGATCCCGGCGGCGAGGATCTTGTGCCCGGCGACCGGGATTCCCTGCAGTCCGGCGAGGGTCTCGTCCTCGCCGATCATGCGAAAGGCCACGCCCGTCCGCGACCGCTCGAGCAGGAAGAACCCCAGCAAGGCCGCTGCCAACAGAGCGTAGATCAGCAGCAGGAACTGAACGGCGTCGATGTTGTGGTCGAAGATGTAGCGGATGGCGCGGAATCCCTCTGCGCCGTTGGGCCCCACCAGCTCGCCGTCGATCTCGACCTGATAGCGGAACAGCTCGAACAGGATCCGGACCATCTCGGCGAACGCGAGCGTGGCGATCGAGAAATACAGCCCGTGCAGTCGCAGGGTCGGGATGCCGACCAGCACCGCGGCACCGCCGCCGCTCACGGCGCCCCAGGCGAGGGCCAGTGCCAGCGGCCAGCCCCACAGGGCAGTGGCAATTCCCGCGGCGTAGGCGCCAATCGCGAAGAAGGCCTGCTGGCCGAACGAGATCTCGCCCGTCAGCAGCAGCAGATAGGCCGACAGGGCGACGAACGAGACGACGCCGATGTTTGACAGCACGCCGATCATGTAGTCGTCCATGGCTCACGCCTTCTGCGTCGGGGCTTCGGTCAGTCTGCCGACCAGCCCGCGCGGGCGGATTGCCAGGAACGCGAACAGCACGAAGTAGGCCACCAGGTCGCGGACCTGCGGCCCGAAATACCACTGGCTTTGCATCTCAATGACGCCGAGAAGCAGCCCGCCCAGGATCGCGCCGGGAACCGAGCCGAGGCCGCCGATCATCATCGCGATCAGGCCCTTCAGGGTCGCCCACATCCCGAACATCGGCGTGACCTGCTGGTCGACCGCCAGCACGAGGAAGCCCGCGACCCCGCCGACCGCGGAGGCGCCGGCGAAGGCCAGCGGCATCACCATCCTGACGTCGACACCGACGAGATGTGCGGCGAGCGGATTGCCGATGATGGCGCGCAGTGCGAGACCGAACCGCGTGCGGTAGAGCACGAGCTGAACGGCCGCCGCCAGAGCGAGCGCGCTGCACAGCATGACGAGATGGTCGCCGCGGATCGCGAAAGGCCCGAGCTCGAGCGGCGCGCCGGTGGCGAGCGGCGGAAAGCCATAGGTGTGTCGCGGCAGGACAAGGATCGCCGCCTGCTCGAGCTGCATCCAGATCGCGAAGCTCGACACCATCGAAGCGATGGCCGCGCCGGCCTTCATCGGCGCGAAGCACAGCCTTTCGACATAGATGCCGGCCACTGCCGCGCCAACCACCACCGCCAGGGCGACGGTCAGCGGACCGGCGCCAAACTGCAGGTAGACGACCGTTCCGAAATAGCCGCCGATCATGATCGACGGTCCGTAGGACAGGTTGAGCCTGCGCATCACGCCGAAGATGAGGGTGAAGCCTAGCGCCAGCAGTCCGTAGGACGAGCCGATCATCAGGCCATCGATCGTGTTCTGGACGAGGTCGATCATCGCCCCTCCATTGCCCGCGTCAGCCCTCGGTGCGTCGGGTGCCGAGATAGGCTCGCTGGATGACCTCGTCTTCCGCCAGTTGCCCCGGCGTGCCGCTGAACGTGATGCGCCCCTGCTCCATCAGGAAGAACTGGTGGGCGACCTTCAGCGCCATGTGAGCGTTCTGCTCGACGAGGAAGATGGTGGTCCCGTCGCGATTGAGCTCGGTGATGATATCGAAGATCTCGGCGACGATCAGCGGCGCCAGCCCGAGCGAGGGCTCGTCCATCAGCAGGAGGCGCGGCCGCGACATGAGCGCGCGCGCGACCGCGAGCATCTGCTGCTCGCCGCCCGAGAGCGTGCCTGCCATCTGCTCGCGCCGCTCCTTCAATCGCGGGAAGCGGCCGTACATCCGCTCGATGTCGGACGCGATGCCGGCCCGGTCGTGGCGCTGATAGGCGCCGGCCAGCAGGTTCTCGCGAACGTTCATGTCCGGGAAGACCAGCCGGTTCTCCGGCACCAGCGCCACGCCGCGCGAGACGATGCGCGCCGGCGAAAGGCCGGCGAGTTCCGTTCCCTCGAGGCGGATCGAGCCACGCCGCGGCTGCAGGATGCCGGCGATCGTCATCATCAGCGTCGTCTTGCCGGCGCCGTTGGGCCCGAGCAGGCAGGTGATCTTGCCGCTCTCGACCTTCAGCGAGACGCCTTTCAGCGCCTCGATCTGGCCGTACGCCGCGACGATGTCGGTGACCTCGAACATGCCCACCTTCACGCGGCTTCGGGAGCGCCGAGATAGGCCTCCCGCACCAGCGGATCGGCCTGGACCTCGGCCGGCGTTCCCTCGGCGATCTTGCGTCCGAAGTTGAGCACGGCGATGCGGTCGGCGATCGCCATCACCAGCTCCATGTGGTGCTCGATCAGCAGGACCGTGACGCCGTCGTCGCGAACCTTGCGGATGCGGTTGTCGAGCTGATCGATCTCCTCGGCGTTCATGCCGGCGGCGGGCTCGTCGAGCAACAGCAGCGCGGGCCTCGCCGACAGCGCGCGGGCGAACTCGAGGCGGCGTTGCTCGCCGAATGCCAGGTTCGCCGCCAGCTCATTGGACTTGTGCGCGAGGTCGAAGAACTCGAGCGTGCGCTCGATCTCGTTGCGGGCGCCGCGCGAGCCGCCGAACCAGCGCCGGCCGAAGTTCTGCCGGCGCTGCTCGCCTGAGTTCTGCGCGACCCAGAGGTTCTGCCAGACCGTCAGCTGCCCGAACAGCCGGATGTTCTGGAAGGTCCGCGCCACGCCCGCGGCCACGCGCGCGTGCATCGGCATGCTGGAAATGTCGGTGCCATTCAGCGCGATGCGGCCGGCCGTGAGCGGAAACAGGCCGCAGATGAGGTTGACGATGGTGCTCTTGCCGGAGCCGTTGGGACCGATGAGGGCGAGAATCTCGCCGCGAGCGACAGTCAGGTCGACGCCATCGACCGCGCGGACGCCGCCGAAATGCTTGCTGATGCCCTTGAGCTCAAGCACCGGACTGCTCCCTGCCCGGTGAGAACAGCCGCTTGAGTGCCCGCGTCGTGCCGGCATCGAGCAGGCCGCGCGGGCGGACGTTCATCGCCAGCACGATCAGGCCGCCGAACAGCAGGTTGCGCCAGTCGCCCATGAAGCGCAGGCCCTCGATCAGGAAGCCCTGGATGAAGATCACCGCGAGCAGCGTGCCGAACACGTTGGATAGGCCGCCGAGGATCGGATAGGCGATGGCAAAGGTCGCCAGCACGACGCCGAACTGGGCATGCTCGATGTGCGTGGTGTAGTGGGCGAAGATGCCGCCGCCGATGCCGGCGATGAAGCCGCCCACCGTCATGGCCGAGACCTTCACGGCCGTGATGTTGATGCCGACGCTCTGCGCGGCGAGCTCGTCCTCGCCGACCGCGCGCAGCACGGCGCCGACGCGCGAGCGATCGAGCCACCACAGCCCGGCCATGACCAGGGCGACCACGACCCAGATGAACAGCACGACGTCGAGGGTCGACCAGCCGTTTTCGGGAAAGTATCGGATCTGGCGGAAGCCTTCGGCGCCGTGCGGCCCGAGATGGAGGGCGCCGGCCTGGATCTGATAGGTGAAGTTGAAGAAGAACAGTCGCACGGCTTCGCCGAAGGCCACCGTCGCCACCACCAGCATCAGGCCCTTGACCCGCAGCGCGGGGAAGCCGATGGCGCAGGCGACGGCGGCGGAAACCACGCCGGCCAAGGCAAGGGCCGGGATCAGCGGCCATTGCGCGAGGACGGTCAGCATGCCGGCGAGGTAGGCGCCGATCGCGAAGAAGCCGGCCTGGGCGAGGCTGACCTGGCCGGTCAAAAGCACGCAGTAGGCCGACAGGCCCAGCAGCGTGTGGACGCCGATGATCTGGATGAGCCCGAGATAGAAGTCCATTGCGCTGCGTCCCCCGTCAGTCGCGGCCCGCCGGCCTGGCGAAGATGCCGCCCGGCCGGAACACGAGGAACGCGAACAGAAGCAGCATGATGTAGAGGTCGCGCTCCGACACGCCGCGGAAGAACTGGAAGGCGTTCTCCAGCCCGCCGACGATGAGGCCGGCGACTATGGCGCCGGGAATGCTGCCGAGCCCGCCGATCACCGTGACGATCAGCCCCTTCACGGTGAGCGGCAGCGAGAGCAGCGGCGAGAGCATGCCGATGGCCGCCCCGGTCATGGCGCCGGCGATGCCGCCGAGCACGCCGGTGATCACGAAGGTGAGGACGTTCACCCGCGTCGTGCTGATGCCGCAAAGCAGCGACGCCGTCGGCTGCTGCGAGACCGCGCGCGTGGCAAGCCCCAGCCTGCTGCGATAGAGCAGCAGCAGCAGCAGCACCATGCAGATGCAGCCCAGCGCAAAGACGAACATCAGGTCGCCGCGCAGGCCGAACGGCCCGACGTGGACGATAACGTCGGAGAACAGGGCCGGATAGTTGAGCGGAACGCCATCCGTCATGTGCACGATGATCTCGTCGATCAGCAGCAGAAGGCCGACCGTCGACATCAGCGTGGCCAGCGGGTTGGCGAGCGGGATGAATCTGAAGCCGATGAGATAGACGAGGCCGCCGATCACGCCACCGGCCGCCGCCGCCGCCACGTAGGCCAGCACGGGCGGCACCGGCAGGACGGCCATGACCAGCAGGCTCGCATAGGCCGCACCGATCGACGCCGCGGCATAGGAGAGGTTGATCTTGTGCATCACGCCGAAGATCATCGTGAAGCCGATGCCGAGCAGGGCGTAGGTGGCGCCGAACAGCACGCCATCGGCCACCGATTGCACGGCGTCGATCAGGTCGAGGAGGTCCACGTCAGGATCCGGTATGCGGCGATGGCAGGGAAACGGCGGCGACCGGCGGCGGGCCGCCGATGCGGTCCGCCGCCTTGCGCAAGGCCACTAGAGCGCGGGCCTGTGCAGGACCTGCCAGCTGCCGTCCTTGGCATGGACGTAGAGGTAGGGCTTGATCGCCTCGCGATCGGCCGTGCGGCCGACCTTGCCGAGCAGGCCCTTGGTCTCCGTCAGCGCCGCGAGGCCCTTGCGCATCTTCTCGCGATCCGCCTGCACGGTGTCGGGCTTGGCCATGATCTTCTGGCTCTCGATCACATCCTTGAGGATGAACATGATCTCGTAGGCCGCCGCGCTGTGCAGGTCGGCGCTGCCGCCGAACTTGGCGACCTGATCGGCCGCCGCCTTGGCCTCGGGCGTCACCGGCGCGAAGCTGGTCGGGATGATGATGCCTTCAGCCTGCCTGGCGCAGCCCTGCAGCGTCTCGATGCTCGACGAGCTGGTCAGCCCGATCAGCAGTTTCGGCTTGACGCCCTGGCGGGCCATTTCCTTCAGCACGCCACAGGTCGTGAAGGGATGCGCCGAGATCGCCACGATGTCGGCGTTGGCGCGCTTCATGTCGCGCACCTGGGTCGAGAAGGACGTGTCGTTGAGCAGCCACTCGGCGGTTCCGAGCACCTGCAGGCCGGCGCCCTCGGCCTGGCCCTTCATCACGCCATAGGTCGCGTTCGAGTGGGCGAAGTCCTTCTCGACGCCGCCGTACATCGTCTTCAGGCCGGGATGTTCCTTCCTGACCCAGGCGATCAGCGACTTGTACATCTCGAATTCGCTGGGCACGTTGCGGAACGCCCACTCGGAGATCTTCGCCAGGCCGCCCTTGGCCGCGACGTCGGCGAAGATGGGGAACTGCAGGCCGCTGTCGGAGGCGTCGCCGACCTTCTTCTGCAGGATGCCGAACAGCGACTCCGCGACGTTGGAACAGGTCGGGCCGACCGCGACGAAGGCGTCGGTCGACGCGATGCGGCGTACCACCGAGATGCCTTCCTCGGCGTTGCAGCGATCGTCGAGGAACTCGACGACAAGCTTCGCCTTGGTGTTGTCGCCCAGGGTGACGCCGCCCTTCTTGTTGATCTCCTCGGCGGCGGCCTTCATGGCCGCCTCGCTGTTGATGCCGAACACGCGGACCACGCCGGACTTGGCGCCGAAGCCCGTGATCTTGACCGTGCGCTCCTGGGCCGCGAGGCTCCCGGGCAGGGACAGCATCGAACCTGCGAGGAGTACGGCCAGCGCGGAATGCAGACGTCTCATGGAGTCCTCCCTCAGTATGGCAGTGCTTGTTCTTGGTCTTGCGACGCGGGAAGCATAGCATGCCCTGTTCCGCGTAGCATTGCGGCCGGCGGGCCGAACCACCATGCCTCCTCGATGATAGGATATCGTGGTGACCTAGAATGTCATCGAACCAACATTCGGGCCAAGCCGTTCCGGGCCCAGTCATCCCCGGCCAGGTCATGCGCTCGCTCGATGCCATGCTGGAGAGAAACCGCTGGGCGCGCGACCTCGCCGCCGATCAGCTCCAGCGCGTGCGCGCCGCCATCGTCGTGCGCGACCTGGAGCCGGGCGGCCATGTCTGTCACCGGGGCGACCCGGCGGACGCATGGCTCGGCGTGGTCGACGGCCTGGTCAAGCTGGGCAACGTGTCGCCCGAGGGCAAGTCGGTGACGTTCGCCGCGGTGCCGAGCGGTTCGTGGTTCGGCGAGGGCTCCGTGCTCAAGCGCGAGGCCCGCAAGTACGATGTCGTGGCCCTGCGCCCGTCGCGCGTCGCGTTCATGCCGGAGGCGACCTTCTTCCAGCTTCTCGACACCAGCATCGCCTTCAATCGCTTCATTCTGATGCAGCTCAACGAGCGATTGGGCCAGTTCATGGCCGCGTTCGAGCACGACCGACTGCTCGAGCCGGAGGCGCGCGTGGCCCACGCGCTGGCCAACATGTGCCATCCTGTCCTCTATCCGGGCCACGAACGCTCGATCGAGCTGTCGCAGGACGAGCTCGGCCGCCTCGTGGGAGCGTCGCGGCAACGCATCAGCCAGGCGCTCGGCGTGCTGCAGAAGGCCGGGCTGATCAAGGTCGAGTACAGGATGATCATGGTCCTCGACATCGACGGTTTGCGCCGCTTCGGCGCCTGAGCCGATCCCGGCGGCAACCGGGGTCTTGCCTTCCCCCGGAGGGGGAAGGTGCCCGAAGGGCGGAAGGGGGATGTCGAAGACGGACAGCGGCGTCGTTGAGACATCCCCCTTCCATCGCGCTGCGCGCGCCACCTTCCCCCTCCGGGGGAAGAGAAGTGCGAAATCCATAGCGATCGCCCCTGCGGCGGCGACCGGAAATGTCGTCAGCGGGACACTTCGGCCGACCGGCCTCTGCTAGCATCAGCCGAACAAGGCAGATCCCGCCGGCGTCGTGCGGACGGGACCATTCCGGAGGAGGAGAGACATGGCCAGAGCGAAAGCCATTCCGGGACGGCGAGCCGCCCGCAAGGCCGCGAAGCCCGCGGCGAAGCGGGCAGGGAGCTCCCGCAAGGCGGGCAGCATTTTCGCTAGCCTGCGGCCTGGCCGGGCGAACTTCGCCCCGCTCACGCCGGTCTCGTTCCTGGCGCGAACCGCCGCCATCCATCCCGACCGCTTGGCCGTCGTGCACGGCGCGCAGCGCTTCAGCTATCGCCAGCTCGAGGAGCGCGCCCGGCGGCTCGCCTCGGCGCTGGCCCGGCACGGCGTGCGCCCCGGCGATACCGTCTCGGCGATGCTGCCGAACGTGCCGGCGATGCTGGAGGCGCATTTCGGCGTCCCGATGGCCGGCGCCGTGCTCAACGCCATCAACACGCGGCTCGATGCCGCGACCGTGGCCTATATCCTGGAACACGGCGAGGCCAAGGTGCTGATCACCGACCGCGAATATGCCGCCCAGGTCGGCCCGGCGCTCGCCCGCCTCAAGCGGCCGCCGCTGGTCGTCGACGTCGACGACCCGCTCTACAGCGGGCCCGGCAATCGGCTCGGACGGATCGAGTACGAGGACTTCATCGCGTCCGGCGATCCGGCCTTCGTCGACCGGCCGGTGCTCGATGAATCGGGCCCGCTGGCGCTCAACTACACGTCCGGCACCACCGGCAATCCCAAGGGCGTGGTCTACCACCACCGCGGCACGTTCCTCGAGGCGGTCGGCAACACGATGGCGTGGCCGCTGCCGCCGAAGCCGGTCTATCTGTGGACCCTGCCGATGTTCCACTGCAACGGCTGGTGCTTCCCGTGGTCGGTGACCGCCATGGGCGGCACGCATGTCTGCCTGCGCCGGGTCGATCCCGCCCTGATCTTCGCGATGATCGTCGAGCACGGCGTGACGCATATGTGCGGCGCGCCGACCGTGCTCGGCATGCTGGTGGGCGCGCCCGCCGAGCAGCGCCGCCGCTTCGACCACATCGTCGACATCCAGACCGGCGGCTCGCCGCCGCCCGCCAAGGTCATCAAGGCGATGGAGGAGCTCGGCTTCCGCGTCACCCACATCTACGGCATGACCGAGCTGCAGGGTCCGTCGACGCTCTGCGTGCCGCAGGACCGCTGGGCCGATCTGCCGCTTGAGGAGCGCGCCGCGTTCAGCGCCCGGCAGGGCGTGCGCTATCCGGTCGTCGAGGCGCAGATGGTGGCCGACCCCAAGACGCTCGAGCCCGTGGCGCGCGACGGTGCGAGCGTCGGCGAGATCATGGTGCGCGGCAACACCGTGATGCTCGGCTATCTCAAGCAGCCCAAGGCGACCGCCGAGGCGTTCCGCGGCGGCTGGATGCACACCGGCGATCTCGCCGTCGAGCATCCGGACGGCTACGTCGAGATCAAGGATCGCGCCAAGGACATCATCATCTCCGGCGGCGAGAACATCTCGAGCGTGGAAGTCGAGATCGCGCTCTACAAGCACCCCGCGGTGGCGCTCGCCGCCGTGGTCGCCAAGCCCGACGAGAAGTGGGGCGAGACGCCGTGCGCTTTCGTCCAGCTCAAGCCCGGCGCCGAGGCGAGCGCCGCGGAGATCATCGCGTTCTGCCGCGATCAGCTGGCGCACTACAAGGCGCCGAAATCGGTGGTGTTCGGCACCCTGCCGACCACCGCCACCGGCAAGATCCAGAAGTTCGTGCTGCGCGAGCAGGTGCGCGCCGCCGCAAGGCCCGCCGGTGGCATGCGGGCCGCGGCTGGTCCTGCCCGATGAGGTGAGGGGGCATTCAGCGACGCAGCTTCCAGTCGGCGATCAGGCCGTCGCCTTCGACCTCGGCGCCCATCTCGCGCAGCCAGCCGGCGAGGACGCGGTTCGAGCTGTGCGCTTCCGTGTAGGGCACCGGGTGCGGAAAGAAGTCGAGATCGACATTCCGGTTGGTGAGCATGCGGGCGCGGCCGGCCTCGGCGATGCCGTCGAGCTTGTCGACCAGACGCTGCGCCGCCGCGGCGTCGACCTCGAGCAGCAGCATGTCCTCGATCGTCACGCGGACCTGCCGGCGCAGCGTCTCCGCCGTGAGCGGCCCGGCCATCACCCGACGGCCGAGCGCGGCTGGCGTCTCCCGGAACAGCGCCGCATAGCCCCCGGCCGCACCCGTCATGCCTTCCGCGTACCAGCGCCAATCGCCATAGGCGTAGCGCACCATGCGGCCGTCGGGCAGGCCGACGACGAGGCTGGAGTGGCGGCCGTGGTCGAGGACCGCCACCGGCGCGCGGGCCGCCGCAGGCACGAGCGGCGGCGGCGCCACGACATAGGTGGTGGCGCAGGCGGCGAGCATGGTTAGAGCCGCCAGCGCTACGACCTGCCGGAGACGTCCCAGCCGGGCAAGGATCAGGCGTGGTGACACGGCTCGCATCGATCGCCCTGGGATTGACCTTCCGCCGCTGTCTTGCGCCCTGCACACAAGTGAATCAAGGGTGCCGGGAGCCGTGGGAGGACAATCGTTTCAGGCCAGGTGCAGTGTCGCCAGTGCCAGTGGCACGCAGCCGGCCGCGGCGTGCGGCAGTCGCGGCCAGAACCGCTCCGCCAGCGTGACCAGCGCGACGAGGAGCATGGCGGCGGGATGATGGCCGGCGAGCACGAGCGCGACCATCAGCGGACCGCATGTCATGACGCAGGCGCGGCCGTGGAAGAGGCCGAAGGCGAGGCACGATCGACGGCCTGCGTGTCCGCCGGGCGCCACGGGCAGAATGCGGTGGCATCGACGCAGCGTCGCGCGTCGCGCCGGTGTCCAGTGCCACGCCGCCGCGATGAGGAAGGCCACCATCGCTGCAGGTCGCGAGTCCTCGGCCAGCCATGCGAGCGCGCCGCAGGCCACGCCGGCGACCAGCCACGGCGCGAGATAGCCCAGGGCGAACCAGCCCATGGCGCGGTGCCGTTCGGGCCACAGGCTGCGCCAGGCGACATGGCGCGCCATCGGCAGGGCCAGCGGCAGCATCATCGCCGCGATCATCGCCAGCCAATGCGCGAGGAAGCCAAGCCCGGCGATGAATCGGCTGTCGTCGGACGCGCCCATCGCCCGGCACAGCGCGGCGAACCCGCCGGGCGTCGCCGTCAGCACGACCGCCCAGCCGGCAATGGCGAACGCGGCCAGCCACCATTGCGGATGGCGCCACGTCAGCTCGCGCGGGCGCAATGGGACCAGCGCGCTCACTCGTAGTGGACGCTGACGCTGCCGACCTGCAGACCGACATCGGCGCCGAGATGGTCGCGCGCGACGAACGACAGGTCGAGCCGCGCCGGATTCCAGCGTCCCTCGGCCTTCAGCCGCTCGACCAGGGCGCTGATGTCGAGCACGTAGGACAGGCCGGAGCCGCCATGCGCCGATTCCTCGACGCTGGCGCTCTCGACGCCGAACATCGGCAGGGTGCCGGCGAGGTCCTCCTCGCGCGGCTCGCCGGCGGCGGTGCCGAGATAGACCTTGATGCGCGCCGCCGGGCGCTTGGCCGTGATGTTGGAGAGGTTGAGATAGACGCGCTGCGGGCCGGCGCGCATCGACTCCAGCGCCGGCCCGGCGGGCCGCGCCAGCTCGATGCCGACCTGCGTCTTAGCCGACGACAGGGGAATGGGGGCCTTGGTGGCCCCGACCAGCTCGGCCATGGCGCTCTCTCTCGTCCTGAGCGACTCAAACTCGCGGCCCGTCGGCCCGGCGACGATCACCGGCAGCGGATCGGCGACGCTGTCGTAGGCGTAGTGGAAGGGCTCCGCCCTGCTGTCCAGCACGTCGGCCGGCGCATATGTCTTCTCCGCGCCGGTGTGGTCGCGGAACTGGAAGCGTGCGCCCGTGGCGTTGAGCCAGTCAAGGCTGGTCGGATTGCCCGCGCTGGCGGCGCGGCCGAGCCAGACCTCCCACAGCCGGTCGATATTGGCGTGGTGCATCCAGAACACCGGATCGAGCCCGGCGGTCTCGAACTGGCTCATCAGCCCGGCGCCGCTGGCGTCGAAGCCGCCGACCGCGACATGGACGTTGCCGTGCGGCGTGCGCTCCAGGCTGCCGGTGGGGCCGCCGCCATGGTTGAACAGCGTGCTCGGCCCGCCGAAGGCCGGCGCGCCGGAGGCCGGGTCGAGCGTGAAGCTGGCGTCGCGCAGGCAGTCGAGGCTGACGTCGGAATCGTCGAGGCCGACGCTGCCGTCGGGCGCGACGCCCATGCGGAAGCGCTGGTCGAGGCGCAGCGGATTGGCCGCGCCGTCGGGCAGCGTAGCGGCCATGAACGCCGGCGGCAGGCTGCGCGCGTCGGGGTTGCTGGCGTCGCTGTAGTTCCAGTAGGGCAGCGCCCAGTCGGCCGGGCCGCCGAGCTGCCCGATCGCGTCGATCAGCATGCGCTCCCAGATGCCGAGATAGACGCGATGCCACGGCAGGAAGAACCAGCTGCTGTGCTGGCACTGGTTCCAGTAGCGCCTCATCTCGGCGTTGGACGGCAGCGCCTCGCCCGGCTGGCGGTAGGGGTCGACGCTGGGATGATAGCCGTGGATCGCCGCCTGGTAGCGCCAGCCCAGCGGATCGGTGATCGGCCGCGCCTGCATCGCTGTGATGCCGCGGGCGTACCATTCGAGCACCGGATCCCAGGGCTGCTGCAGCGACCAGACATCGCGCCGCGTGCGCACGGTACCGTTGCCCATCGTGCTCTCCCCTGCAAAGGCCGCGGCAGCACTATCGTCAAAATGGCGCAACCTGTCGACGCTGCAGACATTGCGCGGGGGGTGCAGTTGTTCCGTCATCCCGAGCGTAGCGAGGGAAGACAGGTGCGTTTGCTTGGCCGCGCGTCGCTGCCGTCAGAGGTCCGTGCGCTCCTGCTCGACCGCCTTGCGCTCGGCCATGTTGAAGCGCTTGTCGTAGATCGGCCGGCCGCCGGTGGTCGGGCCGGGATACTGCACGATCAGCATCGTGCCGCCGGTCGCGGTGCGCAGCTCCTCCTCGTAGTGCGGATCGGGATGCCAGATCATCGTGCCCGGCCCGTAATCCCTGCCGCCGATATGGAAGGTGCCGTCGAGCACGTACCAGACCTGCGCGAAGTCGTGGCGATGCAGCGGATGCCAGCCGCCCGGCTCGAGCTTCAGCAGGCCAGCGTTGGGCTCGGTGGGATTGTCCGGCCGGGGATGGAACAGCATCTTGCCGGTCTCGCCGGGCCAGCGGATCGTCTCCCACTCGATGTCGTCGACATGCCGCGCGATGGGCGCCTGATGGGTCTCGCTCATGCTCTCCTCCTCGCCGACAGGTTGGTCGCGGGCCTGATGTCGCGCAGCGCGCGGAACGCCGGCGGCGCCTGCGTCGCGGCGCCGCTCAAGGTGTGCACCATCAAGAGATGCGCCGGCGCGTTGCCCAGCGCGCGACCCATATGCGGGATCGCGGCGTCGAAATGCAGCGTGTCGCCCGGCGCCATCTCCAGAAGCTCGCGGCCGAGATGGAACTCGAGCCGGCCCTGCGTGAGCTCGAGGAACTCCTCGCCCTCGTGCGACACCAGCTCGATCGCCTTGCGCGGGCTGGCGGGAAAGACCAGCTCGAAGGCATCCAGCCGCGCGCCGCGCAGATCGCCGCCCAGCCGACGCCAGGCATAGCCGGCCGGGCTGCGCAGCCAATTCGCAGCCGGGTCGGCGGCACGGCGCAGCACGTAGCGCGGCGTCTCGGCGCCGATATCCTCGAACAGGGCGGCGAGCGGCTGACCCAGCGCGCTCGCCAGGCCGATCAGGTTGCCGATCGAGGCGTTGGCCGCGCCGCGTTCCAGCCGCGACAGGAAGGCGACCGACAGGCCGGCCGCCGCGGCGACATGCTCGAGCGTGCGGCCCTGCCGCTGCCGCGCGCCGCGCAGGCGCGCGCCGATGGTTAGGGCGAGTTCGGTATCCGATGGCATGACGCGGAGGCTAATCCAGGATTGTCCACAATGCAAACTAGTTTGCACAGTGTGCAAACGCACGATGGTGCGCCGTTTGCATGGTTTCGGGGATGAGCGATGCCCCTTACGACCTCATCCTGCGCGGCGGTCACGTCGTCGATCCCGCCACCGGCCGCGACGGCATGGCCGATGTGGCGATCCGCGATGGCCGCATCGCGGCGGTGCAGGCCAACCTGCCGAGCACCGCGCGTGCGGTCGCCGATGTGCGCGGCCGCATCGTGCTGCCGGGCATGATCGACACCCACGCGCACGTCTATACCCACGTCTCCGGCCGCTTCGGCCTGCCGGCCGACATGGTGGGCGTGCAAAGCGGCGTGACCACGCTGGTCGACCAGGGCGGCCCGTCCTGCATGACCTTCCCCGGCTTCCGCCACTTCATCGCCCAGCCGGCCGCGAGCCGCGTGCTGGCGTTCATCTCCGCCTATGTCGTCGGCGGGCTGGAAGGCCATTTCTACCCGAACCTCTACGGCCCCGACGGCGTCGACGTCGACGCCACGGTGAGGGCGACCCATGCCAATCGCGATCTCGTGCGCGGCATCAAGGCCCATGCCGAGATCGGCGGCTTCGCGCGCTGGGGCATCGAGGTGATGCGCAAGGCGGCCGAGATCGGCCGCCAGGCGGACCTGCCGATCTACATCCATTTCGGCCAGCTCTGGCCGCTGCCGGAAAGCGGCGCCAACGGCGTCGATCCCGACGGCATCCTGCCTGACATCGTCGAACTGATGCGGCCGGGCGACATCCTCGCCCATCCCTTCACGCGCCATCCCGGCGGCTTCATCGACAGGGACGGCCGCGTGCATCCGATCGTCGAGGCGGCGATCGCGCGCGGCTTGAAGATCGATGTCGGCCACGGCAGCCATTTCAGCTTCCGCATGGCGCGGCTGGCGCTGGAGGCCGGCATTCTGCCCGACACGTTGGGTGCGGACATGCACGGCTACAACACCAGGGTGCCGCCGCCACCGGGCACGCCCGCGACGCACCCCGACGAGGCGGAGGCGCATCCCTTCGCCGGCTCGGCGCGCTTCAGCCTCAGCTACGCCATGACCGAATTGCTGGCGCTGGGCCTGACGCTGAAGCAGGTCGTGCCGATGGTCACGACCAACGCCGCGGCGATGCTCGGCATGGCGGACGAGATCGGGACCCTGCGGCCGGGTGCGATCGCCGATGTCTCGGTCCTGGCCGACGATCGCGGCCGCTTCCGGCTGTCGGACAACGAGGGCACCGAGGTCATCGCCGACCGCATGCTCAGCCCGCTCTTCTGCCTGCGCGCCGGCAAGCGCCACGACGCGGCGGCGCCCATCCTGCCGCAGGCGGTCGCGGCGTAAGGGAGAATTATCTTCCCCCGGAGGGGGAAGGTGGCGCGCAGCGCCGGAAGGGGGATGTCGAAGCCGGACACCGACGTCGTTGAGGCATCCCCCATCCGCCCTTCGGGCACCTTCCCCCTCCGGGGGAAGGTAGGAGGTCCTGCCGCTTTGCCCCCGGGGTCTCGGATGCTAGAACGCGCCGAAATCCAGACACGAGGGACAAGATGGTCGCGCAGATCGGGCACTACATCGGCGGCAAGGTCGTCAACGGCAGCAGCGGGCGCACCGGCGACATCACCAATCCGGCGACCGGCGAGGTCACGGCCAGGGTGGCGTTCGCGTCGGTGGGCGAGATCGACGCCGCGGTGCAGGTGGCGAAGAAGGCGCAGCTTGCCTGGGCCAATACGCCGCCGCTGCGCCGCCAGCGCGTGATGTTCAATCTCAAGGGCCTGATCGAGAAGCGGCTCGACGATCTGGCGCGCCACCTCTCGCTCGAGCACGGCAAGACCTTCGACGACGCCAAGGGCGAGGTCGGCCGCGGCCTGGAGGTGGTGGAGTTCGCCTGCGGCATCGCCCATCACATGAAGGGCGATTTCACCGAGCAGGTGGCGTCCGACATGGACACCTGGTCGATCCGCCAGCCGCTGGGCGTGGTCGCCGGCATCACGCCGTTCAACTTCCCGATCATGATCCCGTGCTGGATGGGCGCCATGGCGGTGGCCTGCGGCAACGCCTTCATCCTCAAGCCGTCGGAGAAGGATCCCAGCGCGCCGATGCTGCTGGCCGAGCTCTATGCCGAGGCCGGCGCGCCGGCCGGCATCTTCCAGGTGCTCAACGGCGACAAGGTCGCGGTCGACGCGCTGCTCGAGCATCCCGACGTGCCGGCGATCTCCTTCGTCGGCTCGACCGCGATCGGCGAATACGTCTATCACAAGGGCACGTCGATGAATAAGCGCGTGCAGGCGCTGTGCGGTGCCAAGAACCACATGGTGATCATGCCCGACGCCGATCTCGACCAAGCGACCGACGCGCTGATCGGCGCCGGTTACGGTGCGGCCGGCGAGCGCTGCATGGCGATCTCGGTGGCGGTGGCGGTCGGCGGCATCGGCGACAAGCTGATCGAGAAGCTGGCGCCGCGCGTCTCGGCGCTGAAGGTCGGGCCGGGCCTCGATCCGCAATCGGAGATGGGCCCGCTGGTGACGCGCCAGCACCGCGACAAGGTGATGGGCTATGTCGACCAGGGCGTGAAGGAAGGCGCGAAGCTCGTCGTCGACGGCCGCGGGCTGAAGCTGCAGGGCTACGAGAACGGCAACTTCATGGGCGGCTGCCTGTTCGACCAGGTGAAGCCCGACATGACCATCTACAAGGACGAGATCTTCGGCCCGGTGCTCTCGGTGGTGCGCACCGACGGCTTCGACGAGGCGATCAAGCTGGTCAACGACCACGCCTACGGCAACGGCACGGCGATCTTCACCCGCGACGGCGATGCCGCGCGCACCTTCGCCAGCAACGTCAAGATCGGCATGGTCGGCATCAACGTGCCGATCCCGGTGCCGGTCGCCTATCACAGCTTCGGCGGCTGGAAGGCCTCGGTGTTCGGCGACCACGGCATCTACGGCATGGAAGGCGTGCGCTTCTACACCAAGCTGAAGACCATCACCGCGCGCTGGCCCACCGGCATCCGCGCCGGCGCCGAGTTCAACTTCCGGGCACGGACGTAGCACTTCTCCCTCTCCCCGCTCGCGGGGAGAGGGTCGGGGTGAGGGGTCGTTTCAGGTTGGGCACAGCCGTGGTGCGTCACTTGCGGCAGCCCCTCACCCCAACCCTCTCCCCGCAAGCGGGGAGAGGGAGCAGAAGGCCAACCCATATGCGATAGCCCTGCCCATCCGGCGGAAGGCAGATCCTAATTCTTCCCGCGTCGGCGATTGGCGCGGCGTTCGGCGGCTTCGAGTTCGGCGCGCACCGCGATCACGTCGGGCATGCGCGCGCCCAGCCGCTCGGCCTCGATGACGGCCTTCTCCGCGTCGTCGAGATCGTTGCGCGCGATCAGGGCGCGCGCCTGGATCACCAGCGCGCGCACCCGCAGCACGATTTGCGGATCGGGCTTGGGCTCGGCTTGGCCGGGCGGCTTGGCCGCCGCGTCGCG
The DNA here is from genome assembly GCA_019635875.1 of Alphaproteobacteria bacterium. Classification (NCBI taxonomy): domain Bacteria; kingdom Pseudomonadati; phylum Pseudomonadota; class Alphaproteobacteria; species Alphaproteobacteria bacterium. The sequence continues at coordinate 91,879 of JAHBYP010000013.1, forward strand.
CCGCGCGTCGGCGATGCGGCGGGCGAGCGTGTCCCAGCCGCCGTGCTGCGGATAGCGGCGCCTGCCGTCGGCCAGCAGGCGCTCGGCATTGTCGAGCTGGCCACGCGCGATGGCGGCGTCGATCGAGGCCAGGGTGGCGCGCAGCTCGGCTTCCTGGCGCTGGCGGTCGGCGCGCTGGCGCTCGACATCGGCGCGCGCGACGGCGATGTCGGGCAGGCCCGGCGCCAGTTCCTGCGCCTCGTTGAGCAGCGCCAGCGCGCGGGCGTAGTCGCCCCGCCCGGCGGCCTGGCGCGCCTGGGCAACGATCGCCTGCGCCCGCTCGCGCCGCTCGCGCTGCTCGCGCACCTGGCGGTCGTCGCCGCCGCGCGCCGCGGCCAGCCGGCGGCGATGCTCGGCCCAGTCCGGCCGGTCGGGATAGCGCCGCGCGCCGTCTGCCAGCAGCCGGTCGGCCTCCTCGAAGCGCCGGCCGAGGATCGCTGCCTCGAAGGCCGCCAGCAGCAAGCGGAACTGTTCGCCTTCGGCCTGGGCGCGCACGCGCGCGCGGCCGAGATCGGCGCGCAGCTGATTGGCCTCGGGCAGGCCCGGCGTCAGGTCGTCGGCGATCGCCAGCTGCCGCTCGGTCTCGCCGAACTCGTTGCGGTCGAGTGCGCGGCGGCCGACGGTGACGGCGACGCGCGCCTGCGCCAGGCGGTTGAGCCAGTCGCTGGTCTGGCGGATCTGCGCCAGGCGGTTGGCGTCGGCACGGAACTCCGGATCGGTGGGGAAGCGGCGCAGCGCCTCGGTGATCAGCCGCTCGGCCTCCCACAACGCATAGGTCGAGAGCGCCCGGTCGATCGCGGCGTTGAGCTGATAGCGCTCGCGATGGCGCCCGTCGCGCTCGATGCGCAGGGCGGCGATGTCGGTGCGCGCCTTGGCGGTCTCGGCGAAATTCGGCGAGGTACGGTCGGCCTCCTGCAGCAGGCGCTCGGCGCCGGCGAAGTCGCCGAAGCTGGCGAGGCGACGCGCCTCGGCGATCAGGCGGCGGGCTTCCTCGATCTTCGCCGCGCGCGCCTGGTTGGCCTTGATGTTGGCCAGTCGCTGCTGGAACGGGCCCCAGGTCGCCATGTGGTTGGGGTAGCGCCTGACGGCGTCGGCGATCATCGGCTCGGCGCGCAGCACGTCGTCGGCCAGCAGGGCGCGGTTGATCGCCGCCGCCAGGGTGAGGCGATCAGCCTCGGTGTTGGTCGGCGGCGGGGGCGGCGGGGGAGAGGGTGGCGGCGCGCCGGGGAAATCGCCCAGGTTCAGCGCGGTGCGCTCGCATTCCAGCCGGTCGGTGACGTCGAGCTCGGGCTGCACGCAGGATATGACCGTGCCGTCGCGATCGCGCAGCCAGGCGCGCTCGCGGCCCTCGTGGCTGGCGCTGCCCATGAAGGCCAGCCGGTACTCGCTGTCGCGCGTCAGCGGAAGCTCGGCGCAGGTCTCGGCGCACCACAGGATCTGCGAGCGCCCGTCGCGATCGTCGAGCCTGCGCAGGATGGCGCTGCGCAAGGCGACCTGATCGCCCTGGCGCACGCTGAAGGTGCCGAGATGCGCGGCCTCGCCGGTGCGCGAGTCGATCCGGGTGCATTGATCGTCGCGGCAGCCCAGCACCACCGGCCGGCCCTTGTCGTGGCTCGGGTGCTGGAAGGAGAGGTGGTAGCGCCGCTCGGCGAAGCCCAGCGGCTGGAGGGTGGCGCCCGCCAGGTCGCGTTCGGCGATGCCCTCGATGCGGATCGGCTTGCAGAAGGACTGGGCGGCGCAGATCCAGGGCATGCCCGAGAGGCGGAAGACATGGACCGCGGGCTCGCGGTTGAACAGCAGCGGCGCGTAGCCGGCGGGCGGGAAGTCCTGCGCCACGGCGCCGGATGCCGGCAGCGCGCCCAGCAACGCACAGAGCGCGAGGCGGCGGGAGATGGCGTTCATGGTCTTGGCTCCGCAGAGGGCGGGGAAAAAAACGGCATCGCGCTCGCGCGGTTCCCGCCGCCACGCAAAGCGCACAATGATGCCCAACATTCAGCTCCCTCTCCCCGCTTGCGGGGAGAGGGTCGGGGTGAGGGGCTGCCGCAAGCCGCGCACCACGGCTGTGCCCAACCTGAAACGACCCCTCACCCCAACCCTCTCCCCGCAAGCGGGGAGAGGGCGTGATGAAACGCCCTACTTCTTCTTCTCGATGTTCCAGAACACCGTCACCGCCGATTCGATGTTGCCGCTGACCGAGGTGCGGCGCGCGATCGGCTGGTTCCACTGGCCGAGGAAGATGTGCGTCGGATATTCGACGATGCGCAGCTGGATCTCCTCGACGATCGCCTTCTGCCTGGCGAGGTCGGTCGCCCGCGCGAAGTCGGCGCGCAACTCGACCAGCTTCGGATCGCAGGCCCAGCCGAACCAGGCGCCGTCGCAGGCGGCATTGGTCATCGAGTTGACCAGCGGGTTGACGATGTCGACCGAGGCGGCGGCGGTCAGCAGCGCGTTCCAGCCGACCGGCGGCGGCTCCTTCTTGGCACGGCGCGCCACCAGGGTCGACCAGTCCATCTGCTGCATGTCGACCTTCAGGCCGATGCGCTCCATCTGCGCCTTGGCGACCGGCGCGAGGTTGTTGAGCACGTAGAGATCCGTCGTGCCCAGCAGGACGACGGGCGTGCCGTCGTAGCCGGCTTCGCGCACCAGCGCGCGCGCCTTCTCGATGTTCGAGTTGAGCTTGTCGTCCCAGCCCTTGGTCGAGGCCAGCGGCGTGTCGCACATGAACATCGCCTTGCAGGAGCGGTAATACTTTGGATCGCCGATCACCGCCTTCAGGTAGTCCTCCTGGTTGAAGCCGTAGAGCAGCGCCTGGCGGATCTTCGGGTTGTCGAACGGCTTGTGCAGCACGTTGAAGCGGAAGAGGTACTGCAGGCCGAGCGGATTGGCGGCGAACAGCTCGATATTCTTGTCCTTGGCGAAGAGCGGGAACAGGTCGAACTGCGGCGACTCGATCATGTCGATCTCGCCGTTGATCAGCGCGTTGACCACGGTCTGCTGGTCGGACATCGCCACCCATTCGACGCGATCGACCTTGGCGACCTTGCCGCCGGCCAGGCCCGAGGGCGGCTCGCTGCGCGGCTTGTACTTGGGATTCTTGACGTAGACGGTCTTGTCGCCGGGCTTCCACTCGTCCTTCTTGAAGATGAACGGGCCTGAGCCGGTCGTGTCCGAGAGCTGCGTGAAGGGATCGGTCTCGGCCACCCGCTTGGGCATGATGAAGAGCGCGCCCGATGGCTTGGAGAAGCCCATCATCAAGAGCGGCGACGGCTCGCTCAGCACGACGCGGAAGCTCCTGGCGTCGATCGCGGCGATGTCCTTGACAATCTTCATCATCAGCTGGCCAAGCGGATCGCGCGTGGCCCAGCGCTTGATCGAGGGGATGACGTCGGCCGTGGTGACCGGCTGGCCGTCGTGCCACTCCAGCCCGTCGCGCAGCTTGAAGGTGTAGGTCAGCTTGTCGTCGGACAGCGACCAGGTGTCGACCATCTGCGGCTGGACCTGCAGCTTGCCGTCCAGCGCGAAGAGGGTGTCGTAGATCATGTAGCCGTGGTTGCGCACGATGTAGGCCGTCGTCCAGATCGGGTCGATGACCTTGAGATCGGAATGGTTGACCACGCGCAACGTGGTCTGCGCGCCGGCGGTGCCGACGGCGACGCCCAGGGCCGAAGCGAACGCCAACGCGGTAGCCAACAAGCGGATCGATCGCATGCTGAAATCCTCCCGGTTCGTCCTGCACGCGGCTGGCCGCCGCTGTTCGTGGAGGGGGATACAGCGCGGGTATCGTGGGCCTGTTGGGCGGGACTGGGCAAGGACCGTTTCAGCTTCTGTCGCCCGGCCCCGTCGGGGAGAAGGACGAAGCCTTACGCGGCGCTGGCGGGCTTGTGCTGGCGCTCCGTCTCGCGCTGCTGAAGCGCTTCGCGCAGGCGGCGATTGAGGTCGAACTGCACGGGCTGGAAGTCCTCGACACGCACCCAGGGCTGGGCCAGCACGACGAAGCCATTGTCGTTGAGCGACTCGACGCCGACCACGGGCTCGCCCCGCACCCGCCGGTCGCTTCCGATCAGGTCGCGCACGAAGGCGATCGCGTTGCCGATGTTCTCGTGGCGCGGCATCTGCACGCGCAGGTCCAGGCGCCGGTGGTCGCCGCGTGTGTGCACGCGCACGATGTCGCCCCACAGCTTGCCGTTGGGCAGCACGACGCGCGAGCCATCGACCGTCTCGACCTCGGTGTAGAACAGGTTGATCACGCGGATGGCGCCGACCTGTCCGCCGGTCTCTATCACGTCGCCGATCCGGAAGGGGCGGAACAGCACTAGCATGATGCCGGCGGCAAGCTGGCTCAGCGTGCCTTGCAGCGCCAGGCCGATGGTCAGGCCCAGCGCGCCCAGCACCGCCACGAAGCTCGCCGTCGCGACGCCGAAGGTGGTGAGCACGCCGACGAAGGTCAGTACGATGACGGCATAGCGGGCGCCATTGGCGATGAACAGCGCCACCGTGGGATCGAAACGGCGGGCGCGGCTGAACAGGCGCGATACCGTCCTGAAGGCGAATCGCGACGCCCACCAGCCCAGCAGCAGGACGAGAATGGCACCCACGACGCGCATGCCGTAGACGGCGATCAGGCCGATCACCACGTTGCCCGGCTCGCCCCATCTCACGTCGAGATCCATGGTGTTCAAACGGGATTTCGGCGGATGCGTTCCCTGCTAGACTCGGTGGCGAGATCCGCCCGAGGAGCGCCCGCATGAGCATTGCCACCATCCTGACGCCGCGCGTCATCGTCATCGGCGGCGGCGCCGTGGCGCAGGTCGCCGACACCTTGAGGCAGGTCGGCGGCTCGCGCCCGCTGGTGGTCACCGACAAGTTCATGGTGAGCAGCGGCAAGCTCGCGGCCTGCACCGACGCGCTGACCAAGGCGGGCGTCGAGTTCGATGTCTTCTCCGACACCGTCGAGGATCCCACCACCGACGTGATCGAGGCCGGCGTGGCGGCGCTGAAGGCCGGCAATTACGACAGCCTGGTGGCCTTCGGCGGCGGCTCGCCGATCGACACGGCGAAGGCGATGAGCGTGCTGGCGGCGAATGGCGGCAAGATGCGCCAGTACAAGGTGCCCAACCCGATCCCGAAACAGGGCCTGCCGCTGGTGGCGATCCCGACCACCGCCGGCACCGGCTCGGAGGTGACCCGCTTCACCGTGATCACCGACACCGAGACCGACGAGAAGATGCTGATCGCCGGCGTGCCCTGCATGGCCGCCGCCGCCATCGTCGACTACGAGCTGACCCTGACCAAGCCGTACCGGCTGACCGCCGACACCGGCATCGATTCGCTGACCCACGCCATCGAGGCCTATGTCAGCAAGCGCGCCAGCCCGCACGCCGACAGCCTGGCGAAATCGGCGATGCGGCTGATCCACGACAACATCCGCACCGTCTGCGACCAGCCCGACAACCGCGCCGCGCGCGAGAAGATGATGCTGGCCGCGACCCAGGCCGGCATGGCGTTCTCGAATTCATCGGTGGCGCTGGTGCACGGCATGAGCCGGCCGATCGGCGCGTTTTTCCACGTGCCGCACGGCCTCTCCAACGCCATGCTGCTGCCGGCGATCACCGCCTTCTCGGCCAACGCCGCGCTCGACCGCTACGCCGATTGCGCGCGCGCCATGGGCGTGGCCGGCGACGAGGTCTCCGACCAGACCGCGGTGGCGCTGCTGCTCGATTCGCTCTCGAAGCTGAACACCGACCTCAAGGTGCCGACGCCCAAGGCCTACGGCATCGACGAGTCGAAATACGTCTCGCTGATGCCGACCATGGCCGAGCAGGCCCTGGCCTCCGGCTCGCCCAACAACAACCCGCGCGTGCCGACGAAAGACGAGATCGTCGAGCTGTACAAGAAGGTGTGGGCGTAGGCCTTCAGGCCGCGGCGCGATCCTCGGTGTCGATCAGGCAGTCGGCCGGGATGTTCCATTCCCGGCTGAGCTTGCGGATCATCGCCAGCGTCAGCGGACGCTTGCGGCTCAGCACTTCCGACGCGCGCGAGCGTGAGCCGAGCAGGCGAGCGAGATCGCCCTGGGTATAGCCCGCGGCCTCCATGCGATAGAGGATGGCGTCGACCGGCGAGGGCTTGTCGATCGGCCAGCGCTTGGGCTCGTAGGCCTCGATCAGGGTCGCAAGCACGTCGAAGCGGTCGGAGTCGGCTTTCGTCCGGACTGGCTTGATCTTCATGGAGGGGTCTCCGCGTCGAGCGGAGTCTAGTACACGGTGGTGTTCTTCGGCCGGATTCGTCGGCGGATGGCCTGTGTTCAGGCCAGGATCACCAGCGGGTCGAAGGCGAAGCCGGCGTTGGCGAGCAGGTTGCGCACGACGGTCTCGGCGCTGTCGAGCGTCTCGTTGACGGTGCGGCCTCTGGCGACGAGGCCCGGCAGGTCGGCGCTGGCGCCGAGATAGGTGCCCTCGGGCTGCAGCTCGACGTGGAGTCGGACGATGCGTTCCATGGGGGGCTCAGTGGACCGCCTTGGCGGTCGCCAGCTCGTTCCAGGTCTTGTCGGCGTCGAGCAGGCCGGCGGGCGGCTCGCGACGGTCGAGCTGCTTGTAGCTGAAGGTGCCGCAGCTGCTTTCGGGCATGCCCTGGCGGGCGGTGAACAGCTCGACGCGGTCGCGCTTGCCGACGGCCAGCAGGATGCCGGGCTCGTACCAGAGGCCATCGCAGCGCGCGAGATGACCGGGCTTGAGGAAGAACGTCTTGCACATGCTGGAGCCACCCCTCATGTCGGTATCGCCGGTGTGCAGCCTTGGGTTGTTACCGCAGCCGCACTGAAGCTGCGGGAACTTCTATGACCGGCCGGCGCGATTGTCGCGCAGGCAATGAACCAAAATGGATGAACCTCTCTGGAGTGGCAATTTCCACCTCTACGGCGGTCGTGTCTGTTCCCCGGGGCACCGCAGCTGTGATCAACCGGTGACGTCGGGCAGGGTCGCTCCGCCGAGGGAACCTCCATCCCGAGGGCCCGTTGCCGATCCCGGTAAGCGGTGGCGTATGGAGGCGCGGGCATGCCAGCCGAGCTTGGCCGGATGGCCGCGCAGTCGCGCGACTGGCATCTGCCGGCGCTTCTCGTTCTCTTCGTCACGGCGAGGCTCATTGCGCTGGCCGTCGGCGTCGCGCCGCCGGCGCAGCTTCCCGATCACTGGCAGTTCCAGAGCCCGCAGATCCTGCGCGACGATCTCATCGCCGGCGTGTGGTACATGCACAGCCAGCCGCCGCTGTGGAACCTGCTCTATGGCGTGTCGCTGAAGCTGCTTGGCGATGCGAGCCTGCTCTACGCCACCGCCATCGGCTCGAACCTGCTGTCGAGCGTGCTGATCTATCGCCTGATCACCCGGTTGAGCGGCGCGGTCGGCGTCGCCTTCGTCGCGGCGGCGATCTTCGCGGTGATGCCGGCGGCGCTGCTCTACGAGAACTTCCCGCTGTCGACCAGCTTCGTCGCCGCCATGGTGCTGCTGGGCACGTGGTGCGCGATCGAGCTCGATGGCCCGCAGCGCCGCGCCGCCTTCCTCGGCTTCGTGCTGGCGATGTGGACGCTGACGCTCAGCCGCCCGACCTTCCATATCGCCATGGTGCCGCTGGCCTGCGCATTGGCCTGCCTGCCCTGGCGCGGCGCCCGGCTGCGCCGCTTCCTGCCCCTGCTGGCGGCATCGGCCTCGTTGCCGCTGCTGGTCTACGCCAAGAACTGGGCGCTGTTCGACAGCTTCGCCGCCAGCTCCTGGGGGCCGATGAACGCGGCGCGCATGGTGACCGTGGACGTGCCGCGTCCGGCGCTGCGCGAGACGATGCAGCGCGGCGGCTGCGATCCGATCGTCGAGCTCGGCGCCTTCGCCTGGACCGATTCCTATCGGCCCTACGTGCAGCACGACGCCAGGTTCATCGCCGCCAGCCGGCGCCTGGACGAGGCGAAGCACTATCTGCGCGACTACAACTCGCTGGAAATCCTCACCGCCGCCGGCCGCTTCTCAAAGGCGGTGCCGTGCATGATCGCGGCGTCGCCCGGCACCTATCTCGAGAACGTCCGTCGCGCCGTGCGCATTTTCCTCAGCGCCAGCCACCACTACATCTATCTCGGCAGCGGCCACGACGGACCGCCGCCGGAAGGCGACAACGTCGAGCGGCTGCGGCCCTACATCGCGGTGTTCGACCGCGCCCTGTGGCTGCCGATCGGCGGCGGGCCGCAGAAATCCCACGCGCCGTCGCTGCCGGTGGTGCTGGTGGTCGCGATCTGGCTCACCGCGTGGCTGTTCGCGCGCGGCTGGATGTCGTGGCACACCGAGAGCGACGCGCTGCGCTCAACCGCCTTCGTCGTCGGTTCGCTGTTCTTCGCCGTCGAGCTGGCGACCTGCCTGGTCGAGGTGCTGGAGAACAACCGCTTCCGCCACGAGGTCGAGCCGCTGATGTTCGTCTTCGCCGCCGTCGTCACGGCGCTGGCGGCGCGCAGCCTCGCGCCGCCCAGGCCTCAGGAGAAGGCCTTGAAGGTGATGTAGGTGTAGGTGTCCTTGATGCCGGGCAGGGTCTGCACGCGGCTGGTGACGAAGTGGCCGATATCGGTGGCGTCGTCGAGATAGCACTTCATCAGCAGATCGTAGGAGCCGGAGATCGAGTGGACCTCCGACACCTGCTCGACGTTCTGCACGGCGTCGTCGGCGACCGCATAGGCCTTGCCGAGCTCGCACTTCACCAGGATGAAGATCGTCTGCATCAGCCGCCCGCGCCGTCGGCGTCGATCGCCTCGCTGGCCGACGGCGTCGAGGCCGCGGCCGTCCGGCGCCGGCGCGGCGCCACCGGCTTGGCCAGGAAGGCCGGCACCGAATCGCCGAAGCCGACCACCGACGGGCCATCGTCGCGATCGCGCCCGCGTCCGCGGCGGCGCTCGCGGCGATCGTCGTCCGGACGCATCGCCTCGTGTCGCTGCTCATCGCGGCGCTGCTCATCGCGCCGCGGCTCGCGCTCGCGGCGGCGCTCGCGCGGCGCCTCGTCGTGCGGGCGATCCTCGCGGCCGGCGCGCGCGCGCGTCGGGCCCTCGTAGCCGCCGGTCTCGGTCACGCCGCCGTCACGCGGGCGGTCGCGATCACGATCGCGACCGCGGCGACGCTCCCGCCGCTCGCGTGGCGGGCGCTCGCCCTCGGGCCGTGCCGCCTCGGCTTCGGCGGCCGGCGGATCGGCCACCACGTCCATCGGTGCCGGCGGCTGCAGATCGTCGATGCCGTCGCGATCCTGATCGCGCCGCGACCGGCGCTCGTCGCGGCCCCTGCCTTCACCACCACGACCGCGACCGCGCGGCTCGGGACGGCCGCGTCCGCGACCCCGGCCGCGCCGACGCCCGTCGCCGCCTTCGGGATCGAAGTCCACGGCGTCGAAGCCGGGCACCTCGACGCGCGGAATCGGCTTGCCGATCAGCTTCTCGATGTTCTCGACCAGGCCGCCGTCATCTGGGGTCGCCAGCGTGTAGGCGATTCCGGCCTTGCCGGCGCGGCCGGTGCGGCCGATGCGATGGACGTAGTCGTCGGGATGGAACGGCGCGTCGAAATTGAAGACATGGCTGAGATCGTCGATGTCCAGGCCGCGCGCGGCGACGTCGGAGGCGACCAGCAGGCGGATCTCGCCGAGCTTGAAGCGCTCCAGCGTCTCCATGCGCACCGCCTGGCTCATGTCGCCGTGCAGCGCGCCGACGCTGAAGCCGTGCTTGCGCAGCGACTGGAAGAGGATGTCGACGTCCTTCTTGCGATTGCAGAAGATCAGCGCGTTCTTGACGTCCTCGTTGCGGATCAGCCGGCGCAGCGCCTCGCGCTTGTCCTCGCCCGGCACGATCGCCAGGCCCTGCTGCACGGTCGAGGCCGTGGTCGCCGGACGCGCCACCGTGACTTCCTTGGGGTTCATCAGGAAGGCGTCGGCCAGCTTGCGGATCTCCGGCGGCATGGTGGCCGAGAAGAACAGCGTCTGGCGGATGGTCGGCATCAGCGAGACGATGCGCTCGACGTCGGGGATGAAGCCCATGTCGAGCATGCGGTCGGCCTCGTCGATGACCAGGATCCGGACGTCGTTGAGCAGCACCTTGCCGCGCTCGAAATGGTCGAGCAGGCGGCCCGGCGTGGCGATCAGCACGTCGACGCCGCGGTCGAGGATCTTCTCCTGGTCGTCGAACGACATGCCGCCGATGAGCAGGGCCATCGAGAGCTTGTTGTACTTGCCGTAGACCTCGAACGATTCGGCCACCTGGGCGGCGAGCTCGCGGGTCGGCTCGAGGATCAGCGAGCGCGGCATGCGGGCCCGGGCCCGGCCGGCGGCCAGGATGTCGATCATCGGCAGGGTGAAGCCGGCCGTCTTGCCGGTGCCGGTCTGGGCGCAGCCCAGAACGTCGCGTCCCATGAGGACGTAGGGGATGGCCTGTTCCTGGATCGGCGTGGGCGTGGTGTAGCCCGTCTCGGCCACCGCCTTGAGAACTTCGGGGCTCAGCCCCAACGCGTCGAAAGTCATTGATATTCCGGAATAATCCGCCGTCAGCGGGCGCCTTGCCCGGGCTCGGCGGCAGGGACGGGACCGTCTCTTGCGGACGCATCCGGCCCATGGTTCTGAACAACGCGCATCATAGGGTGCGCGTTTCGCCTGTCAACGCGCATGCTGCGTCGCAAAACGGTCATGCTCGGTTGCGCGACGAGGGCCTGGCGCGCCATGGTGTGGCCATGAGCGACTTCCGGCCCAAATACATCACCTTCGACTGCTACGGCACGCTGACCCACTTCCAGATGGCCGAGTCGGCGCGCGACCTGTTCGGGCAGCGATTCGACGAGGCCGGGATGGCGCACTTCATCCGCGACTTCGCCGCCTACCGGCTCGACGAGATCCTGGGCGACTGGAAGCCCTATGCCGAAGTCATCCACAACGCCGTCGAGCGCACCTGCCGGCGCCACGGCGTGGCCTTCCGTCCCGAGGACGCGCAGGCGATCTACGAGCGGGTGCCGACCTGGGGGCCGCATCCCGACGTGCCGGCGGGGCTGGCGAAAGTGGCGCGGGAGATCCCGCTGGTGATCTTGTCGAATGCCATGAACGCGCAGATCGGCTCGAACGTGGCGAAGCTGGGCGCGCCGTTCCACGCCGTCTTCACCGCCGAGCAGGCGGGCGCCTACAAGCCGCGCCTTCGTGCCTTCGAGTACATGCTCGACCAGCTGGGCTGCGGGCCGGAGGACGTGCTGCATTGCTCGTCGTCGTTCCGCTACGATCTGATGTCGGCGCACGATCTGGGTATCCGCCACAAGGTCTGGGTCAATCGCGGGCACGAGCCGGCCAATCCCTATTACGGCTACGTCGAGATCAAGGACATCTCCGGCCTGCCCGCCGTCGTCGGGCTGTGAAGCTCGAATCCTATTGGCATGACACGGCGCCGCGCTTTGTCGACGGCGCCGAGGGCGATGTCGGGGGCGACTGGGATGTCGCGGTGATCGGCGGCGGCTTCACCGGCCTGGCGGCGGCGCGCCGGCTGGCCCAGGGTGGCGCGCGCGTGGCGGTGCTCGAGGCAGATCGCGTCGGCTGCGGCGCCTCGGGCCGCAATGGCGGGCATCTCAACAACGGGCTGGCGCACAGCTTCCTCGCCGCCAAGGCGGAGCTGGGCGCCGAGCGCGCCATCGCGCTCTATCGCGCGCTCGACGACTCGATCGACACCATCGAGCGGATCGTCGCCGAGGAGGGCATCGACTGCGACTTCCGCCGCGTCGGCAAGCTCAAGCTGGCCTCGAAGCCGGCGCATTTCGCGGCGCTGGCGGGCAATTTCGAGGCGGTGCATCGCGAGGTCGATGCCGATACCGCGCTGCTGGGCGCAGCCGAGCTCGACGGCGAGATTCGCGCACCGTTCCACGGCGCCATGCTCTCGCGCAAGAGCGCCGTGATGCACATGGGGCGATACCTGGCGGGCCTCGCGACGGCCGCGGTGCGCCACGGCGCGGTGATCCACGAGGGCGCGCCGGTCGTCGGCCGTGCGCTGGTCGATGGCCGGCACCAGCTGACGACGCCGCGCGGCACGCTGCGCGCCAAGCAGGTGCTGCTGGCCACCGGCGCCTATACCTCGGGCCCGTTCGGCCATTTCCGCCGGCGCATCGTGCCTGTCGGCAGCTTCCTGATCGCGACGCGGCCGCTGAGCGAGGCGGAGATCGAAGCGAGCGTGCCGGGTCGGCGCACCTACGTCACGTCGATGAACATCGGCAATTACTTCCGGCTGTCGCCGGACAACCGGCTGATCTTCGGCGGCCGCGCGCGCTTCTCGGCGCGCTCCGACCAGCGCTCGGATGCGGCAAGCGGCGCCATCCTGCGCGCCGGCCTGGCGGCGATCTTCCCGCATCTGGCCGGGATCGAGATCGACTATTGCTGGGGCGGGCTGGTCGACATGACGCGCGATCGCTATCCGCGCGCTGGCCGCGCCGACGGCGTGTGGTACGCCATGGGCTATTCCGGCCATGGCGCGCAGCTCTCGACCCATCTCGGCATGATCATGGCCGACGCCATGCTGGGCCGCGCCGATCGCAATCCGCTGAAGGACCTGGCGTGGCCGGCGGTGCCCGGCCATCTCGGCCAGCCGTGGTTCCTGCCGTTGGTCGGCCTCTACTACCGGGCGCTGGATCGGCTGCGATAGCGCTGTACCTCGCCTCTGCTATGGTCCGGGCCCCATGACGATGGATCCATGATGCCGCCGCTGCGCTATTGGGAAGATATCGAGATCGGCCATACCTACGCGCTGGGCAGCGCGACGCTCTCCGAGGAGGCGATTGTTGCCTTTGCGCTCGAGTTCGATCCGCAGCCCTTCCACATTGATCGCGCCGCGGCCGAGGCCTCGATGTTCGGCGGCATCATCGCCAGCGGCTGGCACACCTGCTCGGCGGCGATGCGCCTGCTGGCCGACAATTTTCTGCATCCCGAGACCAGCCTTGGCTCGCCCGGCATCGACGAGGTGCGCTGGCCCAGGCCGGTGCGCGCCGGCGACACGATCAGCGCCTCGCTCAGCGTGACCGGCAAGCGCGCCTCGGCGAGCAAGCCGTTCATGGGCCTGGTGTTCTACGACTGGACCGCCGTCAACCAGCGCGGCGAGACCGTCGTGACCATGAAAGGCACCAACCTCATCCGCCGGCGGCCAGCGAACTGATCGCATGCCCGGTCCGCTGCGCTATTGGGAGGAGCTGGAGCTCGGTCGCGTCTATCCGATCGGCGTCCACGAGTTCACCGAGGCGGCGATCGTCGAGTTCGCCAGGCGGTTCGACCCGCAATCCTTCCATGTCGACCATGACGCCGCGCAGGCCTCGATGTTCGGCGGGCTGATCGCCAGCGGCTGGCACATCTGCTCGGCGATGATGCGCCTGCTGGTCGACAATTTCAGCCATCCCGATGCCAGCATGGGCGGCGCCGGGCTGCACGACATACGCTGGCACCGTCCGGTGCGGCCGGGCGACCGGTTGACCGCGAGTGTCAGGATCGTGGAGAAGAGGCCCCTGTCGAGCCGCGACGACGTCGGCCTCGTGTTCAAGGACTACGAGGCCTTCAACCAGCGTGGCGAGCTGGCGCTGACCATGCAGGGCCGCGAGTTCATCCGCCGGCGTCCATCAGGTGAGGGAGTGCGTTCCATGGCTGAGGCGGTGAAGGGCATCGACCACGCGGTCGTCGTGGTCGACGACATCGACCAGGCCGAGCGCGCATGGGCGCGGCTGGGCTTCGCGCTGCAGCCGCGCGGCTTCCATACGCGGCTGGGCACCGCCAACCACCTGATGATCTTCGGCGACAATTACTTCGAGCTGCTGGGCGTGGTCGAGCCCAACGAGTTCAACGCCGAGCGCCGGGAAATGCTGAAGAGCAAGGGCGAGGGGCTGGCCAACGCCGCGCTGCGCACCGACGGCGCCGACCTCGCGCACAAGGCGTGGACCGAAGCCGGGCTGCAGCCCGATGCTGTGCTGGAGTTCGACCGCGAGGTCGAGATCTCCGGCCGCAAGGAGCGCGCCGCCTTCCGTACCGTGCGCCTGGGCACGAAGCGCGCCAAGCTGCTGGGCTACTTCGTCTGCGAGCACCGCACGCCGCAATTCGTCTACCGCCCGGAATGGGCGCGCCATCCCAACGGCGCGAAGGCGCTGGCCGGCGCCGTCGTCGTTGCCGAGGATCCGTTCCTCGACGAGGACTACGTCACGCGCGTCTTCGGCGTGGGCTCGGTCAAGCGTGACGACGGCGACCTGCTGGTCGACAGCGGCGGCACGCCGATCCGCTTCATGACGCGCGCGCGCTTCGAGGCGGCGCATCCCGGCGTGCGGCTGGTGCGCAAGGACGACCACCCGGCGCTGCTGCGCTTCGCTGTCGCCGATCCGATGGCGACGGCGGCGCTGCTGTCGGCCAACGGGCTCGCCTATGCGCGGCCGGCCGATGGCCGCATCATCGTCTCGGCGAAGGACGCGACCGGCGTCTGCGTCGAGTTCGTGCGGGGCTGAACGCCGATGAACATCGCGGTGCCGCCGGCGATCGATCTCGCCGATATCAGGTCCTTCGGCTTCCTGACCACCGAGCATCTGCGCTTCGCCGATGTCGACGCCAACGGCCACATCAACAACGTGGCCTTCCTGGTGTTCTTCGAGAACGCGCGCATCCGCTACCTGAAGGATCAGCTCAAGGGCCTGCGCGCGCTGACCGGCCTGGACGTCGTGGTGGCGCATATCGACATCGACCTGAAGCGCCAGATGTTCTACCCGGGAACGATCCGCGCCGGCGCGCGCATCACCGAGATCCGCCGCTCCTCGATCGTCATCGGCCAGGCGATCTTCGACCAGGACGGCCACTGCGCCGCCACCGGCCACGTGATCCTGGTGTCGATCGACAAGGCGAGCGGCCGCGCCGCGGCGATCGGCGAGGAGGCGCGCGCCTCGCTGCAGCGGCTGATGGACGCGACCGGAGGCGTGCTGTGAACGCCATCCCCGAGGGCTTCGTCGAGATCCCGATTCCCGACCGCTTCGTGCAGCTCGCCGGTCCGCTGCTGATGAAGCCCGAGGCCGACGGCGCGCGCGTCGGCCTGATGCTCGACGAGCGCCACGGCAATCCCATGGGCATCGCGCATGGCGGGTTGCTGGTCACCGTCGCCGACATGGTGATGGGCCTGGGCAGCGGCTTGGCCACCGGCATAAGATGGCCGCACCCGACGATCACGCTGAACTGCGATTTCGTGCGTGGCGCCAGGCTCGGTCACTGGCTGGAGGGCAAGGCGGTGGTGACGCGCCGCACGATCAATTTCTGCTTCTGCCGCACCGAGCTGGTCTGCGACGGCGCGGTCGTGCTCAACGCCTCGGGCGTCTTCCGGGTGCCCGACCTGGAGCGCGTGCCCGAGCAGTTCCGGCCGCCGCGATCGTCATGAGCCTGTCGCGCGCCAGCCTGCTGCGAGCGGCGGCCGGCGGCGCGCTGTCCCTGGCGCTGGGCGGCCGCGCCTCGGCGCAGGCGGCCATGGCGAAGCGGCGCATCCCCTCGAGCGGCGAGATGCTCCCGGTGATCGGCGTCGGCACCTGGCTGACCTTCGACCATCCGCCGGAGCGCCGCGCGCCGCTCGGCGAGGTGCTGCGCGTGCTGTTCGACAATGGCGGCTCGGTGATCGACAGCTCGCCGATGTACGGCCAGTCGGAAGCCGCGGTCGGCGCGCTGCTGGCGGCGGCGAACGCACGCGAGAAGGCCTTCATCGCCACCAAGGTGTGGACGCAGGGCCGGCAGGCCGGCATCGAGCAGATGCGCCGCTCGATGGAGCTGCTGCGCACCGGCCCGCGCATCGAGCTGATGCAGGTGCACAACCTGGTCGACTGGCGCACGCACCTGGCGACCCTGCGCGCCTGGAAGGCCGAGGGTCGCGTGCGCTATCTCGGCGTCACGCATTACCAGGTCTCGGCGCATGACGAGCTCGAGGCGGTGATGCGCGCCCAGCCGCTCGACTTCGTGCAGCTCAACTACGCGCTCAACGACCGCGCCGCCGAGCGCCGCCTCCTGCCGCTGGCGGCCGAGCGCGGCATCGCCGTCATCGTCAACCAGCCCCTCGGCGGCGGCGGGCTGATCCGCCGAATGATGCAGAAGCCGCTGCCCGGCTGGGCGGCGGAGATCGGCTGCACCAGCTGGGCGCAGATCCTGCTGAAATTCGTGCTCGGCCATCCCGCGGTGACCTGCGCCATTCCCGGCACCAGCCGGCCCGACCACATGCGCGACAACGTGCGCGCAGGCTTCGGCGCACTGCCCGATGCCGCGATGCGGACCCGCATGATCGAAGCCCTCGACGGCTGAGGAGAGGGCAGGGCGGCCCTGCGCCGCCCGCGCTTGTGCACGGGCGGCCGCTGTTCGTACATCATCTCCCTTCCCCCGGAGGGGGAAGGCAAAGAACGCATCAGGAGGAAACATGCCGGGGCCGCTGCACGGGGTGAGGATCGTCGACATGACGGCCGTTCTGCTCGGGCCGTTCGCGACGCAGCATCTCGCCGACATGGGCGCCGACGTGATCAAGATCGAGCCGCCGGAGGGCGACCTGCTGCGGCTGTCGGGCAAGGGCCGCTCGCCCGACATGGGGCCGATCTACATGGCGGCGGGCCGCAACAAGCGCTCGATCTGCCTCGACCTCAAGAAGCCCGCCGCGATCGCGGTCGTGAAGAAGATGATCGAGAGCGCCGACATCTTCATCCACAACAGCCGGCCGCAGGCGATCGAGCGTCTCGGCCTGGGCTACGAGGACCTGAAGAAGATCAACCCGAAGATCATCTATGCCTACTCGCTGGGCTACAAGCGCAAGGGACCCTACGGCCACAAGCCGGCCTTCGACGATCTGGTGCAGGGCGCCAGTGGTGCGGCCTCGCTGCAGGCGCGCATCGACGGCCAGCGGCCGAAATTCCTGCCCAGCCTGATCGCCGACAAGACCACCGGCCTGCATCTCGCCGTCGCCGTGCTGGGCGCGCTCTATCACCGCGCGCAAAGCGGCGAGGGCCAGATGATCGAGGTGCCGATGCTGGAGACGCTGGCCTCGTTCTTCCTCACCGACCATCTCTTCGGCCGCACCTTCCATCCGCCGATCGGCACGATGGGCTACAACCGCATCATCAACAAATACCGCCATCCCTTCCCGACCAAGGACGGTTACATCTGCGCGCTGCCCTACACGACGCGGCACTGGGAGCGCTTCTTCGTGCTCGCCGACCGGCCGGATCTCGCCAAGGAGACGCGCTTCACCGACAAGGCCCAGCGTGGCGCGCATTTCGACGAGCTCTACCAGATCCTCGACGAGCTCCTGCGCAACAAGACCACCAAGGAGTGGCTCAAGCTGTTCGACGAGGCCGACATCCCGGCCATGCCGGTGAACACCCTGGAGCAGGTGATGGAGGACGAGCACCTCAACGCCACCGGCTTCTTCACCGAGCGCGAGCATCCTACCGAGGGCAGGATCACCACCTTCGCCTCGCCGCTGGATTTCGAGAAGACCAAGACCGAGTACCGCCGCCACGCCCCGCGCATCGGCGCCGACGGCCTCGAGGTGATGAAGGAGTTCGGCTACAGCGAGGCCGACATCGCCAAGCTCGAGGACGAGAAGGCGCTGCTCTTCCCCGCCTCAGCCGCGTAGAGCGAGCCTGATCGCGAAGGCGACGACGCCCAGCGCCGCCACGCTGGCGCACCACAGGCCGGCGAACCAGATCAGGCGTTTCCAGGATTGACGTCGCATTACCTTCCCCCGGAGGGGGAAGGTGGCGCGCAGCGCCGGAAGGGGGATGCCGAAGACGGACTCCACCGTTCGGCTTCGACATCCCCCTTCCGCCCTTCGGGCACCTTCCCCCTCCGGGGGAAGGCAATGGCGCTCCTTCCACTCAATGGTAGTGGCCTCCTTTGGCGTTCACCTTGCCGCGGAAGACCCAGTAGGAATAGGCGGTGTAGGCGAGGATCAGCGGCAGCAGCGCCAGCGCGCCGATCAGCAGGAAGCCGAGGCTGGCGTCGGGGCCGGCGGCGTCCCAGATCGTCACCGAGTGCGGCACGATGTAGGGATAGAAGCCGATGCCCAGCCCGACGAAGCACAGCACGAAGAGCGCCAGCGACGCCAGGAAGGGCGAGAGCTCGCGCTTCTCGCGCAGGCTCTTGAGCAGCACGAACGTCGTCGCCGCCACCAGCAGCGGCACCGGCGCGGTGTAGAGGATCTGCGGCCAGGCCAGCCAGCGCTGCATGTAGATGTCGCGCAGGAAGGGCGTCCACAGGCTCACCGCGCCGATCAGCGCCACGGTGCCGATGGCCGCCAGCATGGCGAAGCGATAGGCGCGCGCCTGCACCTCGCCTTCGGCCTTGTAGACCAGCCAGGTCGCGCCGAGCAGCGCATAGCCCACGACCAGCGCCACGCCGGTGAGCAGGCTGAACGGCGTCAGCCAGTCCCACCAGCCGCCGGCATAGGCGCGGTCGGCGACCGGGATGCCCTGCACCAGCGCGCCCAGCGCGATGCCCTGGGCGAAGGCCGCGAGCGTCGAGCCGCCGGCGAAGGCCCAGTCCCACAGGAAGCGGCCGCGCTCGGTCTTCCAGCGGAACTCGAAGGCGACGCCGCGGAAGATCAGCCCGAGCAGCATGACGATCAGCGGCGCGTAGAGCGCCGGCATGATCACCGCGTAGGCCAGCGGGAAGACGGCGAACAGCCCGCCGCCGCCCAGCACCAGCCAGGTCTCGTTGCCGTCCCACACCGGCGCCACCGAGTTCATCATCTCGTCGCGATGCTTCCTGTGTGGCATGAATGGGAAGAGGATGCCGACGCCCAGATCGAAGCCGTCGAGGATGACGTAGGCGAGCACCGCGAAGGCGATCAGGGCGGCCCAGATGAAGGGGAGGTCCAAGGTCATGGCGCACCTCCAGCTTCGCGCATGACGGGCGCCGGCGTGATGCCGGCGGCGCGGATCGGCTCGTCGCGCGGCAGCTCGTCGGCGCCCGCGGCCACCTGCTTGTACATCAGGCGCAGCAGGTAGAAGGTGCCGGCGCCGAACAGCGCGAAATAGACGACGATGAAGGCGACCAGCGAGGTGCCGACGGCCGCCGCGTCGATCGGCGAGACCGACTGCGCCGTGGTCAGCAGGCCGTAGACCGTCCAGGGCTGCCGCCCGACCTCGGTGGTGATCCAGCCCGCCAGCACCGCGACGAAGCCCGACGGGCCCATCAGCAGGGCGGCGCGCCAGGTCCACGGCGCGTCGTAGAGCGTGCGCCGCCAGCGCAGCAGCAGGGTCCACAGGCCGAGCGCGATCATCAGCAGGCCGGCGCCGACCATGATGCGGAAGCTCCAGAAGACGATGCGCGAGGGCGGGCGCTGCTCGCGCGGCCATTCCTTCAGGCCGCGCACCTTGCCGCTCCAGTCGTGCGTGAGGATGAACGAGCCAAGCCTGGGGATCTCGACCTTGTAGTCGACGCGCTCCTCGCGATCGTTGGGGATGCCGAACAGGATCAGCGGCGCGCCCTCGTAGGTGTCGAAATGGCCTTCCATCGCCGCGATCTTGGCCGGCTGGTGCTTGAGCGTGTTGAGCCCGTGCATGTCGCCGACGACGGCCTGGATCGGCGCCACGATCGCCGCCATCCACATCGCCATCGAGAACATGATGCGCGCCGCCGGGTCGGCGCGATCGCGCAGCAGGTGCAGCGCACCGGTGGCGCCGACGACCAGGGCCGTCGTGATGTAGGCCGCCAGAAGCATGTGCGCGAGGCGATAGGGGAAGGAGGGATTGAAGATCACCTGCCACCAGTCCACGGGGATGAACTGGCCGGCCTCGTTGATGGCGTGGCCCTGCGGCGTGTGCATCCAGCTGTTGGCCGAGAGGATCCAGAACGCCGACAGGAAGGTGCCGAACGCCACCATCAGGGTGGCGAAGAAGTGCAGGCGCGGGCCGACGCGGTTGAGGCCGAACAGCATGATGCCGAGGAAGCCGGCCTCGAGGAAGAACGCCGACAGCACCTCGTAGCCCATCAGCGGGCCGATCACCGGCCCGACCTTGTCGGAGAACACGCTCCAGTTGGTGCCGAACTGGTAGCTCATGACGATGCCCGACACGACGCCCATGCCGAAGGCGACAGCGAAGATCTTCTTCCAGTAATTGAACAGGTCGAGGAAGACGCGACGGCCGGTCCACAGCCACAGGCCCTCGAGCGTCGCGAGGTAGCTCGCGAGGCCGATCGAGAAGGCGGGAAAGATGATGTGGAAGCTGACCGTGAAGGCGAACTGTATGCGCGCCAGCAGCAACGCGTCGGAGAAATCCATCGCACCCCTCCGGGCCTTTGCCTTCCCCCGGAGGGGAAGGGACGATAGCACGCACGCTCATCATGTGGTGAAGCGTGCCGCGATTACAGCGCGACGCGTGCGCCGTGCGCGCCCGCGCCGCAGCTTGAGTCGTCAGGGGGCCGCGCCGCTCCAGCGGCGCTCATGATGCGTCGCCGGAGCGACGCGGCCCGAACGGCGATGAACGCAGCCTCAGACCAGCGGCAATTCCGGCAGGCCGTCGCCGGCGATCGGGAAGGTCGCGAACCAGTCGCGCCGTGTGCCTGAGAGCATGGTGAGCATCGCGCGGCGCGTCGGCGGGAAGGCGCAGGCCGGGCCGAAGGTGAGATCGCGCAGCCAGCCGACCGGCCGCGCAGCGCCCTGGTAGAACGGCGTGAGCCAGCGGCTGACGAAGCCGTAGATCGCCAGGGTGCGCCGGCGCGTGGTCTCGAACAGGGCCAGCGCCGCGTCGAGCGAGGATGCGTGCGCCAGGGCGCCGGCCAGGGTTGCGGCGTCGGCCAGCGCCAGGTTGGCACCCATGCCGAGCTGCGGCGACATGCCGTGCGCGCAATCGCCGAGGAACAGGATGCGCTCGCGGCGGAAGCCCGACATCACCACGTCGCGATAGGTCGCCTCGGCGAACTGGTCGAACGAGGTCAGCCGCTCCAGCAGCGGCGCCAGCTCGGGCCAGATGTCGAGCAGCTCGGCCTTGAGAGGGCCGAGCCCACCGGCGCGCACGGCCTGCATCTCCGCGACGCGCAGGCTCCAGAACAGGGTGATGACGTCGTTGCCGTCGCCGCCCGGGGCGGCGCCGACCGGCAGCACGCCGGTCATGCGGCGGTTGCCGCGGAAGCGCTGGTGCAGCAGCCCGGCGAAGCGCCTGTCGGGGTCGGGCAGGGTCGCCCAGAAGCAGCCCCACGGATAGATCGTCGCGCTGTGCCTGGGCGCCAGGCGCTCGCGCAGCCGCGAATGCGCACCGTCGCAGACCAGCACGAGGTCGAACGGGCCGGCGCTGCGGCCGTCGGCGGTGGCGAGCGTGGTGCCGGCGATCGACGTCACCTCGAAGCCGGTGGTCAGCGTCGCCGGCGCGCGCTTGAGCCGCTCGAACAGCAGCGAGAACAGCGCGCCGCGATGCAGGCCCAGACCGTGCAGGCGAGGATCGAGATCACCGTAGCGCAGGTCGAGCACGCAGTGCCCGAGATCGGAGCGGCCGTCGATGCCCGTGATGCGCGCGCCCGATCGCAGCGCCCGTTCGTGCAGGCCCAGGCGCTGCAGCACGCGCAGGCCGGTAGGCTGGATCAGCAGCCCGGCGCCCAGCGGCTGCGGCTGCTCGAAGCGCTCCAGCAGCGCGACGTCGTGGCCGGCTTCCGACAGCAGGACAGCCGCCGTCATGCCGGCGACGCCGCAACCGACTATTCCGATGTGCACGGGATTATTCCGTATCGCGAACATGAGTTCCGCGCACGACTTGCCGAGCGCGGCTTGCCGGATAGTATGCCGGCAATTCAATGAACGGGGCGTCATTTCCACCGCCGGCGTGCGGTGACACGCCCACATGCGGAGGACGACCGATGGATCTGGCGTTCACCAAAGACGACCTCGCGTTTCGCGACGAGGTCCGCGATTTCGTCGCCAGGAACCTGCCCAGGGACATCGCCGACAAGGTGGCCGGCGGCAAGCATCTGGAGCGCGACGACTACATGCGCTGGCAGCAGGCGCTCGGGCGCCAGGGCTGGCTGGTCTACACCTGGCCGAAGAAGCATGGCGGGCCGGGCTGGACCGTCACGCAGCGCTACATCTTCGAGAACACCTGCGCCGAGATGAACGCGCCGGGCATCATCCCGTTCGGCAGCAAGATGGTCGGGCCGGTGATCTACACCTTCGGCAACGACGAGCAGAAGCAGCGTTTCCTGCCGGGCATCCGCGAATCGAGCGTCTGGTGGTGCCAGGGCTATTCCGAGCCCGGCTCGGGCTCCGACCTCGCCTCGCTGCGCACCAAGGCCGTGCGCGAGGGCGACCACTACATCGTCAACGGCTCGAAGACCTGGAACACCATGGGCCACTGGGCCGACTGGATCTTCTGCCTGGTGCGCACCGATGCGCAGGCCAAGCCGCAGGAGGGCATCTCCTTCCTGCTGATCGACATGAGGAGCCCGGGCATCACCGTGAAGCCGATCATCGTGGCCGACGGTGGCCACGAGGTGAACGAGGTGTTCTTCGACAACGTGAAGGTGCCGGTCGAGAACCTCGTGGGCAAGGAAGGCGAGGGCTGGACCTACGCCAAGTTCCTGCTCGCCAACGAGCGCCTGGGCATCGCCGCGATCCCGCAATCCAAGCGCGGCGTCGAGGGCCTCAAGCAGATGGCCAAGTCGGAGAATGACGGCGCCGGCCGCAAGCTGATCGACGATGCCTCCTTCCGGGAGAAGATCGCCGATCTGGAGATCCAGGTGACGGCGCTGGAGTACACCGAGCTGCGCGCGCTTTCGGCGATGGCCGCCGGCGGCGCGCCCGGACCGGAGGTCTCGTTCCTCAAGATCCGCGGCTCGGAAATCCAGCAGCGCATCACCGAGCTCGCCGTCGAGGCGGTCGGCTATTACGCGATGCCGTACCAGCCGGCGCTGTTGTGGCACGGCGCGAACGAGGAGCCGATCGGCCCCGACACCGCGCACCTGGCCGCACCGCGCTATTTCAACGTGCGGAAGACCACCATTTACGGCGGCTCGAACGAGATCCAGAAGAACGTCATCTCCAAGATGGTGCTGGGACTTTAGGAGAGTCTCCCTTCCCCCGGAGGGGGAAGGTGCCCAAAGGGCGGAAGGGGGATGTCGAAGACGAACGCAGGAGTCCGTCTTCGACATCCCCCATCCGGCGCTCCGCGCCACCTTCCCCCTCCGGGGGAAGGTAATAGAAAGAGGGAACAATGGATCTGGCTCTGACCGCCGAGGATCGTGCCTTCGCCGACGAGGTGCGGGCGTTCGCGCGCGAGAACCTCGCGCCGGCGACGATCGAGAAGACCCGGCGCGGCCGGCACTACGATCGCGACGACCACCTCGCCTGGCAGCGCGCGCTCGGCAGGCGCGGCTGGCATGTCTACACCTGGCCGAAGAAGTACGGCGGGCCGGGCTGGAGCGTGACGCAGCGCTTCCTGTTCGAGAACGTGCTGGCCGAGGAGGGCGCGCCGCGCATCCTGCCGTTCGGCCCGAAGATGGTCGGCCCGGTGATCTACACCTTCGGCAACGACGAGCAGAAAGAGCGCTTCCTGCCCGACATCGCGTCGTCGAACGTGCTGTGGTGCCAGGGCTATTCCGAGCCGGGCTCGGGCTCCGACCTCGCCTCGCTGCGCACCCGCGCGGTGCGCGAGGGCGATCACTACATCGTCAACGGCCAGAAGACCTGGACCTCGGTGGCGCACTGGGCCGACTGGATCTTCTGCCTGGTGCGCACCAACCCGGATGCCAAGCAGCAGGAGGGCATCTCCTTCCTGCTGATCGACATGAAAACGCCCGGCATCACCGTGAAGCCGATCGTCATGCTCGACGGCGCGCATCACGTGAACGACGTGTTCTTCGACAATGTGCGCGTGCCGGTGGCCAACCGCATCGGCAAGGAAGGCGAGGGCTGGACCTGCGCCAAGTTCCTGCTCGCCAACGAGCGGCTGGGCATCGCCGAGGTCGCGGCCTCGAAGCGCGGCGTGCAGGGCCTGCGCGAGATCGCCCGCGCCGAGCTGGCCGACGACGGCGGCAGGCTGGTCGACGATCAGGGCTTCCGCGAGAAGATCGCCGATCTCGACCTGCAGCTCTCGGCGCTGGAGATGAGCGAGCTGCGCGCGCTGTCGACCATGCAGCTGGGCGGCGCGCCGGGGCCGGAGGTCTCGATCCTCAAGATCCGCGGCTCGGAAATCCAGCAGCGCATCGCCGAGCTGGCCTGCGAGGCGGTGGGCAACTACGCCATGCCGTACCAGCCCGAGCTGCTGTTCCGCGACAGCAATGAATCGCCGATCGGCCCGGCCCACGCCGTGCCCGCCGCGCCGCGCTATTTCAACATGCGCAAGACCTCGATCTATGGCGGCTCGAACGAGATCCAGAAGAACGTGATTTCCAAGATGGTGCTGGGGCTGTAAGCAGCAGGCAACGCGCGACGCCGCGGCCGGAGGGAGCTGAGACTATGGACCTGTCGTATTCCGACGAGCAGAAGCAGATCAAGGAAGGCGTCGAGCGCTTCGTGCGCGAGCAGTACGCGTTCGAGACCCGGCGCAAGATCGCCGCGAGCGAGAAGGGCTGGCTGCCCGAGAACTGGGCGAAGTTCGCCGAGCTCGGCTGGCTGGGCATGAGCTTCTCCGAGGCCGATGGCGGCTTCGGCGGCGGCGCGATCGAGACCATGATCGCCATGGAAGCTTTCGGCTCAGGCCTGGTGCTCGAGCCCTATCTGCCGACCGTGGTGATGGGCGGTGGCCTGCTGGCCGCCGGCGGTTCCGCGGCGCAGAAGGAAGCGCTGCTGGCGCCGATGATCGCGGGCGAGAAGCAGTTCGCCGTCGCCTATGTCGAGAAGCAGGCGCGCTTCAACCTCGCCGACGTCGCCGTCACGGCGAAAAAGGATGGCGCCGGCTTCGCCATCAGTGGCCACAAGGGCGTGGTCTACAACGCCGCCTCGGCCGACACGATCTTCGTCACCGCGCGCACCTCGGGTGGCCAGCGCGACGAGAAGGGCATCACGGTGTTCGCCGTCGACGCCAAGGCCCAGGGCATCAGCCGCCGCGACTATCCCACCCAGGACGCGCTGCGCGCCTCGGAGCTCACCTTCGACAACGTCAAGGTCGGCGCCGACGCCGTGGTCGGCAAGCTCGACGACGGCTACGCGCTGTTCGAGGGCGTGGTCGATCGTTCGATCGTGGCGCTGTGCGCCGAGGCGGTGGGCTGCATGGACGCCATCAACAAGGCGACGCTCGAGTACATCAAGACCCGCAAGCAGTTCGGCGTGCCGATCGGCAAGTTCCAGGTGCTGCAGCACCGCATGGTCGACTGCTTCACCAACGCCCAGGAAGCGCGCTCGATGACCCTGATGGCGGCGCTGAAGATCGACGACGCCGACGCCACGGTGCGCAAGAAGGCGGCCTCGGGCGCCAAGGTGCAGATCGGCAAGTCGGGCAGGTTCTGCGGCCAGAGCGCGGTGCAGATGCACGGCGGCATGGGCGTCACCGACGAGCTCTCGGTCAGCCACTACTTCAAGCGCCTGACCATGATCGAGACGCTGTTCGGCAACCAGCAGCACCACCTCACCCGCTACGCCAACCTCTCGGTCGCGGCGTAACAAGGGTCTTACCTTCCCCCGGAGGGGGAAGGTGGCGCGCAGCGACGGATGGGGGATGTTGAAGACGGACTCCTGCGTTCGTCTTCGACATCCCCCTTCCGCCTTCGGCACCTTCCCCCTCCGGGGGAAGGTAAGACATGCAGCTACTCGTTGCCGTTGGGGCCGATGTTGAGTGCGCGGCCCTTCAGCGTGGGATAGCGCTTCTCGACCCAGGGCCGGATCCACTTG
This sequence comes from Alphaproteobacteria bacterium, assembly GCA_019635875.1. Lineage (NCBI taxonomy): Bacteria > Pseudomonadati > Pseudomonadota > Alphaproteobacteria > Alphaproteobacteria bacterium. Next base: position 117,737 of record JAHBYP010000013.1, read on the forward strand.
TGCTCGCTCTCCGGCTGCTTCTTGTACTCGGCGATGAAGTCGCGGTAGTCGGCGGCGAGGTTGGTGTTGGCGCCCGGCTGGTTGCTGTTGCCGAAGCTCAGGCAGCCCAGCCCGTCGCCCAACGCGTAGAGGTCGGTGCCGGCGTAGATGTATCCCTGGATCGGCCGCGCCTCGACGCCGAAGCTGGGCATGAAGCGTGCGTTGCGGCGCGAGCATGCGAAGATCGCCGCCAGCACACGCTTGGCCCGCATCATGCCGCCGTAGTCCTGCGCGCCCAGCCCGGAGGCGCGGAAGGTGGTCAGCAGGCTGGTCGTGGTCAGCCAGCCGCGCGCCACGCGCACCATCTTGTCGGTCGGCCGGCCGCTGGCGTCGCGCAGGCCGCCATAGTTGTGCAGCAGCTTCTCGAGGTTGGCGTTGGGGTGGCGCTTGCGCTGGTGGATCAGCGCGTGCCAGCACAGGTGGATGGCGCGGCGATCGTCGCCCAGCACCATCTCGTCGACGTCGCGCCACCAGCCGCCCGGCAGCTTGTCGATCGGACCGGCGAGCGGCGTGCCGTCGAAGAAGCCCTTGAGCGCGCCCGTCGTCGTCGCCTGGGACTTGATCAGGATGAGGGTCTCGCGCTCGACCTGGCCGAAGCCGATGGCGTGGTTGCCCTTGCCCTGCTCGGCGCCGGGGCCCTTCAGCCAGCTCTCGTGGCTGAAGCCCTTCTGGCGCGTGTTGGTGAACTGCGTCTCCTCCCAGAAGATCGCCGCCACCGTCTCCCACGGCACCGAGCTAGTGACGTCAGTGTCGTAGCACTCGTCGCGATAGTGCTTCTGGATCAGGCCGGCCATGGCGAAATAGTCCTGCTGCTTGGTTTCAGGATCGCCGATGGCCATGGGCCCCTCCGTTGGTGAGTGTGCGCTCGCATTCTTTTGCCAAACGCATGTCGCGTCAATCCGGCAGATTCGCGGCCGGCTGCTGCAATTCCCGGAGGGCGTTTGTTGTTTCAGGCGGCGCGCAGCGGCTTGATCGCGCTGACGCGTTTGTCGCCGAGGGAACGCTGGGCGAGCTTCAGGTCGTAGCGGGTCTGCAGATTCATCCAGAACTCCGGCGTCGTGCTCCAGAATGCCGCGAGCCGCACCGCGGTGTCCGCACTGATGCCGCGTCGGCCGCGCACGATGTCGCTGATCCGCGCCACGTTGACGCCGATCTCGCGAGCCAGGCGGTTCTGGCTGACAAGCGTCGGCTTCATGAACTCCTCCTGGAGAACTTCGCCGGGATGGATCGGGTTCAGTCTCTTGGCCATGCTTCTGCTCACTTCGTGCCGGTTCAGAGATAGTCGACGATCTCGACATCGAATACGTCGCCATCCGACCAACGAAAGCACAGGCGCCATTGATCGTTGATCCGGATGCTGTGCTGTCCAGCGCGGTCGCCGCGCAGCGCTTCAAGCCGGTTGCCCGGCGGGCTGCGCAGATCGTCCAATGCGTTGGCGGCCGCCAGCAGCTCCAGCTTGCGCCGTGCGATGCGCTCGATGAACGCAAAGCGACGGCTGAGCTGGTCATTGAAGAGCTTCTCGGTTTCCTTGCAGCGGAAGCTCCGGATCATGATCGTACCATATACCGGAAATCGGTATAGCGCCAGGGTGACTCCAACTGCCGCCGCCGAGCGCGGCGGCACTTACGACCACGTTCGGAGGGGGAAGGCATGAATGCATTCTGTTTTCGGAACGCGGTTTCCGCGCGTCGAGGGCGCGATTTCGGCGGCCGGAATGCGCGGGCCGCAGGGCCATCGGCGTGTGCAAATGGCTATCGCGCGGCCCCCTTGATGGCGCTAGTCTGAACCAACGTTCACCTAACAAGCGTTCGAGAAGAGGGAACTCCGCATGGTCGGCATCACCGGGTATGGCGCCTATGTCCCGCGGCTGCGACTCAGCCGCCAGGCCGTCTACGATGCCAACAAGTGGTTCGCGCCGGGCCTGCGCGGTCAGGCCAAGGGCGAGCGCGCGATGGCCAACTGGGACGAGGATTCCATCACCATGGGCGTCGAGGCGGCGCGCGACTGCCTCAACGGCACCGACCCGAAATCGCTGCGCAACCTGTACTTCGCCTCGACCACCCTGCCGTTCAAGGATCGCCAGAACGCCGGCGTGATCGGCACGGCGCTGACCGTCGAGGACGGCCTGATGGCCGCCGACGTCGCCGGCTCGCAGAAGGCCGGCACCTCGGCGCTGATCGCCGGGCTGACCGCCGCCAAGTCCGGCGCGCCGACCATGGTCGTGGCCGCCGAGAAGCGCTCCACGCGCGTGGCCTCGGCCAACGAGCTGCAGTTCGGCGACGGCGCGGCGGCGATGCTGTGCGGGACAGACAAGGTGATCGCCAGGCTGCTGGCGCATCACTCCGTGTCGATGGATTTCGTCGATCACTTCCGCGGCGATGAGTCGGATTTCGACTACACCTGGGAGGAGCGCTGGATCCGCGACGAGGGCTACGTGAAGATCGTGCCGCCGGCGATCAAGGCGGCGCTCGCGACCGCCAACCTCAAGGGCGCCGACATCACGCACTTCATCATGCCCGCGCTGATGGCGGCGATCCCCAGGCAGATGGCCAAGATGGCGGGCGTCGCCGAGACGGCGGTGCGCGACAACCTCGGCGCCAACCTGGGCGACACCGGCTCGGCGCATGCGCTTGTCGTGCTGGCGCATACGCTGGAGAGCGCCAAGCCGGGCGAGCGCATCATGGTCGTGGCCTTCGGGCAGGGCCTCGACGTCATCATCCTCGAGGTCACGGCGGAGATCGCCAACCTCAGCAAGCGGCTGGGCGTGTCGGGCTGGCTGGCGCGCGGCAAGGTCGAGACGAACTACATGAAGTTCCTCGCCTTCAACGACATGCTGCCGATCGACAAGGGCATGCGCGCGGAGTTCGACAAGAAGACCGCGCTCAGTGTGCTGTGGCGCAAGCGCGACATGATCTACGGCCTGGTCGGCGGCAAGTGCAAGGTCTGCGGCACGGTGCAGTTCCCCAAGACCCAGGTCTGCGTCAATCCCAACTGCCACGCGATGGACAGCCAGGAGCCCTATCCGATGCAGGGGCTGCAGGCCTCGGTGATGTCGTTCACCGCCGATTCGCTGACCTATTCGCCCGATCCGCCGGCCTATTACGGCATGATCACCTTCCCCGAGGGCGGCCGCTTCATGGCCGACTTCACCGACTCGGACAAGGACCAGGTCAAGGTCGGCGCCAAGATGCGCATGACCTTCCGCATCCGCGAGGTCGATCAGATGCGCGGCGGCTTCAAGCGCTATTTCTGGAAGGCGGCGCCGGCCTGATCGGCGCCGACGGCTCAAGCGGTTAAAGGGTAAGAGCACGACAACCACAGGAGACGTGCCATGGCCAAGGGTATCAAGGACAAGGTCGCCATTCTCGGCATGGGCTGCTCCAAGTTCGGCGAGCGCTGGGAAAGCGGCGCCGAGGAGCTGATGCTGGAAGCGTTCAAGGAGTGCGTCTCCGACGCCGGCATCGACATGAAGCAGCTCCAGGCGGCGTGGTTCTCCACGGCGATCGACGAGGTGCATGTCGGCAAGTCGGGCATCCCGCTCAGCACCACGCTGCGCCTGCCCAACATCCCGGTGACGCATGTCGAGAACATGTGCGCCTCGGGCACCGAGGCCTTCCGCGGCGCCTGCTACGCGGTGGCGTCGGGCGCGGTCGACTTCGCCCTGGCGCTGGGCGTCGAGAAGCTCAAGGACACCGGCTATGGCGGCCTGCCGGGCGGCCGCGGCGGCCCGCTGCAGGCGCTGTGGAGCGCCAACGGCACGGCGCCGGGCAATTTCGCCCAGCTCGCCACCGCCTACCAGACGGCGCATGGCGTGGCCGCCGAGGACCTCAAGAAGGCGATCGGCCACGTGTCGTGGAAGAGCCACCAGAACGGTGCGAAGAACCCCAAGGCCCACCTGCAGAAGGCGGTGGACATGGACACCATCCTCAACGCGCCGATGATCGCCTCGCCCTTGGGCCTGTTCGACTGCTGCGGCGTGTCGGATGGCGCGGCGGCGGCGATCGTGACCACGCCTGAGATCGCCAGGTCGCTGGGCAAGCACGACATCGTCAGCGTCAAGGCGCTGCAGCTCTCCGTCTCCAACGGCTCGGAGTCGGGCCACAATTCGTGGGACGGCAGCTACTTCCATACCACGCGCATCGCCTCGAAGAAGGCCTACGAGGAGGCCGGCATCAAGGATCCGCGCAAGGAAGTCTCGATGTTCGAGGTCCATGACTGCTTCTCGGTCACCGAGCTGGTGACCATGGAGGACCTGCACATCTCCGAGACCGGCAAGGGCTGGAAGGACGTGCTCGACGGCTTCTACGACGCCGACGGCAAGATCCCCTGCCAGATCGACGGCGGCCTGAAGTGCTTCGGCCATCCGATCGGCGCCTCGGGCCTGCGCATGCTCTACGAGATGTACCTGCAGTTCCAGGGCCGCGCCGGCGCGCGCCAGCTCAAGGACCCGAAGGTCGGCATGACGCACAATCTGGGCGGCGCGCCGCGCGAGAACGTCTCGTCGATCGCCATCGTCGGCCGCTACGAATAGGCATCGAGGGAAGACGCGAGCTTACCTTCCCCCGGAGGGGGAAGGTGGCAGCGCGTAGCGCTGACGGATGGGGGATGTCCAAGACGGACTCCTCGGTTCGTCTTCGACATCCCCATCCGCCCTTCGGGCACCTACCCCCTCCGGGGGAAGGCAAGCGCCAGTTTCGATTTTTTCAGGAGGGGACGCGAGGCATGCTCGACAAGAAGCACATCGGCCACAAGTTCAACGCCTTCACCACCACGGTCGAGGCCGGCAAGATCCGCCTCTTCTGCAAGGCGATCGGCGAGGATGACCCGATCTACAGCGACGAGAAGGCCGCGAAAGCCGCCGGCTACCGCGCCATCCCGGCGCCGCCGACCTTCCTCACCGCCGTCACCAACGACGACCCCGACAAGGGCGGCCTGTTGCGCCTGCTCAACGTCGATATCGGCCTGATCCTGCACGGCGAGCAGCACTACGAGTATTTGGCGCCGGTGCATGTCGGCGACCGCATCACCTGCCAGAGCCAGGTGATGGACATCTACGACAAGAAGGGCGGCGCGCTGTGGTTCGTCGTCTCGGAGACCGAGCTGAAGGACGAGGCGTCGGGCAAGCCGGTCGCCAAGGCGCGCGGCGTGACCGTCGTGCGCAACCCGAACGCCGGCAAGGCTTGAGGAGGGGACGATGGCCAACGCGCCGAAATTCGCCGACGTGAAGGTGGGCGACGAGATCCCCAAGCTCGTCCTGCCGCCGATCAGCCGCCACCAGCTCGCGCTCTATTGCGGCGGCTCGGGCGATCACAACCCGATCCATGTCGACATCGACTTCGCCAAGAAGTTCGGCTTCAAGGACGTCTTCGCCCACGGCATGCTGTCGATGGCCTTCCTCGGCCGCGTGGTGACCGGCTGGGTGCCGCAGAAGCAGGTGCGCGGGCTGGGCACGCGCTTCACCTCGATCACCTGGGTCGGCGACGTGATCACCGTCAGCGGCAAGGTCACCGGCAAGCGCGAGGCCAATGGCGAGACGCTGGTCGACCTCGAGGTCAAATGCACCAACCAGAACGGCCAGGACACGCTGCAGGGCCACGCGACGGTCGCGCTGGCATAGCGCACGCCACCCCTGTCATCCCGAGCGCAGCGAGGGATCCAGGGTCTCGACTAGATCCCTCGCTGCGCTCGGGATGACAGAAGAAGAGGATAGTGAATCATGGGTCAGCTTGACGGGCGCGTCGCCATCGTCACGGGTTCGGGCCGCGGCATCGGCCAGCAGATCGCGCTGCGCCTGGTGCGCGACGGCGCCTCGGTCGTGGTCAACGATCTCGACGAGGGTCCGGCCAAGGAGACCGTGGCGCTGATCGAGAAGCTCGGCGGCAAGGCCGTCGCCTGCAACGGCGACGTCTCGGCCAAGGATTTCGGCGACCGCATCGTCAAGACCGCGGTCGACGCCTTCGGCGACTGCCATATCGTGGTGAACAACGCCGGCTACACCTGGGACAACGTCATCCAGAAGATGACCGACGAGCAGTGGTACGCCATCCTCGACGTGCATCTGACCGCGCCGTTCCGCGTGCTGCGCGCCTTCCAGCAGCATTTCCGCACCGCCGTCGACAAGGAGCGCACCGACGGCAAGCGCGTCGTGCGCAAGGTGGTCAACATCTCCTCGACCTCGGGCGTCAACGGCAATGCCGGCCAGTCCAACTACTCCGCCGGCAAGGCGGGCATCGTCGGCCTGACCAAGACGCTCGCCAAGGAGTTCGGCCGCTACGACGTGACGGTCAACGCCGTGGCCTTCGGCTACATCCAGACGCGCCTGACCAAGCCGCTGGCCGCCGGCGAGGACGGCACCATCGAGGTGCAGGGCCGCCAGGTGAAGGTCGGCGTGCAGGGCGGCCGCATCGCCGCCATGAACCAGATGATCCCGCTGGGCCGCGGCGGGCTGCCCGAGGAGGCGGCCGGCTCGGTCTACCTCTTCTGCAGCCCCGACAGCGACTACGTCAGCGGCCAGTGCCTGGTGGTGAACGGCGGCCTCTGAGCCATCGTCTCAGCCCCACGACAGATCGACGCGCGGGCGGCCCGCGGGCCGCCCGTTGTCATATGGATGCCTCTTCCGACCGCGCCGGCACAAGGCTCTGGATCGCGATCGCCGACAGGACCGACACCGCGGCGGCGACCGCCAATGTCAGCGGCAGCGAGTACGTCACCAGCATGCCGCCCAGCGCCGCGCCGATCGGCAGGCCGCACATGTTCAGGCTCATCGACACCGCGAGCGCGCGGCCGAGCCACGCCGGATCGGTGCGCCGCTGTCGCAAGGTCAGGACGCCGACATCGATCGGGTCGGCCAGCAGGCCGATGATCGCCAGCCCGAGTCCCAGGCCGAGCAGGCCGAGACAGGCACCCAGCGGATAGATCGCGGCGGCGGTGGCGAGCGTGCCCAAGGCGATGAACCAGCGCTCCCGGTCGATGACCTTGACGTGCCCGGCGTAGAGCGCGCCCAGGCTGCCTGCGATGCCCGACAGCGCCCACATCAGGCCGACGATCGTGTCGGCGGTGCTGCGGGTTTCGATCTCGCGCGTGACGGCGACCGGCACCACGACCAGCAGGATGCCGAAGCTCATCTGGTAGAGCGAGTACGAGGCCGCCAGCCCGCGCAGCGAGCGATGGCGCAGCACGTAGACAAGGCCCGCCACCGCCTCGTCGATCAGCCTGCCGGATTGCCTGACGGCGGGCACGGGTTCCCGGCCGATCACCGGCAGCAGGCTCAGCGCCGCCGCGACATACAGCACGACGATCGCCAGCAGGGCAACGCTCGCGCCGGCGAAACCGAACAGCAGACCGGCCAGGACCGGACCCAGGACATCGACGAGGGCATAGGAGCTGGTGTCGAGCGCGTTCGCCCGGTCGCGCGCGGGTTCCGGTACCAGGCGGGGAATCAGCGTGCGGATGCCGGCCGAGCCCAGTGGCCTTGTGAGCGAGTAGCAGGCAACCAGCGCCAGCAGCAGCGCGGGTGTGAGCGAGTCCGCCATGTGGACGAGCACCAGGCCCGTGAGCACGGCCGCACCAACCACCAGGTCGATGGTGATCGCCCGGGCGGCGCCCATCCGATCCAGCACGGCGCCCGCCAGCGGGCTGACGAGCATGCCCGGCGCCATCGACGTGAACGACACCCATCCGGCGAGAACCGGGGAGTCGAAGCGCCCCAGCGTATAGAGGATGATCGCCAGCGAGAACATGCCGCCGGCCAGCCGCGACCAGCACGCCGCCAGCAGCAGATTGGCGACGCCGGGAAGGCTCAGGACCTGGCGATAAGAAGGGCTCGGATCGGACATGGCGCGCGGACGCTATCAGATCGGGGGCGGCCCGCAACGCCGCAGCCTTGTTCCCGCAACCGGGCGATGCGAGGATGGTGGCTGCCTATGTCCATCGCAACCTTTCCGTTCGACGGCGCGCAGGATCTGCGTCTGGAGATCCTGCGTCGCGCGCCGCTGTTCTCCGGCCTCGACGACACGACCCTGATGGCCGTGCTCGACCGCATGGAATCGGTGATGGTCGAGGGCGGCAAGCCGCTGATCAACGCCGGCGATCCGGGCGATGCGCTCTACGTCGTGGCCAGCGGCTATCTCGCGGTGTTCGACCCGCCGGGCCCCGACGGCGTGCCGCGCATCATCGCCGAGATCCCCGCCGGCGACATCGTCGGCGAGCTCTCGCTGATCGGCCACCGCCGGCGCTCGCACACCGTGGCGGCGATCCGCGACAGCGAGGCGCTCAGGCTGAGCCGCGCCGATTTCGAGCGCCTGATCAGCGCCCATCCCGAGGCGCTGGTCGGCCTGGTGCACAAGCTGGTCGAGCGCTACGGCTCGCCGCCGCGCGTGGTGAAGCGTCCGCCGCGCACCATCGCGCTGATCCCGCACGGGCTCAACGCGCCCTGCGAGCGCTTCGCCAAGGAGCTGTCGGAGGCGCTCGGCCGGCTGAGCGGCGCGCCCAAGGTCGAGATCATCGGGCCGGAGGCCGCCGGCGCGCCGCTCGACCGCCTGCAGCGCGCCGAGGCCGAGGCGACCTTCGTCGTCTACCGCGCCGAGGCGACCGAGACCGACTGGACCCATCGCTGCCTGCGCCAGGCCGACCTGATGCTGGCGATCGCCGCGTCGGGCCCGCCGCCCGAGGAGCCGCAGCTGATCGACCGGCTCAACGCCTCCGGCGTCCTGCGCGAAGGCCCCTACCGTCCGCGGCGCGAGCTGGTGCTGGTGCGCGAGAAGCCGCTGATCCGCCCCGGCACGACCTCGCCCTGGCTCGGCCACAACGACTACGCGCTGCATCACCACGTGCGCCTGGGCTCGGTGCAGGAGTTCGACCGCCTGGCCCGCGTCGTCGTCAACCGCGCCGTCGGCATCGTCATGGCCGGCGGCGGCGCGCGCGGCTTCGCCCATATCGGCGTGGTGCGCGCGCTGCGCGAGGCCGGCGTGCCGATCGACATGGCCGGCGGCTGCAGCATGGGCGCGATCGTCGCCGCCGCCACCGCGGCGGGCTGGGACTACCGCGAGATGAACGCGCGCTTCCGCCGCGCCTTCGTCGAGAAGAACCCGCTGGGCGACTACACCGTGCCGTTTGTTTCGCTCTACGCCGGCAAGCGCGTCGACAACCTGCTGCACCTCGCCTTCGGCTCGATCGACATCGAGGATCTGCCCTCGCCGTTCTACGCCGTCACCGCCAACCTCACCCTGCAGGGCCGCGACGTGCAGCGTCGCGGGCCGCTGGCGCACTGGCTGCGCGCCTCGGTGTCGATCCCCGGCGTGCTGCCGCCGGTCGTGCATCGCGGCGAGGTGCATGTCGACGGCGGCGTGATCGACAACTTCCCGGTCGCGCCGATGCGCACCATGGGCCGCGGCCCGGTGATCGGCATCGACATCGACACCGGCGGCGCGATGTCGGCCGGCGAGCGCGTGGGCGATTCGTGGTCGGCCTGGGAGTTCACGCGGCGCCTGATCTGGAAGCGCGGCGAGACCCTGCCGATCCCCTCGATCGTGCGCATCCTGCTGCGCTCGGCCCTGGTCGGCAGCACCGAGCGCTCGCTGCTCGACCGCGAGCGCGTCGACCTGCTGGTCATGCCGCCGATGACCGATTTCGACCTGCTCGACTGGACCGGCTTCGAGCGCGCCGTCGAGATCGGCTATCGCCACACCCAGGCCATGCTCGACAAGATCGAGGGCGGCCATCTGCGCGACCGGCTGCTGGCGGCTTAGTTCCCTTCCCCCGGAGGGGGAAGGTGCCCGAAGGGCGGAAGGGGGATGTCTCAACGACTCCCGAGTCCGTCTTCGACATCCCCCATCCGTCGCTACGCGCCACCTTCCCCCTCCGGGGGAAGGTAGAAATACGTCGGCCGGCTATGGCGCGAAGTCGGCGATGATGTCGGCGCGCACGCGTTCGCGCAGCGCGGCGGTCAGCGCCGTGCGATCGAGCAGGGCCAGCAGCCGCTCGCGCGACAGCAGGCCCCGGCGGGCCAGCGCGCGGGTGAAGGCAAGATCCTTGTCGCGCCGCGCGACATACTTGGCGATCGCCAGGTCGTGCGGATCCAGGCACAGCCCCTTGACGCCATCCGTGTCGCCCGGCGGCAGATGCACCAGCCGTCCCTTCCAGCCCCTGGGCAGGATCGCTGTCGCGATGTCGACCGGATCGGCGTAGTAGCCGAAGCTCTGGTGAAAGGGCGAATCGACGCCGATCTCGTTCAGGAGCTCGGTGCGGTCCGGTCGCCCGGTGGCGATCAGGTCGACCTCGGGCGAGCGGACGATCTCGTCGGCGAGGTCGGGATGCCTGCCGTGCAGCGACTGGCTGCCGATGATCACGAACTGCTTCTCGCCCGTGATCCGGCCGGCTGCGCGCAGCACGTGGTCAACCTGCCGCTTCTTCATGCAGCCGCCTCACTTCCGCCTGCGGCAACAGGCCGACGAACGGCATCGACTGGCGCAGCCGCGTCGCCTCCTCGTCGTGTCCCAGCATGGCCGCGAACAGCTCGCCGTCGTCGCCGCGCCGGGCGATGGCGCGCCATTCGTCGTAGGCCGAAACCCAGGTGCCCTGCTTCTTCCAGCGATGCAGGTTGGCGAGGATCTGCGCGCGGATCTCGCGCGGCTCGCAGCGCCGCACGACGGCCAGCGCGATCGCGCGCTTGAGCGCGTCGAGCGCCTGGTGCGAGAGGCCGGGGCGCGTGGCGGGCCGGATGGCCCGCTCCGTCAGCTCGAGCGCGTCGCCCTCGCCCACGCCCCACGCCTCGAGCGCCGCCTTGGGAACGATGACGCCCAGCGAGTTGCCGATGCGCCGCAGGGGCAGTTTCATAGCCGAAGTTATAACATGTTATAACAACGAGGTGGAAACGCCGAATCGGGACACCGGTTCCGTCGAGGCATCCCCCTTCCGCCCTTCGGGCACCTTCCCCCCGGGGGAAGGAATTAGAGCCAGGGGGCCCTGGCCCAGTCCAGGGCCTGCTCCAGGCGGTCGTGGCCCCAGAAGAGCTCGTCGCCCACCGTGAAAGCGGGGGCGCCGTAGATGCCGCGGGCGATGGCGTCGTCGGTCTGCGACTTGAGGCGCGCCTTGTTCTCGGGCGCCGCCGCGCGCTCCAGCACGGAAGCCGGCAGGCCCAGGCGCTGCACGATGTCGGCGACCACCGCCGGATCGCCGATGTCGCGGTCCTCGACGAAATTGGCGCGGAAGACGGCGCGCGAGAAATTGGCGATCCAGCCCTCGTCGGCGCCGATCAGGGCGACGCGCGCGGCGTGCAGGCCGTTGCGCGGCAGGACGCTGGGCCGCTTCCACAGCAGCAGGTACTTCGCCGCCTGGCGTTCCATGTCGCGCCACATGTTGGCGCCCTTGGCCGGGTAGAGGTTGAAGGGCGAGGTCGCCCAGCCCTGGGCGGCGAAGATCGGCCCGAGCAGGAACGGGCGCCAGCGCACGCCGACGCCGGCGACCCGCGCGGCGCCCTCGATGCGCTCGGCGGCGAGATAGGAATAGGTGCTGGCGAACTCGTACCAGAAATCCACCGCCGGCGCGGTCATCGCACAAAAACTCCTCAGCTTGTTTCCTTCCCTCCGGGGGAGGGGAAGATTACTCCGCCGGATGCGGCGCGTGGGACGCGGCCGGATCGGCGTGCGCCGTGCGGGTGCGGGCGAGGTAGGTGTAGGCGGTGGGCACGACGAAGAGCGTGAACAGCGTGCCGAAGGTCAGCCCGCCGACGATCACCCAGCCGATCGCCTGGCGGCTCTCGCCGCCGGCGCCCGTCGCATAGGCCAGCGGCAGCGCGCCCAGCACCATGGCGCCGGTGGTCATCAGGATCGGGCGCAGGCGCAGGGTCGAGGCTTCCTTGACCGCCTCGATCTTGGCCATGCCGCGTTCCTGCAGCTGGTTGGAGAACTCGACGATGAGAATCCCGTGCTTGGTGATCAGGCCTATGAGCGTGACCAGCCCGATCTGGCTGTAGACGTTGAGCGTGTTGCCGGTGAGGTACAGCGCGAGCAGCGCGCCGGTCATGGTCAGCGGCACGGTGAGCATGATGATCAGCGGATCGATGAAGCTCTCGAACTGCGCCGCCAGCACCAGGAAGATGAACACCAGCGCCATCAGGAAGGTCTCGTACAGACCACGCGAGGACTGCCTGAACTCGCGGCTCTGGCCGTTGTAGTCGATGCGGATGGTGCCCGGCAGCTGCCTGGCCGCCTCGTCCATGAACTTCAGCGCGTCGCCCAGCGCGCAGCCGCCGACCAGGTTGGCCGACACCGTCGAGGCGCGCAGCTTGTTGAAGTGGTTGAGCTCCTTGGGCGCCACCGTCTCGGTGTAGGTGATCAGGGTCGACAGCGGGATCATCTGGCCCGAGCGCGCGCGCACGAAGATCTCGTTGAGCTGGCTGGGCGTCACGCGGTCGGCATCGGCGACCTGCACCATAACGTCGTACTGCTTGCCCTCGCGCTTGAAGCGCGTGACCTGGCGGCCGCCCATCATGGTCTCGAGCGTGCGCCCGATGGTCTCGACCTCGACGCCGAGCAGCGCGGCCTTCTCGCGATCGGGCCGCACCCGCAGGTCGGGCTTGTTGAGCTTCAAATCGGTGTCGAGCGCGGTCAGGCACGAATTGGTGCGGGCGATCGCCATGATCTGGTTGGTCGCCTGGTCGAGCACGGCGTAGGGCTGCGAGGTCAGCAGCACGACCTGCACCGGCTTGTCCGAGGTGCGCAGGCCGAACGACGGCGGATTGATCGGGAAGGCGACGATGCCGGTGATGCGCTGCGCCAGCGGCCGCGCCATCTCGGTGATCGCCTGCTGCTTGACCGTGCGCTCCTCCCACGGCTTGAGGCGGGCGAAGGCGAGCAGGCGGGTGACGTCGGGGAAGCCGACGATGACCAGCAGCTTCTCGACGTTCTGGCTGATCTCCGGCCGGCCCAGCGCGGCGCTGCGCAGGTAGATGTCCTCGACGCGATGGCCGTAGCCCATGGTGAAATCGATGGTCGAGCCTTCCGGCGCGAAGCCGATGTTCGACACGAAGCCGCGATCCTCGCTGGGCGCCAGCTCCGAGGGCAGCAGCGTGAACAGGAAGCCCGCGGCGCCGGCCGCCGCCAGGCCGACGACGACGACCACGGGGCGCATGGCGAAGGTCAGCCCGAGCAGCCGGCGATAGCCGGCGTTCATCGCCTGCAGCACGCGCTCGCCGCCGCGCACGAACAGGTTGGGCCTGGCCTCGTGCTTGAGCAGCTTCGAGCACATCATCGGCGAGAGCGTCAGCGCCACGAAGCCCGAGACGATCACCGATCCGGCCAGCGTGAGCGCGAACTCGATGAACAGCCTGCCGGTGCGGCCGGTCTGGAAGGCGACCGGCGCATAGACCGCCGCCAGCGTGATGGTCATGGCGACGATGGCGAAGGCGATCTCGCGGCTGCCCTTGAGCGCCGCCTCGAACGGCTTCATGCCCTGCTCGACGTAGCGCGAGATGTTCTCGAGCATGACGATGGCGTCGTCGACCACCAGGCCGATCGCCAGCACCATGGCCAGCAGGGTCAGCGTGTTGATCGAGAAGCCGAACAGCAGCATCATGGTGAAGGTGCCGATCAGCGACACCGGGATGGTGACCAGCGGCACCAGCGTGGCGCGGAAGCTGCGCAGGAACAGGAAGATCACCAGCACGACGAGCACGACGGCTTCGCCGATCGTGATGAAGACGTTGTCGATCGAGCGCTCGATGAACACCGTGCTGTCGAAGGCGATGTCGGCCGAGATGCCCGGCGGCAGCTCGGCGAGGATGGCGGGCAGGCGCTTCTTGACCTCGTTGGCGACCGAGAGCGGATTGGCCGTCGACTGCTTGATGACGCCGACATTGACCGCCGGCCGGCCGTTGAAGCGGCTCAGGATGCGCTGGTCGCGCGGCCCGAGCGCGGCGCGGCCGACGTCGCGCAGCCGCACCAGGTAGCCGTCGTTGTCGCGCAGGATCAAATTCTCGAACTGCGCCGGCGTGCGCAGATCGGTCTCGGCCAGGATGGTGAACTCGCGCTCGGTGCTCTCGATGCGGCCCGAGGGGATCTCGACGTTCTGCCGTCTGAGCGCGTTCTCGACGTCCTGCGCGGTGACGCGGTAGGCCGCCATGCGCACGCGGTCGAGCCAGATGCGCATGGCGAAGGCGCGCTCGCCGAAGACGCGCAGCTGCGAGACGCCGTCGATGGTCTGCAGCTGGTCCTTGACGAAGCGGTCGATGTAGTCGGTGACCTCGAGCTGGCCGATCGTGTCGCTGCTGAAGGAGATGAAGACCACCGGGAAGGCGTCGGCCTCGACCTTGGCGATCACCGGCTCGTCGATCTCGGCCGGCAGGCGCGAGCGCACGCGGCTGACCCGGTCGCGCACGTCGGCGGCGGCCGAATCGACGTTGCGCGTGAGCCGGAACTTCACCGTGATCTGGCTGCGCTCGGCGCGGCTGAACGAGGTCATCAGCTCGATGCCCTCGATGCCGTAGAGCGATTCCTCGAGCGGCTGCGTGACCTGGCTCTCGACGATCTCGGCCGAGGCGCCGCGATAGGTCGTGTCGACCGTCAGCGTCGGCTCGTCGATGTTGGGATATTCGCGGATCGTCAGCCGCTGCCAGCTCACCAGCCCCAGCAGCACCAGGGTGAGGCTGAGCACCGTGGCGAACACCGGCCGCCGGATCGAGATGTCGGACAGCGTCATCGGGCGAACCCTGCCTCATGCCTCCCTCTCCCCGCTTGCGGGGAGAGGGTCGGGGTGAGGGGCCATTGCGGCCAGACCGTGATCGGCGGCGTGATCGACCGGCGACAGCCCCTCACCCCAACCCTCTCCCCGCAAGCGGGGAGAGGGAGTGAGGTGGTCATGGTCGCCAGCGCGCTCATCCGCCCTTGCCCGGCGGGTTGGGGTTGGTGGCGGTCGAGGGGGCGCCGGCGGGCAGGGGAACCGAGGCGCCGCTCGGCGGCTTCGCCGCACCGCCGGCGGGCGGCACGATGGTCACCGGGATGCCCGGACGCGGCAGCTTCAGATGGCCGGCGGTGATCACCACGTCGTTGGGCGTCAGCCCGTCGAGGATCTCGACCTGGCCTCGCTCGCGCTGGCCGGTGCGCACGAAGGTCGGCACCGACTTGCCGTCGACGATGCGATAGACCTGCATGCGATCGCCCACCGGCACGATCGACTGCTCGGGCACGAACATCGCGTTCTCGCGCGTGGCGAGCGTGACGGCGACACGGCCGAAGACGCCGGGCCGCAGCGTGTCCTGCGGATTGCCGACGAGGGCGCGGATGACGATCGAGCGGCCGGCCTCGTCGACCAGCGGATCGATGGCGTAGACCCTGCCGGTGAACTCGCGGCCGGCGAAGGCGTCGACGGTGACCGCGATCGGCTGGCCGACGCGCACCGCGGGCAGGAAGGATTCGGGGATGCGGAAATCGACCTTCAGCGGATCGATCTGCTCGAGGTTGACGATGTCGGCGCCGGCCACGAGGTAGCTGCCGACCGAGACGCGGCGCAGGCCGATGACGCCGTCGAAGGGCGCCACCAGCGTGTATTTCTCGACCCGCGCCTTGGCCAGCTGCACCGCGGCCTCGTCGCGGCGCAGCGCGGCGCGCGCCTCGTCGAGCGCCTTCTCGGTGCCGGCCTGGCGCGCCAGCAGCGAGGTCGCGCGCTCGTAATTGGCCTTCGACAGCACCAGCGCCGCCTCGGCCTGCGCCAGCACCGCCTCGTCGAGCGCCGCGTCGAGGCGCACCAGCACTTGGCCCTTGGCGACCTTCTGGCCCTCGTTGAAGTTGAATTCCTTCACCCGGCTGGCCAGCTCGGGCCTGATCATCACCGCTTCGTTGGAACGGAAGGTGCCGACGGCGAGCACGCTCTGGCGCGCCGTGCCGACCATGACCTTGACCGCCTCGACGCCGACGGCGCGCGGCGGCGCGGCCGGCCCGCCCGGCTTGGCGGCGCCCGGCTTGGCGGTGCCGGCCTTCGCCGGTGCCGGCGCCGATGCCGTGAGGTCGGGCGCCTTGGCGCCGGGGCCCTTGTTGTACCACCACCAGGCTCCACCGCCGGCGGCCACCAGCAGGATAGAGGCGGCGATCGCCACCCTGTGTCGCATCAGCCTGGTCTCTCCAGCCTCGCCGGCAGCCTCGCGTCTGGTGCGCGCCCGCGCCGGCAATAGTCCCCTGTCGTGGCGCGCATTTTACCGTCAATTCGCAGGTGGAGGGATGCGAAATCCGGACCACTCGGGCTTTTGGACGCATGGTCACACGCCGTTACAGAAGCCTGACCGGGCGTGGTAGAGGGGGGCGATGATCGACGCGCTCGCCTTTCCTTCCCCCGGAGGGGGAAGGTGCCCGAACGGCGGAAGGGGGATGTCGAAGCCGGACCTCTCCGTTCGTCTTCGACATCCCCCTTCCGGCGCTGCGCGCCACCTTCCCCCTCCGGGGGAAGGGACATGATCCGTCGGCTCTACGACTGGGTGATCGCCCTGGCCGGGCATCGCCGGGCGATCCCGGCGATGGGCGTGGTGTCCTTCGCCGAGAGCTCGTTCTTTCCCATCCCGCCCGACGTCATGCTGGTGCCCATGGTGCTGGCGCGGCGCGACAAGGCCTTCACCATCGCCACCGTCTGCACCGTGGCCTCGGTGCTGGGCGGCCTGCTGGGCTACGCCATCGGCTACTACCTGTTCGAGACCATCGGCGCCTGGGTGGTGCGGATCTACAGCCTGCAGGGCGCGCTCGAAAACTTCCGCGCCGGCTTCGACGAGTACGGCGTGTGGATCATCCTGATCAAGGGCCTGACGCCGATTCCCTACAAGCTGGTGACCATCGCCAGCGGCGCCGCCCATTTCGATCTCTTCACCTTCACCTGGGCCTCGATCGTCACCCGTGGCGCGCGCTTCTTCCTCGTGGCGTGGCTGCTGTGGCAATTCGGCGAGCCGATCCGCGCCTTCATCGAGAAGCGGCTCACCCTGCTGACCTGGCTGTTCCTGATCGCGCTGGTCGGCGGCTTCGTCGCCTTCCGCTATCTGTTCTGACCATGAAGGTCACGGCGCACCACGCCAACGCGCTGGGCTGCGTCTGCGGCGCCTGGCGCATATGGGCGCTGAGCGACGGCTATGCCGAGATGCCGGCAACGCTGCTGAAGGAGCCCGACGGGCGCGTGCACGCGCTGCCGTCCTCGCTCGAGCGGGCGGGCGCGATGCTGCGGCTGTCGGTGAACTGCTTCCTGCTGCAGGGCCCCAATGCTGACGGCATGCTGATCGACTGCGGTGCCGGCGGCAGCTGGGATCCGACCATGGGCCATCTCGAGGCGGCGTTGCGGGCGGCCGGCGTCGATGCCGCGTCGATCGCCACCGTGGCGCTCACCCACACCCACAGCGATCACATCAACGGCCTGCTGACGCCCGATGGCCGCGAGCTCTTCCCGAAGCTCGCGCGCATCGCGATCGCCAAGGACGCCGCGCCGAAATTCCGCGCCGAGAAGAACCTGCAGCGCTTCCAGCACCTGCTTGTGCCGATCGCCGGCGGCGATCGGCTCGCCGAGGGCGTGAGCGCGGTGGCGATGCCGGGCCACGCGATCGGCCACATGGGCTATCGGTTGAGCACCGGCGCCGGCGACATCCTGTTCTGCGGCGACGTGATCCACGTGCACGCCGCGCAGTTCGCGCGGCCGGAGCTCAGCTGGACCTACGACGACGACCAGGCGATCGCGCGCGCCACGCGCATCGGCCTGCTGCGCGACGCGGCGCAGTCCGGCTCCTGGCTCGCCGGCGCCCATGTCGACTTCCCCGGCATCGGCCGCATTGCCGCGCAGGGGCAGGGCTTTGCATTCGAGCCCCTGCCTCCCCCCGCTGGCGGGAGAAGGTAGGAAGCGCAGCCGTGCCGACCTTTGCCACAATCATGGTCTGACATCCGCCCCGCGATGACGATCAGCCAGACACTGCCGATGCCGACCGCCTATCTCGCCCCGCCGCGCGCGGCGATGCTGATCCTGCTGGGCAGCGGCGGGTTGCTGCTGGGCGCGCTGGCCTTCCAGTACCTCGGCGAGATGCCGCCCTGCGTGCTGTGCTACTGGCAGCGCTACGGCCATATCGCGGCGCTCGGCATCGCCTGGCTGGCGCTGTGGCCGATGCCGCGTGTGGTGCGGCTGGGCGTGCTGACGCTCGCCGGGCTGGCGCTGCTGGCGACCGCCGGCATCGCCGCCTATCACGTCGGCGTCGAATGGAAGTGGTGGCCCGGGCCGGACACCTGCACGCCCGGGCGCACCACCCTGGGGCTGAGCCTCGACGAGCTCAAGCGGCGCATCATGGGCACGCCGATGGTGCGCTGCGACACCGCGCCGTGGTCGATGCTCGGCCTGTCGATGGCCGGCTGGAACGGCGTCGCCTCGCTGCTGCTCGGCGTCGGCGCGCTGTCGTTGACGTGGCGGCGATGAGAGTGCCTTCCCCCGGAGGGGGAAGGTGCCCGAAGGGCGGAAGGGGGATGTCGAAGACGAACAGCGGAGTCCGTCTTCGACATCCCCCATCCGGCGCTGCGCGCCACCTTCCCCCTCCGGGGGAAGGTAAGGAGGGGCGATGAGCAAGCTCACCGGCGAGGGCGCGATGCCCGGCGATCCGACGGCGCGCGACATCGTCGAGCGCGCGATCCGCGTCGACCAGGCCGGCGAGTACGGCGCCGTGCGCATCTACGAGGGCCAGCTCGCCGCGCTGCGCGCCACCGGCCGCGCCAGCAGCGAGGCGGCGCGCAAGATCGAGCACATGCTGCGCCAGGAGCGCCAGCACAACGCCGTCTTCGACCGGCTCCTCGTCGAGCGCCGCGTGCGGCCCACGGCGCTGCAGCCGCTGTGGTCGGTGGCCGGCTTCGCGCTCGGTGCCGCCACCGCGCTGCTGGGCGAGAAGGCGGCGATGGCCTGCACCGTGGCGGTCGAGGAGACGATCGACCGGCACTACGCCGCGCAGCGCGAGCAGCTCGGCGACGACGAGGCGGCGCTGCGCGACACGGTCGAGACCTTCCGCAAGGCGGAGCTGGCGCATCGCGACGAGGCGCTCGCCGCCGGTGCCGAGCAGGCCCCGGCCTACGAGCCGCTGACCGCCGCCATCCGTGCCGGCTCGCGCCTCGCTATCTGGCTGAGCACGCGGATCTGAATCTTTCCTTCCCCCGGAGGGGGAAGGTGGCGCGCAGCGCCGGATGGGGGATGTCGAGGACGAACAGCGGAGTCCGTCTTCGACATCCCCCATCCGCCCTTCGGGCACCTTCCCCCTCCAGGGGAAGGGAGGATCATGCGCTGACCGCCGCGATCCGTGCCGGCTCGCGGCTCGCTATCTGGCTGAGCATGCGGATCTGAATCTTTCCTTCCCCCGGAGGGGGAAGGTGGCGCGCAGCGCCGGATGGGGGATGTCGAAGACGGACAGCGGAGTCCGTCTTCGACATCCCCCTTCCGCCCTTCGGGCACCTTCCCCCTCCGGGGGAAGGGAGGATCATGCGCTGACCGCCGCGATCCGCGCCGGCTCGCGCCTCGCCATCTGGCTCGGCACGCGGATCTGAATCTTTCCTTCCCCCGGAGGGGGAAGGTGGCGCGCAGCGCCGGATGGGGGATGTCAAAGACGAACAGCGCAGTCCGTCTTCGACATCCCCCTTCCGCCCTTCGGGCACCTTCCCCCTCCGGGGGAAGGAAAGATCAGGCGCGGGTCGAAGCGGAGTCGGCGGACATCAGCTCCAGGGATCGACCGGCGACAGGCCGGTGGTCCGGAAATCCGCGACGTTGCGGGTCGCCAGGCGGCCGCCATGCACGCGCGCGATCGCGGCGATCATGCCGTCGGGCACCGACATGATCACCCCCTGGCGGGCGGCCTCGCCCATCAGCTCGCCGTAGGCCAGCGCCGCCTCCTCGTCGAAGGCGTAGATGCGATCGGCGAACCTGCGGCGCCATTCGTTCAGCCCTTCCATCAGGCGGCGGCCGCGCTGGCTGGGCCGGATCTTGTGGATGCCATAGGCGATTTCCGCGATGGTCACCGTCGGCAGCGCGAGCTCGGCGTCGTGCTCGATCAGCCATTCGACGACGCGATCGTCCGGTCGCTTGCGCAACGTCTCGGACACCACGTTGGTGTCGAGGAAGATCACAGATCCAGCCCGCGATGGGGCCGGCGGTGCGCCCGCAGCTCGCGCTCGAGATCGACCTCCGCGCCGTAGCGCCGCGACAGCCGGCTGAAGAACGCGCGGGCCGTCTCCCTGCCCGATCGTCCGGCCTCGTAGGCCTCGAGCGCGCGCTCGACGACAGCCGCCACGGAGCGGCGCTCCTGCCGCGCCAGGCGATGGGCGAGCGCGCGCGCCTTGGCGCTGCGCACCGAGAGCTGGGGTTCGGCCATCGCTGGAAGCTAGGGGTCGACCGTGGTGCCGTCAAGATGGCAGCTGCCATCCTGCCGGCACGACGCCTTGCGCAGAGGGGCAAGGCGCGGAGCATCAGCGCAGCGTCTTGCCCTATAGCTTCCCCCACCCCCCTTAAAGGGGTGGGGGAAGCTGGGGGGGATGGCAGGGGGATCGCCGGGGGATCGCCGGCCATCGGAGCCGGGGATCGCCGGGGGGATGGCAGGCGATGGCTGGGGATCGCCGGGGGATCGGCGAGGGGATCGGATCGCGGATGGAAGGTACGGCACCGGCGCTCACTCCTCGGCGCTTCCGACGCTGACTTCGCCCGGCAGGCGCGTGTCATGCGGCCGTACATAGAGCCGGCGCTTGCTGGCCGAGCCCAACTCCACCTTGACGATCCTGCCCGCCGCGACCAGGCGCTCCTGCGCGGCGATCAGCGAATGCCAGTTCCAGCGCCGGCACGCGGCCTGCGCGCGCAGGCGCACCGCCAGCCCGTTGCGGGCATGGCTGTCGGCCGGCACCAGCACGCCGTCGCCCACCAGCTTGCGCAGGCCGGCGAGCACGGCGTTGTCGATTTCCAGGCGGTCGACGGTGTCGGTGCGCGCGCGCGGCGCCTCGCTCTGCGGCACGAAGACATGCTCGCGCCAGGTGAGCTTCAGCGCGCTGCCCGACGGGCCGTAGTTGTTCTTCATCAGCTTCAGGATCCGGGCATCGTTGCTCTCCTCTTCGCTGCCGTCGATGGCGGGGGCGTGCGTCAGGTACAGGCGGCCGCGCACGGTGTTGTGCCAGGCGGTGCTGCCGCTCAGCCCCGAGCCGCTGTTGAGCCCGGTGAGCGAGGGATGGCCGGTGAGCAGCACGGCGCCGTCGTTGATCAGCGCCAGCCGGCGCAGCGCGGTGAGGAACTGGCGCACCTGCGGGCGGATGATCTCGTTGCCCATGAAGGTGTCGGCCACGGTGTCGACGACGATCAGCTGCGCGCCGCTCTCGCGGATCCTGGTCTCGAGCTGGTGGTAGAGCGCGGTCTCCTCGCCGATGTCGTTGCGGCCGAAGACCATCAGCTCGTTGGCCATGGCGACGCGGCTGACCAGGGTGAGCGCGCCGAGATCGCGCATCTGGCAGCCGTACCGGGCGTTGATGCGGTCCTGGCGGAAATGCAGCTCGTCGCCGTCGTCCTCGCAGAACAGCGCCAGCACCGGCACCGGCGCCGGCTGCGTCGGGATGCCGAGGAAGGGCCGGCCCAGCGCCAGCGAGGTGGCGAGCTGCTGCGCCAGCAGCGACTTGCCGACGCCGCCGTCGCCGCTCAGCAGGGTGACGTTGCCGCGCACCAGCATGTCGGGCACCAGCCAGCGCCGGGGCGGCACCGGCCTGTCCTGCCAGGCGGTCGGATCGATGGTGTCGAAGCGTGCGAGATTGCTGAGTTTCATGGTTTGGCCCTTGCCCAGTCGTTGAAATCGCCGAAGCCCCGCGGCGGGCGCTCGATGCGCACCGTGCGGCCCTGCCGGCCGAGCAGCCGCGCCGCCTGGCGCGCCTGCTTCAGCCCGGTGGCGCCGTCGTCGGCGAAGATCACGACGGCGCGGCAGATCTCGGGCAGCCTGACCTGGCCCAGCCGGTGGGCGCCGAGCGTCGCCCACACCGGCAGGCTGTAGAGCTCGGCCGCCGACAGCGCCGTCTCGACGCCCTCGGCCAAGCCCATCAGGTCCGCCGGCGGCCGCAGGCGCACCGCGCCGTCGTCCATCGGCCCCAGCCCGGCCTTGGGCGGATCGAGCGCGGCCTTGCCGCGCCCGTCATCGCAGAGCCACGTGCGCTGGATGGCGATGACCGTGCCGGCAGGATCCTGCACGGCGGCGATCAGCGCCGGGTGCGCCGTGGGGCGGTGGATGTGATCGTGCCGGGCGAGGAAGCGCAGGCTGTCGGGCAGCGGCGCCCTGATCCGTCGGCTGCGCAGATAGACCTCGCCCAGCGTGCCGGCGACCGGCACCGCCGCCTGCCAGATCGACAGCGCCCGCCGGCGCTTGCGCAGCGCCGCCTGGTCCTCGGTCTCCGGCGTCAGCACGGGCTGCACCGGCGGCCGCTCGGCGCGCCCCGGCCACAGGCCACGCTGGCGCAGCGCCGCGATCACGTCGGTGCCCTTGCAGCCGGCGAAGCAATGCAGCAGCACCCGGCCTTCGGGCGTGCACGTCACCGACAGCGAGGGCGTGCCGTCCTGATGCGCCGGACACCGGCACATGCCGTGATTCGCCGCCCATCGCCCGCCCAGGGCGGCGACGATGCGGGAGGCGGAGGCAGCGGCGCGCATGCGGCGGATGTTGCCGCATCGTTCTCATCTTGTAAATTTCTAATTTTGGCAATACAACACTCCGTGCGGCCCAACGGAGCGCACAGCGATGCCTACCAGATGCAGGGTATCTCAGAGGTCCAGGCACTCAACACCGTGTGCGAGTTGCCAAAATGTTCCGGGAGGGATTTCCTCCGGCAATGTCGCGCTCCCACAATCGTCCACCATCGTCGGGGCAATCCCCCACCGGTCCAGCCTATCGGGACGATCCCGACGCCCGGATGCGCCATATCCTGCGAAGCATGATCGTCGACGGCGACGCGCGGCGGGTCGTGCAGGCCTATCTGCGGGCGATGCGCGCCGGCGAGAACGCCGATCAGGTCGCCGTCACCCTGATCGCCGGGTTGCGGCCCGGCCTGACCCTCGCCGAACCTGCCGAGATGCTCGAGCGCATGCTTGCCTGGATCGCGGCCGAGCACGGCGAGTGGTGGCGCAGGGCACTGCAGCGACCGCCGCCGCTTCACAGCCTCCGCCTGCGCGAGCTCTACCGCCGCGGCTGGATCATCCAGGCCAGCTGCGGCCGGCACAGCGAGCCGACGATCAACTTCTCCGTCATTCTGGCCGAGCACCTGATGAACCGGATCGACCCGCCGGTGGACGAAGCGCTTGCCAGGCTGCGGTGCCCGAAGTGCCAAATGCGCGTCGACGGTGCCAGGGTGACCAGGCTGCCGGCGTTCGCCGAATCGTTCCTGGCGCGCGCGACGCGCCATCGCCGCTGAAGCGCCGGCCGATTCGTGCGACTGGGGAGGTGGCGGATGTTCCGGGCTGCAACAGCTGACTTTTCACCGTGCTGAGCCGCCGCCGGGCCCTGGCACAAAGCGAGCAGCCGCGGCAGATTGGAAGTGTTCACGCAACCTCTGCGAAGCGATGCCGTTAAATTCCTCACGATCAGGGGAGCGCAGCCAATGCGGGCGGCGATAGCGCGGATCTTGGCGGCCCCTGAAGCGGGACCACCCGATATCGACGCAGCAGACGGGTCGCCCGTGGCACGGAACGGCAAGGCGTCGGCTCCCGCAGTCCTGGTGGTCGAGGACGAAGTCATCATCCGGCTGGTCGCAGCCGACGTTCTGCGCGAGTGTGGCTATCGAGTCCTGGAAGCAAAGACCGGCGAAGAAGCTCAAGCCATCATGGGCGCCGGCGAGCAGGTCGACGTGCTGTTCACCGACATCGACCTCGGTCCCGGAATCAGCGGAATGGAACTCGCGAGTTGGGTGCGCGAGAATCACCCGAGCGTGCGCATCATTCTCACGTCGGGCGTCGGGCGTATGACGGACGTGGCGCATCTGTGCGATGCGCCGCCCATGCCCAAGCCCTACGACTACGGCGAGCTGATCCGCCAGGTGAAGAGCCTCATGAGCGCGGCGGAATCGATCTGACCCATATCGAGCAGCTGGTTGTCTACCGCTCTTGCAGGGTGAAGGCCTCGAACCTGGGATCCACGACGCCGAGAGCCGCATACGCCTCGCCAAGCGTGTGGACCAGCCGTGGGCTGTCGGAGTCTCGCTGCTCCTGGTAGGCCTTGTACAGCCGCGCCAGGCCGAAGATCTCCGATCCTCTGGGGACGACATAGATCCGTGGCATGCCGCCCATGATCGGGGGCCTGGTACCGCGGAGGGCGAATTCGCCGGTCGGCACGAGCACCTGGGCCACGTCGCTGAAGTCCACGATGCTCTTCAGCAACCCCTCGCGCTCAAGGACCGCCGCACCGAGGCGATCGTGCATCCTGAGGTCGTCCGGCGTGATGCTGTCCCAGAAGCGAACGGAAACGAGCCGGTTGGTGCGGTCCACACGAAAGGTGAGCATGTCGTCCCCGTTTGCGCCCGAGTCTGCCGGCGCCGGCCCCGTCCGATCCACGGGTCTGCAGGCCGGCGGGTGAATGCTACCCGACTGGATCGCATTGTTCGCGCAGCCATCACAGGTCGGCAACGGGACTTCCCAGGTCCGTCGGCCAGATTGTCATCGATGCTTCGCCGACGACATCCTGCCGGTCCGTTCGCCGAGCAGCGGCATCGGACGCTACATGAATAGACCGCGAGGCATGCGCGTGGTCCTTTGCGTCGGCGCCGGCCGCCTGGCCGGTCCAGCCTTCGCGCCTTGAAGCGCCGCTTGCAGACCGGCCGCGCTGACATCGATCCTGCCGCCTACACACCGCAACCAGCCGCGACGCTGCAGCGCGACCAGCGCCCGTCCTGTGGCAACACCGCTGCACCCGCGCTCGTGCATGCGCAGCTCGAACTCGTGGACGGGCAACTGACGTGGGGAGGTCGCTGCGATGACCTCCAGTCCGATGGTCGCATAGGAAGGCAGCCGCCGTTTGCGCATGCCCGGGAACGCGGTGCCTCCGCCAAGGTTTCCTGGTCGTTGGCGCGCGCAACAGGGTTCACCTCGCGGCACGACGTGCGCGCCGCCAATCATGCCGATTCGAGGCCGCCAGGACGTCGGCATGTGTCATGATGCCGGGGGGCTGTCGAGGTCGCTTTGGGGGGAGCAGGTCGTGACCGTGTTCAACGTCGTTCGTTTCAAGGTCAAGCCGGGCATGGACGGGGCGTTTCTCGACGCCCACAAGTCGATCGCCGAGACCTGGTCGGGGCTGCGCCACGCCAGCATCATCAGGACCGGCGACGGCCGCTACTGCCTGATCGCGGAGTGGGAAAGCGCCGAGGCGCTGGCCGCCGGGCGGCCGCCGATGATCGCCACCCTCAACAGCTTCCGCCACACCCTCGACGAGCTGGGCGGCGGGCTGGGCGTCACCGACGCGGTCTCGGGACCGGTCGTGCTGTCGGCGAAGTGAGAGCCCGGCGCGGCTGAGCGCGTCCGTCGCGACGCCATGGGCGCTTTACGCCGCAGAGCCTGGTACTGGCTGGCGTTCGGACTGGTCGGCGGCGGTGTCGCGCTGGCGGCCGCCTTGGGCGGCGAGCGGATCGGCGACGGGCTGGACGTGGCGATCGCCACGGTCGCTGCCACCTGCGCCGCGCTTGGCCTGTCGGTCGCCCTCGTCGCGCTGCTCGCCGCGCGGGGCCAGGACCGGCTGCTTGCCGGCCGCGGCGTGATCGCGCGCTGGCAGGTCACGCCGGCTGAGTGGGATCGCTTCCGAGCCTTCGACGCCAGCCGCGCCACGCAGCATCCGGCGCTGATCAACGATCTGCCGATGCGCGGCGGCACGCCCGGGCGCGCCGTCGAGGTGATCGTCGGCCGCGCGGAGCTTCTCGTCGACGGCACGTACCACACGTTGAGACCGCGCGGCCTGCCCGAGCTGCGCGCGGTCGGGTGGCTGGCCGCGCCGGCCGATCCCGAATGCCTGGAGTTCGCGCTGCTCTATCCGGGCGACCGGTTCGGCACCGCCAGGCGACGCAGCCTGCGCGTGCCGGTGGCGCCTTCGGCGCGCGAAGACGGCGTGCGCGTCTACCATCATTTCCGCGCGCTCATTCCCGTGCGCCGGCCGGGCCTCGCCTATCGCCGGCCGGGGCTGGTCATCGGTGGCGGTCTCGGCCTCGTGCTCGCCTGCCTGGCGGCGAGCGGCGTCGGCTGGCTGCTCGACGCGCGCGGCGTGGGCGGCGAGCTGCCGGCGATTCTCATGCAGCTGGGCCTGGTGGTCGCCCTCTTTCCGCTGCTCGTCACCGCGATCGTCGTGCTGATAACGCAGCCGTGGAAGCCATAGCGTCTTGCATTCCCTAGAAGTGAGTGTATAATCACTCACTTCTATGATGCATGACGCAGGGGAGCGCCGGGGGCAATGACCAAGACGACCAAGGTCAAGGACTCGAAGAACCGCGAGTTCAGGATCGTGCGGCAGAAGACCCAGGTGACCTGCGGGCCGGCCTGCTGCCTGATCATGTGGGCCAATGCCTACGATTCCGATCCGCAAGCCGACGAGGGCGGCGTGATCGCGCTCAGCAAGGCCTATCCCAAGGCGTGGAACGCGCAGACCGGGGCGGAGATCAACAACCTCTCCAGCGTGCTGCGCCAGATGGCGGTGCGCACCAAGGTCGAGACCTTCACCGGCACCACCGGCCTGAAGACGGCGCTGGCGACCAAGGTGAAGCCCAAGAAGCCGGCCCTGGTGTTCGTCGAATGGGAGACGGCGGCGATCACCAAGGGCCACTTCGTGGTCGTCGGCGCCGCCTCCTCGTCGGACGACAAGTACACCATCCTCGATCCGTTCTACGGCCTGCAGGAGATGTCGGGCCTGCCGTTCTACTACCCCGACACCGACGAGGCCGACCCGCCATCGCTGAAATTCTCCGGCGCCGTGGCGTTCGTGGAGTAGGCGCTTCGTCTCCCTCTCCCCGCAGGCGGGGAGAGGGTTGGGGTGGGGGGTCGTTTCCGGTTGCGCACGGACAGCGGTGCGCCACCTGCTTCAGCCCCTCACCCCGACCCTCTCCCCGCC
>JAHBYP010000014.1 GCA_019635875.1 Alphaproteobacteria bacterium
AAATCGGTATCGAGCGCGCCCGGCCATAGAGTTCCTCGCGAGCGGCACGGTTGAGTCTTGCGCGCCCGATCCACGGCGCCGCGCCGTGCCCCGATGAAGCGGAACGCGCATGGCCGGCAGAATCTGGATCCCGCCCTACAAGCCGCTTGGCGTGAGCACGCAGGACGTGCCCGGCGGCGGCTACCTCGCCATCGACGCCATCGCCGGCCAGTTCGGCCCATCGCCGATGCTGCAGTTCGGCCTGCAGGCCGCCGAAGGCGCCGCCGGCGTCGCCACCGTGCTGTCCGAGCACCTCGCGGGCGACAACGAAGCCATCGTCAAGGGCGCCGACGCGCGCCTGGGCGAGACCGAGCAGGCGCTGCTGTTCGATCCGACGAGCGGCTACCTCAACCTGCAAGGCCAGGAAGCGCTGACGAAGGCGCCGGCGGTCATCGACGCCTACCGCGAGGCCCAGACGCGCGAGATGGCGACCATGGTCGACGACGACCAGCGCCAGATGCTGCAGGACCTCAGCGAGCGCCGGCTGGCGAGCTTCAGCACCCAGATCGAGCGCCACAGCGCCGCCGAGCGGTTGCGCTGGTACGACCAGGCCGGCGAACGGCGCATCGCGCAGATGCGGGCCGACGCCCGTCTGCACTGGAGCGACGACGCCATGCTGCGCCGCGCCCTGGGCACGACGCGCGCGGAGGTCAACGAACAGGCCGAACGTCACCATTGGGACTCCGCGCTGACCGAGGCGACGCTGCGCCGGCAGACCAGCCGCACGCTGGTGTCGGCGATCGAGGCGGCGGTCGAGCGCGATCCTGAGCGCGCACGCTCCCTGCGCGCACGCTACGACCACCACATCGAGGCATCCGACCGAGCCGCCCTCGACGCCCTGCTTGCCGAAGCGCAAACGCGCGAGCACGCCCGGCGGGCCAGCACGGAACTCCTGAACGCCACGCCCCCGGACGGCGAGCCGTCTGTGGCGCAATGGCGTCTGCGGCAGGCCGAGGCGATCACCGATCCGGCGGTACGGGCCGCCACCATCCGAACCCTGCACAGTGTCGCCGTGGCCGACGAGGCCCGCGCCCAGACTCTGGCCGAGCAGGTGCTGGCGCGCGTGCTGAAGGACGGCCTGACCGACCCCGCGCAGATCCCGATCCGCGAGTGGGTGGCGCTCGATGCCGAACGCCGCCAGGCGATCGAGACGCGCCTCGATCACAACGCCGCCGGCACCGAGCCCGCCCCGAACCCTGCTCTGGTCGACGAACTGGCAACGCAGATGACGCAGGCGCCGCATGCCTTCGCCCGACGCGACCTCGTTCCCGCCACCGCGCACCTGCCGCTGGCGCAATGGCAACGCATCCGCGACTGGCAAGCCGGCCTCCGTCGCAACGATCCCGCAACTGAGGACGAGGTCTACGCTATCAAGCGCGGCTTTCGGATTGCGCGTCAGATGCTGCCGGACGCCAGCCCCGACCGCGACAGCTATGAGCCGTCGCCATCAGCAACGGATGTGCTTCTTCGCGCGGCCCTGGTCGAGGAAATCGACACGACTCGCAAGCTCACCGGCAAGTCCCCCGACGACGCGGCCTTGCGCGAGATGGTGCGACATAGCCTGCCGGATGCGTCGGCGCATAACCTCGCCTTCCCCGTCGACCCGCGGACCGCCGAGCTCGGCGCGCAGGTCATCGATGAGCTCATGCGGTTCGCGACCCGGGCGTACAGGCACACCCCGGCGCTTCATTTGCCGAGCGGCAGGATCGCGCCGCCAGCACCGCCCTCGCTCACAGTGCCAATCGGGCCGCCGTTCATCGGCGATCCCAAGCTGCACACGATGTTTCTGTTGATGCTCAATGCCATCCTGCAATCTCAGACCAACAGGATGGAGCGCCCGCAGTCGCCTCCGGCACCGACTCCACCGCTTCATCCCCGACAGGCTCCGACTGCGACGACACCTTCTCCCGTACAGCCAGGGCGGCCGATAGCCCCGCAAGGACCATCCGCCGAGACGGTTCCGCATAGTCCGGACGGGTGGTGGATCCCTCCTGGCCCGCGTGCGGGCGGATACCCGAGCCGCATCGATCCCAAGGGGGAAGACGTCTACCACGGCCCGAGGGCTGGGGGATATGTCGTACGCAATACGCGCGGAGGGCAGGGATTCTGGATCGAGTTCAATGCACGGGGTGAACTCGTCGGCGTCCTAGACGTCACTCTCAAATATTTCACCCCCCGCGATCAGCTGTCCCCAGAGCAGGTGAAGGAGTGGACGAGGCCCGTGCCATTCCCGGTGGACGTTCCGCTACCTCCTATACCGCCGACTCCGATCCCCGAGCCGCAGGGGCCGTCCATCATTTTCACGCCGATACCGCCGCCTGCCGACCCGACAGTCATTTGGACGCCCATCCCTCCCCCCGCGAAGCCGCAAATCATGGAAAGGCGGGTCGAACGGTGGGACCACAATGAAGCATGGGAAGAGCATCATCACATTCCTCAGGAAACGTACCAGCATGGCAAGGAACGCCGGATCCCATTCTCGCCGGACGCAGTCAGGCTTTTCGATGAACAGACGGTTCGGATTCCGAAAGATGAACACTGGAGCGACCTGCACGGCGCATACAACAAAGCGGCACGAAAGGCTTTGATGGACTATCTCGAGAAGAACAAGAAACCTGGTGAAACTTGGAAAGAATTTGCCGGCCGGATGACGCGTAACGAGGCCCAGAAATGCTATGAGTACATGATCGATGCCATCCTGAATCCTCCCAAAGGATTGAAGGGAGACGAAGCCGAAATTGCCAAGGATGCCAAGGAATTTTTGGAGAATGTGAGCTTGTACGTACCCAAGAAGAAGCCAAACTAGGCGCAATAGGAGGTTGTATCATGACAAGTCGCTACGACGCCTATGAGGTGGCGCAAAATCTGCGCAGCGTTTCGCCGGATGTGAAAGGCACAAGCGCGTTCTCAATGAAGGAGGACGGCATACAGCCTTTTATTGTCTGGACGACTCGTCTGCTGACCTCCGACGAGATGAACTCGCTTTGTCAAAAACTGGCGACGGCGATTCGGCGCGAGGTTCCGGAGAGGTCGGGCGGTTGGGCCGCGCGCATTCTAGCTGGGAACCTGCCTGCCATGATCATGGGCGATTACTACGTCGGATGGGCAGGCCGCGCCGACGAATGGCACCTTCGCGAGGGACAGGAACGGGAGCCGACAGATGAGGCTGCTTGGGTGGCGTTACGCGAACGTCTTCGGGACCTTCTGATTGCGCTTGGGAGGCGTGAGGGGGAGCATTCCATGGATGGCGAGTTCCATCTGGCAGATACCGAAGGTCGCCCCTACACCCAAACATTGTTCATTCGCCAACCCGAGTTTCTGACGCCGGAGTTGATCGCTGCCATTCAGAACGTACTCAGCAATGGTTACGCCGACTGGGTTGTGGGGATTGCGCCTGCTTTCGGGCCACCGCTTGAGATCTTGTGGAAGGGAATTGACGTTCGCGTTGATAGCGTTGAAGAAAGATGGAACAGGCGGGAGGCAGAAAAGCTTCTCGGCGATCGGCTCAAGATTTAGCCGGAGCAGCGCGCTTGGCTTGATCCAGGTCCTTTGCCGGACGTGACCGAAGTGGAGTAGCTAGGCGGCCTTTCGCGCACCGGGACCAGGCCGCACGCGAACTGCTCGCCCGGTGATCGCCTCGCGGCAATGCGAGCAGGTCATCACCGGATCGAAGGTGTGGCCGCAGGCGATGTGTTCGTGCAGCAGCGGGCGGCCCTTGGTGCCGGCCATGTGGGTGTCGCCCCAGTGCACGATGGCCATCATCACGGGGTAGAGGTCGAGGCCCTTGTCGGTGAGGCGGTATTCGTGGCGCCTGGGCCGCTCGCTGTAGGCCTGCTTGCGCAGCACGCCCGCTTTCACCAGCTTGCGCAGCCGGTCGGCCAGCAGGTGGCGCGTGATGCCCAGGCTGCGCTCGAAATCCTCGTAGCGGCGGATGCGCAGGAAGCAGTCGCGCAGGATCATCAAGGTCCAGCGGTCGCCGATCACCGAGATCGTGCGCGCCATCGAGCAGGGCTCGCGATGCAGCTCGCTCCAGCGCATGAGGATTCCTCCGGCCGCCTTCAGTTCGCTTGCGGTTGACAGGTTCCTTTTTGGAACGCACTACTGGCGCCGTCAAGCGCGGAGGATGCGATGGCCGACAGGAAGGTGGCGCTGGTGATCGGCGCGGGCGACGCCACGGGCGGCGCGATCGCGCGGCGCTTCGCGCGCGAGGGCTACGTCGCCGTCATCGTGCGGCGCAACGCCGAGAAGCTCGCGCCCCTGGTCAAGCAGATCGAGGCCGAGGGCGGCGTCGCGCGGGCCTTCGGCGTCGATGCGCGCAAGGAAGAGCAGATGGTCGGGCTGGTCGAGACCATCGAGCGCGAGATCGGCGCCCTGGAAGTCGCGGTGTTCAACATCGGCGCCAACGTGCGCTTTGGCATCCGCGAGACCACGGCGCGCGTCTACTACAAGGTCTGGGAGATGGCCTGTTTCTCGGGCTTCCTGATGGGGCGCGAGGCGGCGAAGGTCATGGTGCCGCGCGGCCGCGGCACGATCCTGTTCACCGGCGCCACCGCCAGCGTGCGCGGCCGCGACGGCTATTCGGCGTTCTCCGGCGCCAAGCACGCGCTGCGCGCGCTGGCGCAGAGCATGGCGCGCGAGCTGGGACCGCAGGGCATTCACGTGGCGCACACGGTGATCGACGGCGCCATCGACACAGACTTCATCCGCAGCAATTTCCCGGAGCGCTACAAGGCCAAGGAGCACGACGGCATCCTCAATCCCGACCACATCGCCGAGCACTACTGGCTCCTGCACCGCCAGCCGCGCGATACCTGGACCCACGAGCTCGATCTGCGGCCGTGGTCGGAGAGCTGGTGAACCGAACGAACCAAGGGAGAGAGACGATGGCCAGGACGGTGGAGTTCCACTTCGACTTCGGCAGCCCCAACGCCTATCTCAGCCACAAGCTGATCCCCGACATCGAGAAGCGCACGGGTGCCACCTTCAAGTACGTGCCGGTGCTGCTGGGCGGCGTGTTCAAGCTCACCAACAACGCCTCGCCGATGGTCCAGTTCAAGGACGTGCAGCACAAGCTCGCCTATCAGCGGCGCGAGATGGAGCGCTTCATCCGCAAGAACGGGCTGACGCAGTTCCGGATGAACCCGCATTTCCCGGTCAACACCGTGCAGATCATGCGCGGCGCGGTGGCCGCCGAGATGGACGGCAGGCTCAACTCCTACGTCGAGGTGGTCTACCGCGCGATGTGGGAGGACGGGCTGAAGATGGACGATCCGGCGGTGATCAAGGCCACGCTCGACGCTGGCGGCATCGACGGCGCGCGCATCCTGGCGCGCATCCAGGACCAGGACGTCAAGGACGCGCTGCTCCGGAACACCGAGACCTCGGTGGCGCGCGGCACCTTCGGCAGCCCGATGTTCTATGTCGGCGACGAGCCGTTCTTCGGCAAGGACCGCCTGCGCGAGGTCGAGGAGGAGATCGCGACGTGAGCGAGCAGCCGAAAGCGGGCGAGGTGCGGACCTTCAATGAAGGCCGCATCTGCCGGATCCTCATCGACAACGCGGCCAAGCGCAACGCGTTCTCGCCCGAGATGATGCTGCAGCTCTCCGATGCGCTCACCCGCTTCGATGCCGACGCGTCGCTGTGGGTCGCGGTGATCAGCGCGGCGGGCGATCACTTCACCGCCGGCCTCGACATGCCGAAATTCTTCGGGCCGGGCGCGACCTACAAGGGTTCGCCCGACGGCAACATCGACCCCTTCGCGCTCAAGCGCCGCACCAGCAAGCCGGTGATCACGGCGGTGCAGGGCATCACCTACACCATCGGCATAGAGATGATGCTGGCGGGTGATGTCGTGGTTGCCGCCGATTCCGCACGCTTCTGCCAGATGGAGTCCAAGCGCGGCATCGCGCCCTTGGGCGGCGCGCATTTCCGCTTCCTCACCCGCACCGGCTGGGGCAACGCGATGTACCACCTGATGCTGTGCGACGAGTTCGATGCCGCCGAGGCGTTGCGCATCGGCCTGGTGCAGGAGGTGGTGCCCGCCGGCCAGCAGGTCGAGCGCGCGCTGCAGATCGCCGCCGCCATTGCCGCCAACGCGCCGCTGGGCATCCAGGTCATGAAGGAATCGGCGCTGCAGTACATCGACGCGGCCGAGGCCGCGGCAATCGCCATGCTGCCGAAGATCCGCGAGCGGGTAATGGGCACGGAGGACGCGAAGGAGGGTATCCGCTCCTTCGTCGAACGCCGCGCCGCGAACTTCCAGGGACGCTGATCAGGCCCTCAGCCACACCCACGGCCGCGCGGCGCGGTCCCTGGCCTGCCAGGCCTCGATCTTGTCCTGATGCGTCATGGTCACGCCGATGTCGTCGAGGCCCTGCAGCAGCGCGTCGCGGCGGTTGGCCTCGACCTTGAACGGCAGCTCGCGGCCGCGCGGCGAGACCACGACCTGGCGCTCGAGATCGACGGTGACGCGCGCATTGCCGGGCGCGGCGCGCATCTCCTCGGCCAGCGTCTCGATCTCCCCGATCGGCAGCTCGACCGGCAGCAGGCCGTTCTGGAAGCAGTTGTTGTAGAAGATGTCGCCGAAGCTGGGGGCGATCACGGCGCGGATGCCCATGCCCCACAGCGCCCAGACGGCCGCCTCGCGCGAGGAGCCGCAGCCGAAATTCTCGCCCGCCAGCAGGATCGGCGCGCCCCTCCAGGCCGGCTGGTTGAGCACGAAGTCGGGCTTCTCGCTGCCGTCCTTGTTGAAGCGGAACAGCTCGAAGCCGAAGCCCTCGATGTCCTCGCGCGTCGTGCCGACCAGCCGCGCCATCGGGATGATCATGTCGGTGTCGACGTTCTGGCGCAGGAACGGCGCGGCGACGCCTTCGAGCCGGGTGAACTTGTCCATCGCGGCCTCCCTCAGATTCGCCGCACGTCGGTGATCGCGCCGGCGATCGCCGCCGCCGCCGCCATCGCCGGCGAGGCAAGATGGGTGCGCGCGTTGGGTCCTTGGCGCGAGGCGAAGTTGCGGTTCGACGTCGAGACCGAACGCTGGCCCGGCGGCACGGTCTCTCCGTTCGAGGCCACGCACATCGAGCAGCCCGGCTCGCGCCAGTGGAAGCCGGCCTCGAGGAAGATCTTGTCCAGGCCCTCGGCCTCGGCCTCCTTCTTCACCCGCTCGGAGCCCGGCACGACCCACGCCGTGACATGCGGCGAGGTCTTGCGGCCCCTGGCGATCGCCGCCGCGGCGCGCAGGTCGGAGATGCGGCTGTTGGTGCACGAGCCGATGAACACCCAGTCGACCTTCGTTCCGGCGATCGGCTTGCCCGGCTCGAGGCCCTGGTATCTCAGCGCGTTCTCCCACGCCGCCTTGCGATTGGCGTCGGGCGCGCGCGCCGGATCGGGGATCGCCTGGTCGATGGCGATGACATGCTCGGGGCTGGTGCCCCAGGTGATCTGCGGCGCCACCTCCTTCATGTCGATGACGTGCTCGGCGTCGAAGGGCGCATCGCCGTCGGACGGCAGCGTGCGCCAATGCGCGATGGCGGCGTCGAGCCCGGCGCCCCGGGGGGCGAAGTCGCGGCCGGCGATGTACTGGTAGGTGGTGTCATCGGGCGCCACCATGCCGATCTTGTTGCCCATCTCGATCGACAGGTTGCACAGCGTGAAGCGCGCCTCCATCGCCAGGCCGCGCACGGCCGAGCCGGCATATTCCACCGCGTAGCCGGTGCCGCCGGCGGTGCCCAGCCGGCCGATGGCGTGCAGGATCATGTCCTTGGCCGTCACGCCGTTGGGCAGCGCGCCCTCGAAGCGCAGGCGCATGGTCCTGGGCGTGCGCTGCGCCAGGGTCTGCGTCGCCAGCGCATGCACCAGTTCACTGGAGCCGATGCCGAAGGCCAGCGCGCCCATGCCGCCATGGGTGCAGGTGTGGCTGTCGCCGCAGACCAGGGTCACGCCGGGCAGGGTGATGCCCAGCTCCGGGCCGATGACATGGACGATGCCGGTGCCGTCCTGGCCGAGATCGAACAGGCGGATGCCGTGCTGGCGGGTGCGCTGGCGCATGGCGCGCAGCATCTTGCCGCCGACGGGAAACGTGTCCTCGGTGCGGCCCGGTTCAGTCGACACGGCATGGTCGGGCGTGGCGAATACCAGCTCCGGTCGCGCGACGCTGTAGCCCTTCTCCTCGACCTCCTCCAGCGCGCGAGCGCCCGAGAGGTCGTGCACCAGGATGCGGTCGAGGTGCAGAAGGGCGAAGCCGCCGCCGAGATCGGCGATGACGTGCGGACGCCAGATCTTCTCGAACAGGGTCAGGCCGGCCACGTCTTTCCTCCACTTTCTGCTGGGCGGGACGATGGTGCCTTGCGGCCCGGGATGCAACGTCGCGTTGGCGATACCCTGACGCAGGGATCATTTATCGGTTGAAGCGGGACGCAGGGGACGCTACGACCCTATACCAATGGTTGTATCCGGCTGTCTGGCTCGTCGGTTCGGGAGTAAGGTTTGGCCGTCCGTCGCGAACTCGGTGCGCCGCTGTACCAGCAGGTCTTCCTCGTGCTGCGCGAGGCGATCCGGGAAGGCAAGTACCCCGTCGACACGGCGCTGCCCAGCGAGGCGGCGCTGTGTCGCCTTTACCGTGTGTCGCGAATCACTTTGCGTCGCGCGCTGGGCCACCTGCAGCAGGCCGGGCTGATCGAGCGCCGCCAGGGCAGCGGCACCTTCGTGCGCCGCACCACCTCGACCCAGGTCGGCTTCGAGATGGGCGGTGTGATCCGCGATTTCACCGAGTTCACCTTCGGCACGAGACCGCGCACCCTGGAGTTCGACTATGTCGCGCCGCCGGTGCGCATCCGCGCCCTGTTCGACACCGATATCGGCGAACGCATGCAGCGGGTCGTGCGCCTGCGTTCGCGCGGCCGCGTGCCGCTGGCGCAGATCGAGACCTGGGTGCCGGCGTCGGTCGGCGAGCGCTACACCGCCGAGGAAACCGACAAGGCACCGCTGACCCAGCTGATGGAGCGCTCCGGCGCCATCATGACCAGCGGGCGCTTCACCATCGGCACGACCCTGGCCGATCCGATGATGGCCGACCGGCTGCATACCGAGGTCGGCGCGCCGCTCCTGAAGTTCTCGCGGGTGATGTACGACCAGAACGGCCGCGTGGTGCAGTATGCCGAGATGCTGTTGCGGCCCGACCACATCCAGATCGTCTTCCCGGTCTATGCCGACGATCTGCCGCGCCGCACCTGGGCTACCGCCGCTCCAGAAGCTCCATCACCGCGGCGTCGATGAAGGCGGTGTCGACGGGATTGCCGCGCGGGTTGCCGGCGCGATGGCCCCACATCGAGGGGATCTCCAGCAGCCGGCCGCGCTTCAGGTGCGGCAGCTCCAGCCGGTTGTCCTGGGTCTGGAAATAGAGGTCGGTGGCCGAGGGCATCAGCAGCGTATCGGCCTCGATGGCGCCCAGCGCCGCGGCCAGGTCGCCACCGAAGCGCTCGTCGTCGGCGATGTCGCCGTTCTGCCAGGTCCACAGCTGGCACAGCAGGTCGTCGGCGTCGCGGCGCAGGAAATTGCCTTCCCACGAACCGACGAGGAAATCCTCGAGGCTGGCGAAGCCGAGCTGCGACCACATGCGCTCGCGATAGAAGGTCTGGCTGAGCGCCCAGCCGGCATAGACCCGGCCCATGGCGCGCAGGCCGCGCTCGGGCCTGGCGGCGAAATGATCGCCGATCCACTGGGGATCGGCGGTGAGCGTCGCCTTGACGCCCTCGAGGAAGACGAAGTTGTGCGGCGACGTGCGGGCCGAGCCGCAATTGACCACGATGCGCTCGACGTCGGCGCCGAAGAGCGCGCCCCAGTGATAGGCCTGCTGCGCGCCCATCGACCAGCCATAGACCATGGCCACGCGCTCGACGCCGAACACCTCGCGCAGCAGGCGGCGCTGCTGGCCGACATTGTCGTGCGTGGTGATGCGCGGGAAGCGGCCCTTGTCGTAGGGCGCGGTGGCGAGGCTGGGCGAGGTCGACAGCCCGTTGCCGAACATGTTGGGAATGACGATGAAGTACCTGGTCGGGTCGAGCGCGCGGCCGGGCCCGATCATCCACTCGATGTCGCCGTGCTGCGCGCCGTAGCTGGTGGGATAGACGACGACGTTGTCGCGCGCCGCCGACAGCGTGCCGAAGGTCTTGTAGACGATCTTCGCGGCCGGGAGCGTCATGCCGCGCTTGAGCTTTACGTCGCCACACTCGAACGTCGCGACCTCGGTCGGGTAGTCGGTCAACGCAGCCCCGCGATGACCCGCCGGTTGGCCTCGACGTAGCCCGGCGCGATCACCTTCAGGTGCGCGCGCAATGCCCGATGCGCATCGGGCAGGCGGTGGAAGGGGATGTTGGGCAGCAGGTGGTGCTCGGCGTGGAACGGCATGTTCCACATGATCAGCCGCACGAAGGGATTGGTCAGCGTCGTGCGCGTGTTGGTGAAGCCGTTGTCGTCGTGCGTGCAGCCATTGTGCTCGACCACGAGATAGGCGCGCAGCAGCGGCGCGCCGAGCAGGGCGGGGATCAGCCAGCAGGTCACGGCGATCCAGCTTCCGCTGGCGACGCTCGCGCCGGCGATGGCGGCGTAGAACAGCACCTGCAGACGCGCCGCGCGCACGATCTCCGGCCAGGCCGCGGGATGGATGAAGTCGAGGCCGGCGACCTTGCCGAATGGGAACCGCGCCAGCTGGTAGACGCGCGTGCCCCAGAACGGGATCGCCGAGAGCCGCCAGAGATAGTCGCCGAGCGTCCTCGGCTCGGGCTGCGCGATCAGCTCGGGGTCGCGCGCCGGGTCCTGGGTGTAGCGGTGATGCGCGAGATGGAAGTGGCGGTAGTAGGTGCCGATGTTGAAGATCGCCGCCGCCGCCAGAAAGGCCGCGAGATCATTGAGCCGGCGGCTCCTGAACGCCGTGTAGTGCACGCTCTCGTGCATCGGCGCGAACAGCGCCATGACGAGGATGCCCTGCAGCAGCCAGGCCGGTGCCAGCCACCACGTGCCCCAGGCGAGGTGGATCAG
This sequence comes from Alphaproteobacteria bacterium, assembly GCA_019635875.1. Classification (NCBI taxonomy): domain Bacteria; kingdom Pseudomonadati; phylum Pseudomonadota; class Alphaproteobacteria; species Alphaproteobacteria bacterium. Next base: position 11,074 of record JAHBYP010000014.1, read on the forward strand.
CCAGCCGCCGCCGACCAGCAGCGCGACATGGATCGCCAAGCGCAGCAGGCCGGCCGCGTCGGAGCGCCGGTACAATGCCTTCAGCGTCTCGGCCGGCAGCACGCGCATCTGCCTGGCGCGTTCGCCGGTCACCCTGTAGCTGACGTCGCTCATGGTACCCTACTTGATCGGCTCCCACAGCCCGTCGCGATAGGCGCGCGCCGAGCGTTCCTCGGCGGCGTCGCGCGTCGGCTGATCGAGCCCGACCTGGTCGCCGATCATGCAGATCAGCGACGGAAAGACCTTGCGATCGATCTGCGCGGCGGGATCCCACAGCTTCGAGCGCAGAAAGGCCTTGGGGCAGTGCATGTAGGCCTGGCGCACCTCGACGACGATCGCCGAACGCGGCGGCTTGCCTTGCACTGCCATCGACGCAAGCAGCTGCGGATCGGTGCTCAGACGCGCCACGCCGTTGACGCGTGTCGTCTCGTTCATGCCGGGGATCATGAACAGCAGGCCGATATTGGGGTTCACCAGCAGATTGCGCAGCGTGTCCAGCCGGTTGTTGCCCGGCCGATCGGCGAAGGCGATCGTCTTCTCGTCGAGCACCCTGAACGAACCCGGCGGGTCGCCGCGCGGCGTGACGTCCTGGCGACCATCGGCGTCGGCGGTCGAGACGGTGCAGAAAGGCGACATCTCGATGAAGCGCCTCATGTGCACGTCGATGCGGCCGATATCCTTCTTCGACGCGACGGGCGAGACCTTGCCATAGCCTTCGACCAGGGCGCGCGCGGCCTCGTCGTCGAGCAGGGCGGGACGCGCGCTGGGCGCAAGGCTGTCGGGCATTTTCGGTCTCCGAAACGGCGCGCCGCCATCCTAGCGCCTTTGCGTGGTCCGACCTATCCGGAATCGCCTAGACTGGCGCTGCAGGACAAAGGGGGGACGCGAGCGATGATCAGGACGGGCAGGCGCACGCTGGTGCGCGCGATGGCCGGTGGCGCGGCGATGCTGGCGGCGCCGGGCGTGCTGCGCGCGCAGGCGGCATGGCCCAGCAAGCCGATCACCGTGATCGTCAATTTCGCGCCCGGCGGGCTGACCGACGGCATCGCCCGCGTCTTCGGCAACGAGGTTGCGCGCAAGACCGGCCAGCAGGTGATCATCGACAACAAGCCGGGCGCCGGCGGCAATATCGGTGCCGCCATCGTCGCGCGCGCGCCGGCCGACGGCCACACCTTCCTGCACACGGTGTCGGGCACGATCGTGCAGAACCGCGTGCTCTACGAGAAGCTGGGCTTCGATCCCGACAAGGATTTCGTGCCGGTCGCCGCGACGCCGTCGGGCGAGCTGCCGATCGCCGTGCACAAGTCGCTGCCGATCAACAGCATCAAGGACCTGATCGAGTACGCCAAGACCAACCGCGTCAGCTTCGGCTCGTGGGCGCCGGGCTCGACCGCGCACATCGTCTGCGCCAAGCTCAACGAGCTGCACGATCTGAAGATGGAGATCGTGCACTACCGCGGCGAGGCGCCGATGTGGATCGACATGGGCTCGGCCAATCTGCAGGTGGCGATGGGCAGCTACCAGGCGATGCAGCCGCTGCTGGCCAAGGGCGACATCAGGATCATCGCCATGCCGGCGCGGCGCCGAAACCCGAAATTCCCCGACCTGCCGACCATGACCGAGCAGGGCTTCACCCACATGGCCTTCAGCCTGTTCGGCTGGCTGGGCCTGTTCGCGCCGGCCGGCACGTCGATGGACATCGTCAGGAAGATGTCGGCGATGTGGGTCGAGGCGGCCAACTCCGAGGGCGGGCGCAGGATGTACGAGACCTTCGGCCTGCACGAGAAGCCGCTGAACAACGAGGAGATGGCCAAGGATCTCGAGATCCTCAAGGGCCGCATGATCCCGCTGGTCAAGGAACTCGGCGTCAAGCTGGGCTGAGGCGAGACAGGCTTCACCCTTCCTTCCCCCGGAGGGGAAGGTGCCCGAAGGGCGGAAGGGGGATGTCGAAGACGGACTCCTCCGTTCGTCTTCGACATCCCCCATCCGGCGCTACGCGCCACCTTCCCCCTCCGGGGGAAGGAAAAGTGAAGGGCTCCTACTGCTTCTCTTCCAGAGCCTGGATGCGCCGGTCGACGGCGGCGCGCGCCGGCGCGTTGGCCGGCATCATGTCGCGCAGCTTGCGCAGGCGGCTGATCGCGCCTTCGCGGTCGCCCGCCTTCTCGGCCGCCTCGGCGAGATAGAACAGCGCCAGCCCGCTATGCGGGTTGGCTTTCTCCAGGCGCCGCAGCACGGCGAGCGTCGCCTCGGGCAACTCCGTCGTCGGCCCGGCGCCGCGCAGCAGCGCCTCGGCCCAGGAGCCGAGGATCTCCGGATCGTCCGGCTTCAGCCGGTCGGCCTGCTTCCACGCCTCGGCCGCGCCGGCGTGGTCGTTGAGCACGCCGCGCGCGCGACCCAGGCGGCGCCAGCCATCGAGATCGTCGGGCGAGTCCTTGAGGCGGTCGGCGAGTCGGTCGACCATGCCCTTGATCGCCGCCTCGCGCTCCTGCGGCGACAGCTTCTCCATGCGCGCGACGTCGTCGGCGCCGGGCTGCGGCATGGCGGGATCGGCGCTGCGCGGCGGCTTGCGGTCGGGGCGGATGGTCCTGGGATCGATGCCGGCCTGCTTCGACACGCGGTCGATCTCAGCCGCGAGCGTCGCCAGCCACGGCGCGTCGGCCGGCGAATCGGCTTCGAGGTCGAGCCAGCGCGAGAGCGCCGCCCTGGCATCGCCGGCCTGCATCTCGGCCAGCCCGAGGTAGTAGCGCGCCCCGGCGAGCTTGGGATCCTTGACCAGCGCGCGCTCGAACAGCGCGCGCGCGGCCGGGGTGACGCTGCCCTGCGCCTCGAAGGTCAGCGCTTCGGCCAGCGCCACCAGCACCTCGATGTTGTCGGGTGCCAGTCGCTCGGCTTCGCGCAGCGCCGCCGCCGCCTCGCTGGCCTGGCCGATGCCCAGCCGCAGGCGACCCAGCGACAGCCAGGCGGAGACATCCCTGGGATCGTTCTCCAGCCGGCGTCGCAGCTGCTCCAATGCGGTGCGCACGCGCGCCTCGGTATCGCTGCTCATCACCGGCGTCGGCTTGGCGCGCGAGGCCAGCGGCTGCGCCGGCAGCTGCGGATTGCCGATCTCGACATAGAGACCCAGCGCCAGCAGCGGCAGGCCGACGCCGATGATCCCGGGCAGCCAGCGGCGCGGCTTGATCTCGGCGATGCGCGCGGCGGCGCCGTCGGCGCCGGCGGCCAGGATGCGGCGCTCGATCTCGATGCGCGCCGCCTTCTCGGCCTCTGCGCCGATCGCGCCCGAGGCGGCCTCGCGCTTCAGCTCGGCGAGCTGGTCCTTGTAGATCGCCAGATCGTGTGCCGCGCGCGCCTCCACGCGGTAGCGCCGGCGCAGGAGCGGCAGCAGCAGCGACGCGAGCGCGAAAGCAGTGAGCAGGGCGAGCGACAGCGGCAGGATCATTGCCGATCCGTCTCGTCCTCGCGCAGCAGCGCGTCGAGGCGCCTGCGCTCGGCGGCCGTGAGCTCCCTCGGCGCGTCGGCGACCAGGGCGGCGCGCGCCCTGGCGCGGCGGTAGAGCAGCCGGCCGACGAACAGGAGCAGCAGCGGCGGGCCGAGCCACAGGAGCCATGTGCGCGGGTCAAAGGGCGGGCGCAGCAGGATGTAGTCGCCATAGCGCGCGCGCAGGAAGGCCACGACCGCATCGTCGCTGTCGCCCCGGGTCAGGCGCTCGCGGATCGCGCGGCGCATGTCGCGGGCGATCTCGGCGTTGGAATCGTCGATCGACTGGTTCTGGCAGACGACGCAGCGGATTTCCGCCGAGATCTCGCGCGCCCGCTTCTCCAGCGCCTTGTCGGCCAGCACCTCGTCGGGCTCGACGGCGAGCGCGGGCGCCGCGAGCAACGCGAGCAGGATCATCAGGATTACCTTCCCCCGGAGGGGGAAGGTGGCAGCGCGCGCAAGCGCGCTGACGGATGGGGGATGTCGAAGACGAACGCGGGAGTTCGTCTTCGACATCCCCCATCCGCCCTTCGGGCACCTTCCCCCTCCGGGGGAAGGCAGGTAGCTGGCGCGGCTCACTTCGCCAGCTCCTTCACGAGCGCGCGGATGCGCTGCGCGTCGTCGGGCGTCAGCGGGCGGCGCAGATGCAGGCGCACGATGCCCGCCCTGTCGATGACGAAGGTCTCGGGCACGCCGCTCAGCCCGAACTCGACGCCGGCCTTGCCGTCGGCGTCGACGCCGATGCGTTCGTATGGATCGCCCAGCCGCGCCAGCCACGGCTTGGCGTCCTCCGGCTTGTTCTTGTAGTTCACGCCCTGCACGCGCACGCCGTCGCGCGCCATGCGCATCAGCAGCGGATGCTCGACCTGGCAGGGCGCGCACCACGAGGCGAAGAAGTTCACGACGCTGACCTGGCCCCGCCAGTCTGCAGCGGCCAGCCGCTTGCCGCCCTCGTGCAACGGCGCCAGGTCGATGGAGGGCGCCGGCTTGCCGACCAGCGGCGAGCCGATCTCCTCGGGGCTGCGGCCGGCCAGCAGCGCGTAGCCGAAGAAGCCGCCCAGCAGCAGCGCCATCAGCAGCGGCAGGACGAAGAGCCAGCGGCTGGACACGGGGCTACTCCGCCGGCTGCGGCGCGGCGCGGCGCGCACGCCACGGCGCGCCGATGCGCAGGCGCCGATCGGTCAGCGAGACGAAGCCGCCCAGCGCGCAGAACGCCGCGCCCAGCCAGATCCACGGCGCCAGCGGATTGTAGTACAGGCGCACCGTCCAGCCGCCCTTGCCGTCGCTCTCGCCCAGGGTGGCGTAGATGTCGGCCAGCAGCGTGGTCTTGATCGCCGCCTCAGTGGTCTGCCGGCGCGTGGTCTTGAACACGCGGCGCTCCGGCTCGAGCACCGCCGCGACCGCGCCTTCGCGCCTGAAGGTGATCCTGCCGCGCTCGGCGACGAAGTTGGGGCCATCGACCTCGCGCGGCCTCTCCATCGAGACCTCGAAGCCGGCGTGGCTCAGCGTGTCGCCGGGCCTGAGCACGGCGATGGTCTCGACCTGCCACACCGAGACGCCGATGATGCCGGCCATGCAGATGCCGAGCGAGGCGTGGGCGATGGTCATGCCGATCGAGGAGCGCGGCAGGCCGGCGAGACGGCGCATCGAATCGCCGAACGGGATTTCGAGCAGCTTGATGCGGCGGGCAAGCTCGTAAAGCGCGCCGAGGATCAGCCAGGCCGACAGCCCGCAGCCGATCGCCGCCAAAGTGACATGGCGCTGGGCGATGAAGCTGATCAGCACGCCGACGGCGATGGCGACGGCGCCGACGGTGGCAAGCTGGCGCAGCGCGCTCAGCAGGTCGCCGCGCTTCCACGCCAGAAGCGGGCCGAAGGCGACGGCGGCGATCAGCGGGAAGGACAGCGGGATGAAGGTCATGGCGTAGAACGGCGGGCCGACCGAGACCTTGTCGCCGCCCAGCGCGTCGAGCAGCAGCGGGTAGAGCGTGCCGAGGAAGACCACGACGGTCAGCACGGCGAGCAGCAGGTTGTTGAAGATCAGCCCGCCCTCGCGGCTGATCGGCGCGAACAGGCCGCCGGCCGGCAGTCGCGGCGCGCGCCAGGCGTAGAGCGTGAGACCGCCGCCGGTGACCACCACGATGAAGCCCAGGATGTAGAGGCCGCGCGCCGGATCCTGGGCGAAGGCGTGCACCGAGGTCAGCACGCCGGAGCGCACCAGGAAGGTGCCGAGCAGCGCCAGCGAGAAGGCGAGGATGGCGAGCAGCACCGTCCAGCTCTTCAGGGCGTCGCGCTTCTCGGTGACGATGGCGGAGTGCAGGAGAGCGGTGGCCAGCAGCCAGGGCATCAGCGAGGCGTTCTCGACCGGATCCCAGAACCAGAAGCCGCCCCAGCCCAGCTCGTAATAGGCCCACCAGCTGCCCAGTGCGATGCCGAGCGTGAGGAAGCACCACGCCGCGAGCGTCCAGGGCCGCACCCAGCGCGCCCAGGCGGCGTCGACCCGGCCCTCGATCAGCGCGGCGATGGCGAAGCTGAACGACACCGACAGCCCGACATAGCCGAGATAGAGCAGTGGCGGGTGGAAGGCGAGGCCGGGGTCCTGCAGGATCGGGTTGAGGTCGTTGCCGTCGAACGGCGCCGGGTCGAGCCGCGCGAAGGGATTCGACGTGAAGACGATGAAGGCGTGGAAGCCCAGGCAGATGAGGCCCTGCACGGCGAGCACGCGTGCGCGCAGGGTGGCCGGCAGGTTGCTGCCGAAGGCGGCGACCGCGGCGCCGAACAGCGCCAGGATCAGCACCCACAGCAGCATCGAGCCCTCGTGGTTTCCCCACACGCCGGTGATCTTGTAGAGCAGCGGCTTGCTCGAATGGCTGTTGGCCACGACGTTGAGCAGCGAGAAGTCGGAGACGACGTAGGCCCAGGTCAGCGCCAGGAACGACACCAGAACCAGCACCGCCTGCGCCAGAGCCGACGTGCGGGCCAATTCCATCAGGCCGGGATCGCCCCGTGCGGCGCCGGCCAGCGGCAAGGTGCCCTGCACCAGCGCCACCACCAGCGCGAGCACCAGCGCGTAATGGCCGACCTCGGGGATCATGATCGAGCCCGTACCTTCCCCCGGAGGGGGAAGGTGGCGCGCGTCAGCGCGACGGATGGGGGATGTCGAAGACGAACGCAGGCGTCCGTCATCGACATCCCCCATCCGCCCTTCGGGCACCTTCCCCCTCCGGGGGAAGGTAGAAGCGGCGTCGTCACTTCCCCGAATCCTTCTTCCAGTGGCCGGCGTCCTTGAGGGCCTTGGCCACCTCGGGCGGCATGTAGGCCTCGTCGTGCTTGGCAAGGATCTCGCGCGCGAGGAAGACGCCGTCGGTGCCCAGCGTGCCTTCCGCGACGACGCCCTGGCCCTCGCGGAAGAGATCGGGCAGCTGGCCGCGATAGCTCACCTTCAGGTTGGCGCGCGTGTCGGTCACGACGAAGATCGTGGTCAGCCCGTCGCCGGCCTTCTCGACGCTGCCCGGCGCCACCAGCCCGCCGACGCGCAGGCGCTGGGTCGGCGGCGGCTTCCTCTCGGCGATCTGCGTCGGCGAGTGGAAGAACACGAGGTTGTCGTCGAGCGCCACCAGCACGAGTGTCGCCGCCAGCGCCAGCGCGCCCAACGAGCCCACCAGCAGCCACAGGCGCTTGCGCTTGGGTTTCATGTGCGGCTCCCCCGGCGATCCAGCCCGCGCTCGCGCAGTTCGCGTCGGACGCGCGCGCGCGCCAGGATCGACAGCAGGGTCATCCCACCCAGCGCGATCAGCGCGGCGGCGTAGGCCGGCCAGACATAGGCGGCATAACCGCCCATCGCGAAGAAGCCGTTCACGGTTATCCCTGCGTGCCCTGATCCAGCGTATCCCTGGGGCGGGCGGAATATAGGGCGACGGCCCGCCAAAGTCGCGCCGGTGACCGCGACATACCCGCTCACTCCGCCGCCAGCGCCGCCATTTCCAGCCGGCGGCGGCCGATCTCGGTCTCGGTGCGCATCATCACCAAGGTGATGAACAGCATCAGGAACGCCACCGCCATCACCAGCAGCGGCACCAGGATGCTGGAATGGATCGCCGGACCGTCCAGCTTCACCACCGAGGCCGGCTGATGCAGCGTGTTCCACCAGTCGACCGAGAACTTGATGATCGGCAGGTTGATCACGCCGATCAGGGCCAGGATCGCCGCCGCCCTGTCGCCGCGCTCCGGCGAATCGAAGGCGCGGCTGAGCGCGATGTGGCCCAGGAACAGGAAGAACAGCACCAGCATCGAGGTCAGCCGCGCATCCCACACCCACCACGTGCCCCACATCGGCCGGCCCCAGAACGAGCCGGTGATCAGGCAGGTGGCGGCATAGGCGGCGCCCACCGGCGCGGCGGCGCGCGCCATGAGGGCGGCCAGCGGATGCTTCCAGACCAAGAGCGCCGCGCCCAGCGCGGCGAGGAAGGCGTAGCCCGCCATCGACCACCACGCCGCCGGCACGTGCACAAACATGATTCGCACGGTCTCCTTCTGCTGGTAGTCGGGCGGCGCCACGAAGAACGCCATGTAGAGCCCGACCAGCAGCAGGATCGCCGTGACGCCGGCGCACCACGGCAGGGCGCGCGCGCTGAAGCGCTGGAAGCGCGCCGGATTTGCCAATGCGTGCATGCCCGCCATGAACGCGATCCTCCGCCGCCTATTCCATTCCGTCTATTCGACCGCCTGCCGCAGCGCCGCCGCCATCGCCCAGGGCGTGCTGGCCAGCGCCACCAGGAAGAACGCCGCCAGCAGCACCAGCGAATTGGTCGTGCCCGCCCCGCCGGCCAGCGCCTCGACCGCGCCGACGCCGAAGATCAGCACCGGCACCGCCAGCGGCAATACCAGCAGCGCCGTCAGCGCACCGCCCCGCCGCGCACCGAGCGTCAGCGCCGCGCCCAGCCCGCCCAGCAGCGACAGGCTCGGCGTGCCGATCAATAGCGATATCGCCAGCACGGCGATTTGCGATGCATCAAGGCCGAACAGCAAGCCCAGCGCCGGTGACATCAGCGTGAGCGGCAGTCCGCCGCTCAGCCAGTGCGCCAGGCATTTGGCCAGCGCCGCCAGCTCCAGCGGCAGCGGCGCCAGCGCCAGATGCTCCAGCGAGCCGTCGGCAAGGTCCTCGGCGAACAGGCGGTCGAGCGACAGCATGGCGGCGAACAGGGCGGCGACCCACAGCACGCCCGGGCCGATGCGCTGCAGCACCTGCGGCTCGGGTCCGACGCCCAGCGGGAACAGGCTGGCGGCCAGCAGGAAGAAGGCCAGCACCAGCAGCACGTCGCCCGGCCGCCGCCACACCATCAGCAGGTCGCGCGCGACCAGATGGCGGAAGCGGGTCATGGCGCACCATTCGCTTCCCCCGGAGGGGGAAGGCGGCGCGCGCAGCGCGACGGAAGGGGGATGTCGAAGACGGACTCCTGCGTTCGGCTTCGACATCCCCCTTCCGCCCTTCGGGCACCTTCCCCCTCCGGGGGAAGGAGGTGGTGCGCCGCTCTCACGACCACTCCTCCGCCAGCGTCTCGGCCGTCGGCGCGAAGTCGCCGAGGTCGATCGGCCGCGCGTTGGGCAGGTGGATGTCGCCGTGGGTGGCGATCACCGCCAGGCCGCCACCCTTCATGTGCTCGCGCAGGGTGAAATGCAGGGCGCCGCGCGAGGCCTCGTCGAGGCCCGAAGCCGGCTCGTCGAGCAGCCAGATCGGCGCGCCACTTTGCATGACCCGCGCCAGGGCCGCGCGGCGGCGCTGGCCGGCGGAGAGGTAGCGGCCAGGCCGGTCGGCGATGGTGGTGAGGTCGAAGCGCGCCAGCACGTGCTCCAGGCTGTCGGGATGGCCCCGGCGCAGGATCTGGGCACCGGCGAGAGACTCGCGGAGCGTCAGGTCGGGCTTGATCGCGTCGGCGTGGCCCAGCCAGGCCAGCGCCTGGCGCCAGGCGTCGGGCTGCTCGGAGACCTCGACACCGGTCCAGGTCAGGCTGCCGCGCAGGCGCGGCGTCAGCAGCGCCAGCAGGCGCAGCAGGCTGGACTTGCCCGAGCCGTTGGCGCCCGTCAGCAGCAGCGCCTCGCCCTGCTCGAGGCCGAAACCGAGGCCGGTGAAGACCAGCCGTCCGCCGCGGCGGCAGGCGAGGTTCTCGGCGTGAAGGGCGGGCATGCGGCGCAGTGGCTCAGGGCTGGTATTGCAGGCTGTTTCTAGCACGCCAGGCCTGTCCCCAAGCGCCCGAAAAGACTTCGGGAATCGAGGCCCCATGGTATAGTTCCAGACCGTTTCCAGCGGCAGGCGCGCGGCCCCGTGACGAAGCGGTCCCGATCCCTCGCCGGGGTCCTCAACGACGTCATACGGGCGGTCATCTCGACCATGAAACTCACGATTGAACGGGCCGCTTTGCTGAAGGCTCTGGCCCATGTGCAGAGTGTTGTCGAGAAGCGCAACACGATCCCGATCCTGTCCAACGTCCTGCTCAATGCCCAGAAGGGCAAGCTGACGCTCTCGGCCACCGACATGGACCTGGCGGTCACCGAATCGGTCGAGGCCAGCGCCGGCAAGACCGGCGCGGTCACGGCGCCTGCGCACACCATGTACGAGATCGTGCGCAAGCTGCCCGACGGCTCGCAGGTCGAGATCGAGACCGGCGCCAACAGCGACCTCACCATCCGTGCCGGCCGCTCGCGCTTCACCCTGCAGTGCCTGCCGGTGAGCGACTTCCCTGTCATGAACGAAGGCGACCTGCCGCACAAGTTCCAGCTCGCCGCCGGCGACCTCAAGAGCGTCGTCGACCGCACGCGGTTTGCGATCTCCACCGAGGAGACGCGCTACTACCTCAACGGCATCTACTTCCACGCCGCCAAGTCGAACCAGACCGACGTGCTGCGCGGCGTGGCCACCGACGGCCACCGCCTGGCGCGTGTCGAGCTGCCGCTGCCCAAGGGCGCCGGCGAGATGCCCGGCGTGATCGTGCCGCGCAAGACAGTGGGCGAGCTGCGCAAGCTGATCGAGGAATCGGACGCGCTGGTCGATATCGAGCTGTCGGAGACCAAGATCCGCTTCGCCTGCGGCCAGATCGTGCTGACCTCGAAGCTGATCGACGGCACCTTCCCCGACTACGAGCGCGTGATCCCGGCCGGCAACGACAAGGAGCTCACGGTTCCCTGCAAGGAATTCGAGTCCGCGGTCGATCGCGTCTCGACGATCTCGACCGAGAAGTCGCGGGCCATCAAGCTGGCCCTGGGCAAGAACGGCCTGACGCTGTCGGCCACCAGCCCGGACGCCGGCAGCGCCACCGAGGAGCTCGAGGTCGTCTACGACGCCCAGCCGATCGAGATCGGATTCAATTCCCGCTACCTGCTGGACATCACCCAGCAGATCGGCGGGGGTGACGCGCGCTTCCTGATGTCCGACGCCGGCTCGCCCACCATCGTGCGCGACGCGGCCGACGACAGCGCGCTCTATGTGCTCATGCCGATGCGGGTATGAACGGCGGCGCGATCCAAGCCCTCGCCCGTTCGTCCGCATCCGCTCCGCCGCCGATGTCGGCGGCCGTTGCTGGTGCCATGGTCATACGGCAATTGCGGCTCACGGAGTTCCGCAACTACCGCCGCCTGCGGCTGGAGCTCGAGCCCGCGCCGGTCCTGCTGGTCGGCGACAACGGCTCGGGCAAGACCAACCTGCTCGAGGCGGTCTCCTTCCTGACTCCCGGCCGCGGCCTGCGCCGCGCCCGGCTGGACGAGGTCGGCCGCCGCGCGCGCAGCGGCGAGGCCGCCGTGGCATCGCCCTGGGCGGTGGCCGCGACGCTCGACCTGCCCGAGGGCCGCGTCGCCATCGGCACGGGCCTGGAGGCGGCGGCCAATGGCGACGGCGAGGGCACGGCGATGCGCCGCACCGTGCGCATCGACGGCCGCAATGCGCCCAGCCAGCTGGCGCTGGGCCGGCACGTGGTGGCGATCTGGCTGACGCCGCATCTCGACGGGCTGTGGACCGGCGGGCCGGGCGATCGCCGGCGCTTCCTCGACCGCATGGTCGCGGCCTTCGATCCCGATCACGCCGGCAGCGTCGCGGCCTACGAGCAGGCGATGCGCCAGCGCGCCCGGCTGCTGGCCGAGGGCAAGCTCGACCCGCACTGGCTTACCGCGCTGGAAGACACCATGGCGCGCCACGGCGTGGCGCTGACCGTGGCCCGCCACGAGCTGGTGGCGCGGCTCGACCAGGCCGCCCGGCTGGGCGTCGGGCCGTTTCCGCGGGCCGCCCTGGCGCTGTCGGGCGAGGTCGAGGGCTGGGTTGGCGGCATGGCCGCGCTCGACGCCGAGGACCGCCTGCGCGAGCGGCTGGCGGGGCAGCGCCGGATCGATGCCGACTCCGGCACGACGACCATTGGGCCGCACCGCTGCGACCTTGTGGTGCGCCATCTTGATCGCGATATACCGGCTGCGCAGGGCTCGACCGGCGAGCAGAAGGCCGTGCTCGTGGCGATCGTGCTGGCGCATGCCAGGCTGGCCGCGATCGCCCGCGGACGGCCGCCGCTTCTGTTGCTGGACGAGATCGCCGCGCACCTGGATTCGACCAAGCGGGCGGCCTTGTTCGACGAGATCGAGGCGCTGGGCTCGCAGGCCTGGATGACCGGCACGGACGCCGAATTGTTCTCAACCCTGCGCGGGCGCGCGCAGTTCTTCCGCGTGGCTTCGGGCGAGCTCTCGCCGGGCTGACGCGACGGATAGGATCATGAGCGAACCGACTGACGACACACCGCGGCCAGATGCCGTGGAGAATGGCGACGAATACGACGCCGATTCGATCAAGGTGCTGCGCGGGCTCGACGCCGTGCGCAAGCGGCCGGGCATGTATATCGGCGACACCGACGACGGCACCGGCCTGCACCACATGGTCTACGAGATCGTCGACAACGCCATCGACGAGGCGCTGGCCGGCTTCTGCGACCTGGTCGAGGTCACCCTGCAGGGCGACGGCACCGTGATGGTGCGCGACAACGGCCGCGGCGTGCCGGTCGGCATCCACAGCGAGGAGCAGGTCTCGGCGGCGCAGGTGATCTTCACCCAGCTGCACGCCGGCGGAAAGTTCGACCAGAACTCCTACAAGGTCTCGGGCGGCCTGCACGGCGTGGGCGCCGCCGTGGTCAACGCCCTGTCGGAGAAGCTCGAGCTGCGCATCTGGCGCGACGGCAAGGAGCACTTCATGCGCTTCCGGCTGGGCGATCCGGAAAGCGACCTGGTGGTGGTCGGCGATGCCCCCGAGGGCAAGCGCGGCACCGAGGTGGTGTTCCAGCCCTCGCCGGCGACCTTCACCAGGATCGAGTTCGACTTTCCCACCCTGGAGCATCGCCTGCGCGAGCTGGCGTTCCTGAACTCCGGCGTGCGCATCCTGCTGACCGACGCGCGTCACGTGGAGCCCAAGGTCGTCGAGCTCTACTACGAGGGCGGCGTCGAGGCCTTCACGCGCTATCTCGACCGCAACAAGCAGGCGCTGGTCAGCCCGATCTCGATCAGGGGCGAGAAGGACGGCATCACGGTCGAGGTGGCGATGGAGTGGAACGACTCCTACCACGAGACCATGCTGTGCTTCACCAACAACATCCCGCAGAAGGATGGCGGCACGCATCTCGCCGGCTTCCGCGCCGCGCTCACGCGCAGCGTCAACAAGTACGCCGAGGAAAGCGGCATTGCCAGGAAGGAGAAGGTCGCGCTGTCGGGCGACGACATGCGCGAGGGCCTGACCTGCGTGCTTTCGGTGAAGGTGCCCGATCCGAAGTTCTCCTCGCAGACCAAGGAGAAGCTGGTCAGCTCCGAGGTGCGCCCGGTGGTCGAGACCGTCATCGGCGAGAAGCTCTCGGAGTGGTTCGAGGAGCACCCGAGCGAGGCCAAGCGAGTCGTGTCAAAGGTGGTCGAGGCCGCCGCGGCGCGCGAGGCGGCGCGCAAGGCACGCGAACTCACCCGGCGCAAGGGCGCGCTCGACATCTCCTCGCTGCCCGGCAAGCTGGCCGATTGCCAGGAGCGCGATCCGGCGCTGAGCGAGGTCTTCCTCGTCGAGGGCGATTCGGCCGGCGGCTCGGCCAAGCAGGGCCGCAACCGCGCCAACCAGGCGATCCTGCCGCTGCGCGGCAAGATCCTCAACGTCGAGCGCGCGCGCTTCGACCGCATGCTGAGCTCGCAGGAGATCGGCACGCTGATCACCGCCCTGGGCACCGGCATCGGCCGCGACGATTTCGACATCGGCAAGCTGCGCTACCACAAGGTCATCATCATGACCGACGCCGATGTCGACGGCAGCCACATCCGCACCCTGCTGCTGACCTTCTTCTATCGCCAGATGCCCGAGCTGATCGAGCGCGGCCATCTCTACATCGCCCAGCCGCCGCTCTACCGAGCCGCGCGCGGCAAGTCGTCGATGTACCTCAAGAACGACCGCGCGCTGGAGGACTACCTGATCGAGGGCGGCACCGACAACGCCGTGCTGACCACCGGCGACGGCGCGCAGATCACCGGCGCCGATCTGCGCCGTACGGTCGACATCGCCCGCTCGGTCGCCAACCTGATCCAGCCGCTGTCGCTCAGCCGGCGCGTCACCAGCCAGCCGGTGATCGAGCAGGCGGCGATCGCCGGCGCGCTCAATCCCGAGATCCTCGCCGACCGCGAGCGCGCCACCGCGACGGCCGCCTACATCGCCCGCCGTCTCGACATCGTCAGCCCGCCGCTGGAGCGCGGCTGGCGCGGCGCGCCGACCGACGACGGCGGCCTGGCCTTCGAGCGCACGCTGCGCGGCGTCACCGAGCGCCACATCATCGATGCCGCGCTGATCCGCTCGGCCGAGGCGCGCCGGCTCGACGCGCTGACCGGCGAGCTGCAGTCGGTCTACGAGCGGCCGGCGAGCTACACGCTGAAGGAGCGCGAGCTGAAGATCTTTGCGCCGACCGAGCTGATCGCCGCGGTCTACGAGGCCGGCCGCAGGGGCGTCGCCGTGCAGCGCTACAAGGGCCTGGGCGAGATGAACCCCGACCAGCTCTGGGAGACGACGCTCGATCCGCTGGCGCGCACGCTGTTGCAGGTCAAGGTCAACCACGCCGACGAGGCCGAGGAGATCTTCTCGACCCTGATGGGCGACGTCGTCGAGCCGCGCCGCGCCTTCATCCAGGACAACGCGCTGAAGGTCGCCAACCTCGACGTGTGAGGCGCGCGGCGATGCGCTTCTGGCCGATACCGCGACCAACTCCCCAAGCTGCGGACCTTCGTCGGGGCGATCCCGCGGTGACAATTGCCGATCTTTCCTTCCCCGGGAGGGGGAAGGTGCCCGAAGGGCGGAAGGGGGATGTCGATGACGAACGCAGGAATTCGTCTTCGACATCCCCATCCGGCGCTGCGCCACCTTCTCCCTCCGGGGGAAGATAGAGTGAGCCGATGACGCATCCTTCCGAAGCCTCCACCTTCGAGCATCTGGCGTTCAACGCCTGGCCGGCGCTGCGGGTCGTCGTGCAAGGCAACTGGCTGCTGCGCTTCGCCGACGGCTACACCAAGCGCGCCAACTCGGTGAACGCGCTCGGCCTCGAGCGCGACACGCCGGTCGCCGAGCTCGAGCGGCGCGTCGAAGCGGCCGAGGCGCACTACCGGCGCCAGGGCATCGCCTCGACCTTCAAGCTCTCGCCGCTGATGGATCCCGGCCTCGACGCGGTGCTGGCGGCGCGCGGCTACAGCCATCTCGACGAGACCCTGATGATGGTCGCCGACCTGACACGGGGGCCGGGCGCGGTGGCGATGCCCGCGGGCGTCGCGGTCGACCTGGTGCGCAACGAGCCATGGTCGCGCACCTACAGCGGCTTCAACAACGTGCCCGCCGCACGCCAGTCGATCCACGACCGCATGCTCGACAGCCTGGTGCCGGTGGGCGGTTTCGCCCTGGCGACCGAAGACGGCGAGCCCGCCGCCGCCGGTCTGGGCGTGCTGGAGGGCGAGCACGTCGGGCTGTTCGACATCGTCGCCGATCCGGCCCGCCGCCGCGCCGGCCACGGGCGGCGCGTGGTCGAGGGCATCATGGCCTGGGGCCGCGCGCAGGGCGCCACGCGCGCCTACCTGATGGTGGTCGCCGCCAACGCGCCGGCGATCGCGCTCTACGAGCGGCTGGGCTATCGCGAGGCCTATCGCAGCCATTACCGCATACCACCGGCACGACAGAGTTGAACCCCGATCACAGGTGAGAATCGCCTGATGCGCGATTCGATGCCATAGTCGCCCTCCGCGATCCGGACATGGCAAGAAGCCGGCATCGCAACAGGAGGAGACGGACCCATGAAACGCAGGACGCTGATCCATGGTCTCGCCGGCGCCACGCTGGCCGCGCCGCTGGTGGCGCGCGCCCAGGCGCCGATGACGCTCAACGGCGCGGTGCAGTTCAACGACGACCACGCCTTCACCAAGGCGCTGGTGAAGTTCGAGGAGCTGGTCAAGAAGTACTACGGCAAGCCGGTCAACTTCGTGCTGCACAAGAACTCGGCCCTGGGGCTGGAGAAGCAGTATTTCGAGTACATGGCGCAGGGCAAGGCCGTGGATTACGCCATCGTCTCGCCGGCGCACATGTCGACCTTCTCCAAGGCGGCGCCGTTCATCGACGCACCTTTCCTGTTCCGCGACCTCGCGCACTGGAACAAGGTGCTCGACGCCGACATCCTCAAGCCGGTGGCCGACGAGATCGCGCAGAAGGCCGACGTCATGCTGATCGGCTATGCCGGCGGCGGCGTGCGCAACATCTTCATCAACAAGCCGATGGGCTCGCTGGCGGAGATCAAGGGCCTGAAGGTGCGCGTGCAGGGCGCGCCGATCTGGAGCAAGACCTTCGCCGCCGCCGGCATGTCGCCGACGGTGATCGCCTACAACGAGGTCTACAACGCCATCCAGAACAACGTCATCTCGGCCGGCGAGAACGAGGCGGCCGGCGTCGAATCGATGAAGTTCTACGAGGTCGCGCCCAATTTGGCGATGACCCAGCACGCCATCACCATCCGGCCGATCTGCTTCTCGGGCAAGACCTTCAAGGCGATGCCCAAGGACCTGCAGGAGGCGGTGCTGAAGGCCGGCAAGGAAGCCGGCAAGCACGGCCGCGACATCGAAAGCTCCGAGGACGAGCAGAAGCTGGTGGCGATGGAGAAGGCCGGCAGGATCAAGCGCATCCCGTTCAAGGACCGCGACGCAATGAAGAAGCTGGTCGATCCCGTGATGGCGGCCTACGCCAAGGAGATCGGCGCCGACGCGATCTTCGCCAAGATCGTGGCGACGAACTGATCGTCTTGATCTACCTTCCCCCGGAGGGGGAAGGTGGCGCGCGCAGCGCGACGGATGGGGGATGTCTCAACGACATCGGTGTCCGTCTTCGACATCCCCCATCCGCCCTGCGGGCACCTTCCCCCTCCGGGGGAAGGCAGAGCTGAGTGTATCCCGTCTCTTTACGGACCATCGATGTCAGCACAAGATGCCGCGCCGCGCGGCCCGTGGCGCCGCTTCACCGCCGCCTACGCCCGATTGCTCACGGTGCTGCTGGCGCTGTCGGTGGCGATCCTGATCGTTCCCGTCACCCTGCAGATGGTGTCGCGCTACACCGCCCTGATCCCGTCCTACATCTGGACGGAGGAGATGGCACGCTTCCTGTTCATCTGGCTGATCCTGATCGGCGCGATGGTCGGCGTGCGCGAAGCCTCGCATTTCGAGGTCGACGTCTGGCCGACGCTGGGCCGCCGCGGCGAGGCCGCGGTTCGCATCGTGGCGCGGCTGGGCGTGCTGGCGCTGGCGCTGATCTTCATCATCGGCGGCTACCAGTTCACGCAGTTCGCCTGGCACCGCACGTCGGAGCTGGCGGAGCTGCCGCTGTGGCTGATCCACGTCGCCTGGCCGCTCGCCGGCGTGACCTGGGTGGTCTTCCTCGGCGAGCAGTTCCTCGACGAGTTCCGCGCAATGACGGGGCGTGCGCCATGACCGGCAATGTGTTCTCGGCCGGCGAGGCGGCGTCGATTCTCTTCGGGGTCTTCTTCGTGCTGCTGGTCCTGCGCGTGCCGGTGGCCTTCGCGCTGGGGCTCGCCTGCCTGCCGCTGTTCTACTTCGAGCCGCGCCTGTCGGTGATGGCGCTCGCGCAGGAGACGTTCAACGCCTACAACTCCTTCATCCTGCTGGCGGTGCCGTTCTTCCTGCTGACCGCCAACCTGATGAGCGTCGGCGGCATCACCAACCGGCTGGTGGCGCTGTCGCGCTCGCTGGTCGGCTGGATGCCGGGCTCGCTGGCGCAGATCAACGTCGTGCTCTCGGTGTTCTTCGCCGGTATCTCGGGCTCCTCGACCGCCGACGCCGCCAGCCAGAGCAAGATCTTCATCGATGCGCAGACCCGGGAGGGCTACGACCTCTCCTTCTCGGTCGCCATCACGGCCGTCTCGGCAGTGCTCGCCGTGGTCATGCCGCCCTCGATCCTGATGATCGTCTGGGGCGGACTGATCTCGACCTCGATCGGCGCGCTCTATCTCGCCGGCGTGGTTCCCGCGCTGCTGATCGCCGGCGCGCAGATGGCGACGGTGCACGTCTACGCCACCAGGCGCGGCTACCCGACCTATCCCTGGGCCGGCTTCCGCCAGCTCGCATGGGCGTTCCTGATATCGGTGCCGGCGCTGTTCACGCCCTTCATCATCGTCGGCGGCATCCTGCTGGGCTGGTTCACCGCCACCGAATCGGCCTGCGTCGCGGTGCTCTACTCGGCGATCCTGTCGATCGCGATCTACCGCGAGATGGGCTCGAAGCAGGTCTACAGCGCGCTGCTCGAGACCGGCAGGCTGGCCTCGGTGGCGCTGTTCTGCATCGGCACCGCCTCGGCCTTCGGCTGGCTGCTGGCCTACTACAGGATCCCGCAGGTGCTGCTCGCCGACGTCTCGAGCTGGGGCATGGGCGCGATCGGCGTCGGCTTCTTCATCGCCTTCGCGTTCCTGATCGTCGGCTGCTTCCTCGACGCCATCCCCGCGATCATCATCGTCGGCACGGTGCTCGAGCCGCTGGCCAAGTCGGCCGAGATGCATCCCGTGCACTTCGCCATCGTCGCGATCGTGTCGCTCGCCTTCGGCCTGGTGACGCCGCCCTACGGCCTCTGCCTGATGGTGTCCTGCGCGGTGGCCGGCGTGCGGCTCAGATTCGCGCTTAAGGACACGTTCATCATGCTGGTGCCCCTTATCCTGGTGCTGGCGGCGGTGATCGTCATTCCCGACATCGCGCTGTTCCTGCCCCGCCTCATCGCGCCCGACCTGATGAAGTAGCAACTACCTTCCCCCGGAGGGGAAGGTGGCAGGGCGAAGCGCTGACGGATGGGGGATCTTTCAACGACTCCTGTGTCCGTCTTCGACATCCCCCATCCGCCTTCGGCACCTTCCCCCTCCGGGGGAAGGTAAGATGGTTGCTACACCGCCATGCGGCGCAGCCCGATCCACTCGAAGATCGCGAGATCGGCGACCACGATTGCCAGGCCGATGATCAGCGCGAAGCCCCAGAAGGTGAGCGCGGGCGCGGCCAGCGCCAGCAACAGCGCGCTGCCGGCGACCCAGCCGATATCGGCCCACAGCACGATGCGGGCGAGCGCCACCGGCATGGTCGGCCGGCTGGCGATGAACCAGCAGATCGCGCCGAAGCCGACCACGCCGATGCCCAGCAGCAGGATCACGGTGCCGAGCTCCAGCCCCAGCAGCGTGGCCGGCGCGGCGACGCTGGCGCGCGCCAGCGAACCGGCGAACAGCGCCAGCGCGGCGCCGCTGACGACTGAGAAAGCGGCGTTGCCATAGAGCGTGCGACGCAGCAGGTGGTCTGAGGACTGCGAAACGACGGACATCTCAACCTCCATGCGCCTGGATCAGGCGTGCCACCAAGCTGGGCGAGAGGCGCCGACATCTCAAATACGTGCCAGGTAATCGCCAGCACGATTTCACGGTGCTACGTCAGGGGCAGTCTGGAGGAGTGCCCCATGAGCCATACCTCGGTTGCCGACCGCGCCGATTCCGGCTTCGGCCCCATGCTGCGCGAGTGGCGTCGCCGCCGCGGCGCCAGCCAGCTCGAGCTGTCGCTGCGCTCGGGCGTGTCGCAGCGCCACGTCTCGTTCCTCGAATCCGGCCGCGCGCGGCCCAGCCGCGAGATGGTCGGCCAGCTGGCCGGCGCGCTCGACGTGCCGCTGCGCCAGCAGAACGCGTTGCTGCTCGCCGCCGGCTTCGCGCCGGTCTACCGCGAGCGCGACCTCGGCGCGCCGGAGCTCGGCGCGGTGCGCCAGGCGCTCACCCATATGCTGAAGCAGCAGGAACCCTACCCGGCGGTGGTGGTCGACCGGCTTTGGAACCTGCTCGACGCCAACGAGCCGGCCAACCGCATGACCGCCTTCCTGCTCGACGGCGTGCCCGGCGCCGCCGGCCAGACCGGGCGGCCCAACCTGCTGCGCTCGATCCTCTCGCGCGATCTGCTGCGCACGCGCATCGACAACTGGGAGGACGTCGCGCGCCACCTCGTGCGCTCGACCTATGCCGAGATCCTGGCCGATGGCGGCGACGAGGAGGCGCTGCGCTTCATCGACGACGTGATGGTGCTGCCAGACGTACCGCGCGCCTGGCGGCACCAGCGCTTCGACGAGACGCCGACCCCGGTGCTCTCGGTCGACTTCCGCAAGGGCGACACCAGGCTTCGGCTCTTCACCACCATCGCCACCTTAGGGACCCCGCAGGACGTCACCCTGCAGGAGGTGCGGGTCGAGTGCTTTTTCCCCGCCGACGAGACCACCGAGCGCTTTTTTCGACACCCATAAGGAAGTTTTCAAGTCATTGCGTTCCTTGGCCTTTTCGCCTCTGAAAGGCGCCTTTCGACACCGCTAGGGGTGGAAATAGGTAAGGCGGTGCTCCAGCGGTACACCGGCACCAGTGCATCAACTGGAGACCGGCCGATGGCCCGCGACCGCAAGATCCCCTCTGACTTCTGGACCTGGGAGGCCGTCGTCGACTGCGCGCCGATGACCCGCCTCCTGTTCATCGGCTTGTGGAACTTCGCCGATGACCACGGTGTGCAGCCGCTTAGGCCGCGCACCATCCGCTTGCAGGTGTTTCCCGGCGATTCGATCGACAACGACGCCGTGCGCGCCATGATCGACGAGCTGGTCGCGCGCGGGCTGGTGCGCATCTTCGAGGCCGACGGCACGGCGTATCTCTCCGTCATCGACTGGGAGCAGATCCAGCGCGTCGGCAGGGGCGCAAGGCGCCGCTACCCCGCGGATCCGGCCAAGCCCGTGCCTGTCGTGCCGGCGGCCATCACCCCCTCTCCCCGCTCGCGGGGAGAGGGTCGGGGTGAGGGGTCGATTGAGGTTGCGCACGATAGCAGTGCGCCATTCGATGCAGCCCCTCACCCCAGCCCCCTCCCCGCAAGCGGCGCGAGCGGGGAGAGAGAGCGGACGGCGTCCGACCCCTGCCGGGTGCCATCGCGCTGGCGCAAGCGGATCAATAGGCGGCTGCGCAGGATCTGGCCGGGCGGGCCGCCGGCAGACACCGAAACGTGGATCACGCGCTGGCACGCCGAAGGCCACGACCTGGAGCGCGACGTGCTGCCGGCGATCAGCGAAGCGTGCAGGCCCACGGCCGATCGCGATCCGCCAGCCGGCTTGTCGGCGGTCACCGCGATGATCGAAGTCGGCGTCGCCTCGCCCTCGCGGCCGCCGTCGTCCGACGCGGCGCTGGCGGCGGCATAGCCGAAAGCCCGCGCTCAGAAGGCGCCGGCCCGCGAGCGCTCGGCCTGCTTCAGGCGGATGGCGTGGAAGCCCTTGACGGTGCGGCGGATGATCTCCGCCACCGGCAGCACCTCGTGGATCAGGCCGGCTGTCTGGCCGGCGAGCGCGATGGAGCATTCCATGTCGCCACCGAAATACAGGGTCTTCACGCTGCCGAGCGTCGAGCGGTCCATCGTGCCGGCCTTGTAGATCGCCTTCGAGGTCTCGGTCTTCAGCGCCCGTACGCAGGGCGTGCCCGAGCGGTTGAGCATCACGGTGCCGGTGTCGACGGCGTCGAGGATCGCCTGCTTGTAGTTGGCGTGCACCGGGCTCTCGGCGGCGCTGACGAAGCGCGTGCCCATCTGGATGCCCTCGGCGCCCAGCGCAAACGCCGCCGCCATGCCGCGCCCGTCGCAGATGCCGCCGGCGGCAATCAGCGGCAGGTCGACCTTCTCGCGCACTGCCTGCAGCAGCACCAGGGTCGAGACATCGTCGGGATTTTTGAAGCCGCCGCCTTCGCCGCCCTCGCAGATCAGCCCGTCGACGCCGGCCTCGGCCGCCTTCAGCGCCGCCGAGAGCGTGGGCACCACGTGATAGACGATCTTGCCGGCCGCCTTCAGCGGTCCCAGCAGCTTGCCGGGCGAGCCGGCGGAGGTGCTGACGAACGTCACGTCGCTCTCGCACACCATGTCGATCATCTTGGGATCGCGCAGGAAGAGCAGGGGCAGGTTGACGCCGAAAGGCCTGTCGGTCAGCCCCTTCATGCGGCGCATCTCCTCGAGGCAGGCCTCGGTCTCGCCGCTCGAGGTCTCGATGACGCCCAGGCCGCCGGCGTTGCTGACCGCGCTGGCCAGCTGGCTGCGCGCGATCCAGCCCATCGGCGCCTGTATGATGGGAAAGGTCGCGCCGGTATGGGCGAGCACGCGGTTCATCGGGAGGGTCCGTTGTTCGACAGGACTTGGAGTCTGCCACACTCATGCTTATCTACGCAGCCATGAGCGATCCTTCCCAATCCGCAGTGTGGCACGGCACGACCATCCTGTGCGTGCGCAAGAATGGCGGCGTGGTGCTGGCCGGCGACGGCCAGGTCAGCCTCGGCCAGACGGTGATCAAGTCCAACGCGCGCAAGGTGCGGCGCATCGGCGGCGGCCAGATCGTCGCCGGTTTCGCTGGCGCAACCGCCGATGCCTTCACGCTGTTCGAGCGGCTGGAAGCCAAGCTGGAGCAGTTCCCCGGCCAGCTCACGCGCGCCTGCGTCGAGCTCGCCAAGGACTGGCGCACCGATCGCTACCTGCGGCGGCTCGAGGCGATGATGGCGGTGGCCGACAAGACGGTGTCGCTGGTGCTGACCGGCACCGGCGACGTGCTGGAGCCCGAGGACGGGCTGATCGGCATCGGCTCGGGCGGCAACTACGCGCTGGCCGCGGCGCGCGCGCTGATCGACGTCGAGGGCCTCGACGCCGAGGCGGTGGCGCGCAAGGCGATGAAGATCGCCGCCGACATCTGCGTCTATACCAACACCAACGTCGTCGTCGAAAAGCTCTAGGCTGCTATCGACGGACACGGCGGAAGCACGCCTCAGGGGTGCTCACGCCGCACATCGCGCCTCCAGGAGGGCGGCAATGGCTGAATTTTCCCCCCGTGAGATCGTTTCCGAGCTGGACCGGCACATCGTCGGCCAGAACGACGCCAAGCGCGCCGTCGCCGTGGCGCTGCGCAATCGCTGGCGCCGCCAGCAGCTGCCCGAGGGGCTGCGCGAGGAGGTGCTGCCCAAGAACATCCTGATGATCGGGCCCACCGGCTGCGGCAAGACCGAGATCGCGCGGCGGCTGGCCAGGCTCGCCGAGGCGCCGTTCCTCAAGGTCGAGGCGACCAAGTTCACCGAGGTCGGCTATGTCGGCCGCGACGTCGAGCAGATCGCGCGCGACCTGATGGAGGTGTCCATCGGCATGACGCGCGAGCGCCTGCGCAAGGACGTGCAGGCCAAGGCCGAGCTGGCGGCCGAGGAGCGCGTCGTCGAGGCGCTGGTCGGCAACAGCGCCAGCAGCGAGACCAAGCTGCGCTTCCGCCACAAGATCCGCGACGGCGAGCTGAACGAGCGCGAGGTCGACGTCGAGGTCGCCGATACCGGCGGGCCGGCGACCTTCGAGATCCCCGGCGTGCCCGGCGGCTCGGTCGGCATGGTCAATATCGGCGACATGCTGGGCAAGGCACTGGGCGGCGGCCGCACCAGGAAGCGCACCATGACGGTGAAGGACGCCATGGAGCTTCTGACGCGCGAGGAGAGCGACAAGCTGCTCGATCAGGAGCGCGTGATCCGCGAGGCCAGGGACGCCGCCGAGCAGAACGGCATCGTCTTCCTCGACGAGATCGACAAGATCTGCGCGCGTTCGGAGTATCGCGGCGGCGGCGACGTCAGCCGCGAGGGCGTGCAGCGCGACCTGCTGCCGCTGATCGAGGGCACCACGGTCAACACCAAGCACGGGCCGCTCAAGACCGACCACATCCTGTTCATCTGCTCCGGCGCCTTCCACCTCGCCAAGCCCTCGGACCTGCTGCCCGAGCTGCAGGGCCGCGTGCCGATCCGCGTCACCCTGCAGGGCCTGACGCAGGAGGATTTCCGTCGCATCCTGGTCGAGCCCGAGGCCAGCCTGCTGAAGCAGTACAAGGCGCTGATGGGCACCGAGAAGGTGTCGCTGGAGTTCACCGACGACTCGATCGACGAGCTCGCCCGGCTGGCGGCCGAGATCAACGGCACCCTGGAGAACATCGGCGCGCGCCGCCTGCACACGGTGCTGGAGAAGCTGCTCGAGGAGATCAGCTTCACCGCGTCGGACCGCGGCGGCGAGAGCGTGACGATCGACGCGGCCTATGTGCGCGAGCGGGTGAGCGCGCTGGCCAAGAATGCCGATCTCAGCAAGTTCATCCTGTGATGGCCCGCCGCGCGCCCGCCGGCCGCAAGCTCGCGCGCGATGCCACCTATGCCCATGTCGTCACCCTGCCGATGCAGCCGCCCGGGTGCGTGGCCGAGATCGACGCCGAGGCTCGGCGCATCGCCGCGGGACGCTGCGGGCGCTGGACCTCGTCCGGCAGGCTGCATGTCGGTTTCGCCGAGGCGGCGCACCGCGACGCCTTCGTGCTGTGGCTGGCGGTGGCGGGGATCGAGACCGGCTAGGGACAGGCGGGCTGGGTCACTCGAAGACTTCGTCGGCCTGCATCAGCACCAGTTCCGGGATCGTCAGGCCCAGGGCCTTCGCGGTCTTCTGGTTGACCAGCAGCTCGAACACCGCAGGCTGCTCGACCGGCAGGTCGCCCGGCCTGGCGCCTCTCAGGACACTGTCGGCCATCACCGCGGCGCGGTGATAGATATCGGTGGTGTTGGCCGACAGCGACACCAGGCCGCCGGCCTGCACGGCGCGGCGGTCGAACCACATGGTCGGCAGGCGATGGCGCCCGGCCAGCGCCAGGATGGCGACGTGATTGGAGTTGAAGACTCCCTGGATGACCACCGCGTCGGCCTTGCCGGCCGCGAACTCCTCGAACGCCGCGTCGAAATCGGCCGGCCCCGCCGCCATGGCCGGATCGAGCGCGATGCCGCCGCTTTTGGCCGCCGTCTCCATGTAGGACAGGAAGGGCTTGGTGAACGGATCCTGCGAGGAGGCCAGTACCGCGACGCGGCGCAGCCCCGGGATCATGTCGCGCAACAGCTGCAGGCGCCGCCCGCCGAGCTCCGCGGCCATGTTCGTGACGCCGGTGACGTTGCCGCCGGGGCGGCTCAGGCTCTTGACGATGCCGGTTTCGACCGGCGCGCCGGCCGGCGCCATGATGATGGGGATGGTCGTGGTCGCCGCCATCGCCGCGCGAACCGCCGGCGTGAAGTGCGCCATGATCAGGCTCACACGGCTGCGCACCAGCTCGGCCGCGTGCTCGGCGGCAAGCGACGGCTGGCCATTGGCATAGCGGACATCGAAGGCGATGGTGTGACCTTCGACATAGCCCAGGCGCTTGAAGCTGGCGCGCAAGGCATCGGGCAGCGGGTGGGGCGCGGCACCGTCGATCAGCACGCCGATGCGGCGCGGCCCGGCCGCCGATTGGGCCAGGACCGGCGTCGAGGCCAGTGCGATCGTGGTCGCGAGAAGGACTCGACGTTGCACAAGCAGACGACGACGTGGCACCCCGGACATGCGGCAACCCCCACCGATCCCCGCCGGGAGCCTACGCGCGCCGTCTGTCCGTCGCCATGGGGAAGAAGCGGGCTAGAAGCAGAAGACCGAGCCGATATCCAGCAGGATCGAGGCACCGCGCTCGGCCCACAGCCACGCGGCCAGCAGGCCGACGCCGAGCACCGGCGCGCCGAGCGCGATGAGCAGCGCCCGGTTCGACGGGTTGGCGGTTGGCTGGCCGGCGTCCATGGCTGGCATATGGGCTCAGGCCGGCCGGGCGGCAAGCACGCGGGGTACCGGCTGCTCGCGGATCGGCCAGTTCAGCGCCGCCGCGGTCAGGCCCAGCGCGATGGAGATCCACCACATCAGGTCGTAGTTGCCGGTGAGGTCGAACAGCCGGCCGCCGCCCCAGCCGCCGATGAAGCTGCCGACCTGGTGGCTCATGAAGACGACGCCGGAGAGCATCGCGGCATAGGCCGGGCCGAAGATGTACATCACCAGCCCGTTGGTCAGCGGGATCGTGCCCAGCCACAGGAAGCCCAGGCAGGCGGCGAACAGCAGCACCGAGGCGCCCGACAGCGGCAGCACCAGGAACAGCACGAAGGACAGCGAGCGCAGCAGGTAGAGCAGCGCCAGCATGTCCTTGCGCTGGTGCTTGCCGCCCAGCCAGCCCCACATGATCGCGCCGGCGATGTTGGCCAGGCCGACCAGGCCGATCGCCCAGCCGCCCAGCTCGGCCGGCGAGATCGCCTTGCCGAACAGCTCCAGCCCGACGCCCTTGTCGGCGATGTAGGGCGGCAGATGCAGGCCGACGAAGGTGACGTGGAAGCCGCAGACGAAATAGCCGATGGTCAGCAGCCAGAAGGCCCGCGTGCCGAAGGCTTCGCCGAGCGCCTCGCGCGCCGATTGCCTGCGCGTGGCGCCGGCGGCGGCCGGCGCCGCCTTGGGCTCGCGCAGCGCCCAGGCGAGCGGGATCATCAGGAGCGAGATCAGGGTCAGCACGAAGAGCGTGAAATGCCAGTCGTCGTAGCGGTCCTGCAGGATCGAGGCGAAGGGCACGATGGCGAACTGGCCGAAGGAGCCGCCGGCGGTGGCGATGCCCAGGGCCAGCGAGCGCTTGCTGGCCGGTGCCATGCGGCCGACCACGGCGAGGATGGTGGGGAAGCTGGCGGCGGCGATGCCGAGGCCCGAGAGGATGTTGCCGGCGATCAGCGCCACGCCGCCGGTGGCGATCGAGATGACGAACAGGCCGGCGACGTTCACCGCCGCGCCGACCGCCACCACCTTGGCGGTACCGAAACGGTCGGCCAGCCCGCCGACGAAGGGCGAGAACACGCCCATCAGCAGGGCAGCCAGCGCATTGGCGAAGGACCACAATTCGCGGCCGACCTGCAGCTCCGCCGCGATCGGCTTCTGGAAGATGCCGAAGCTCTGGCGGGCGCCCAGGCCGATGGTCAGGATCAGGCCGCCGCAGAACACGGCGATCCAGAAGTTACGCTGCTGCACGCTCATCTGCGCAAATGCTCCTCGCCACGGCCCCGCGCGGGCGGGCAATCTGGCGACCGACAGGTGCATATACAACTGTTTCCTGCTCGCCTACCCGTGAGACGGATTTGTGCGAAGCGCCAGCGGCGGCGGAAATGGCGCGCATGACAAAGCTCGCGTAGATTCGGCCACGAGAATCGTCCGTTGCCGGCCATGTTGATGCTCGCGGTACCAGTCAGCTGTCTGCTCCTCGCCCTGCTGGCGTTCGCGACGCCCGCGGCGGCCCAGCGCGTGCCGCGCATCGAGGAGAAGCCCTGCTGGTTCACGCCACCGCGCGGCGAGAAGGCGCGCTGCCTGATGCTGACAGTGCGCGAGAACCGCGAGCTCGAGTCGGGCCGGCTGATCCGCCTGCCGGTAGCGATCCTGAGAGCGCGCAGTTCGGTGCCGGCGACCGACGCGGTGATCCATCTCTCCGGCGGTCCCGGCGACTCGCCGCTCTCGGCCACGGAGCCGGGCGGCGACGCGATGAACGACGGCGACTGGTGGAACATCACCGCCGAGATCAGAAGGCGGCGCGACTACGTCATCGTCGGCCAGCGCGGCGCCAAGCTCTCGGAGCCGGAGCTGCGCTGCGAGGACGTCGACGTGCGGCGCTCGTTCCTGACGCGGGTGGGCCGGCCGCAGGAGGCGATCGAGCGCGAGCGCAAGGCGATGGCGCGCTGCGCGCAGGAGATCATGGCCTCGGGCGTCGACCTCGCGCAGTACAACACCATCAGCCTGGCCGACGATGTCGCCGACCTGGCGCGCTCGCTCGGGCTTCGCCAGGTCAACCTGCATGGCGTCAGCTATGGCACGCGCTGGGCGCTGGAGGTCATGCGACGGCATCCCGGCCTGGTGCGCTCGGCGATCCTCGATGCGGTGTACCCGCCTCACGTCGTCGCCGACGACCACGAGGGCGACGTCGTGCGCGGCGTCTTCGAGCGGCTCTATGCCGATTGCGCCGCCGATGCCCGCTGCAAGCGCCGCCATCCGCATCTGCGGGCGCGGCTGGAGGGGCTGATCGAGCGCATGGAGGCCGAGCCGGTGACGCTGAAGCTCAGCCTCACCGACGGCAAGGTCGAGGTCGCGATGACCGGCGGCAAGGTGCTGCTGACCCTGCTGCACATGATGCGGCTGGGCGGCACCGAGATCGGCCGGCTGCCCTATGTGATCGACCGCACGATCCGCGGCGACTACGTGCCGCTGACCTTCTACGCCACCGACCTCGAGGAGAGCGAGGGCGGCCTGGCCGAGGACAGCCCGCCGGAGATGGCCGGGCTCTACAACGCCGTGGAGTGCCGCGAGAACAGCCTGCTGATCGACTCCAGGATCCGGCGGCGCAACATCGAGGCCAACGGCATCTATGGCCTGGTGCCCAAGCTCAACACCGCGCCTGACACCTGCCCGTTGTGGCGGGTGCTGCCGGCGCCCGTCGCGCAGCGCCAGCCGGTGCGCAGCGCCATTCCCACCCTGCTGCTGAGCGGCTCCTACGACTGGCTGACGCCGCCGAGCTGGGCGGCCGACCAGATGCGCTATCTCGACAATGCCCGACACATCGAGTTCCGCGCGCTGGGCCACGCGACGGCGGTGCACGGCAATTGCGCCTCGCGCCTGGTCGACTACTTCACCCTGCACGCCGATCCCCGACGTCTGCCGTCCTGCATCGAACGCAACGGCCCGCCGGCCTTCATCGACAGCCTGCGGCGCTGACCCGTCAGGGCTGCCAGCGCAGGAAGTTGGCGATCAGGGTGAGGCCGGTGCGCTGGCTCTTCTCGGGGTGGAACTGCGTG
Organism: Alphaproteobacteria bacterium; assembly: GCA_019635875.1. Classification (NCBI taxonomy): domain Bacteria; kingdom Pseudomonadati; phylum Pseudomonadota; class Alphaproteobacteria; species Alphaproteobacteria bacterium. Next base: position 39,848 of record JAHBYP010000014.1, read on the forward strand.
CCGGCCAGGTTGTCGCGCCCGACCATCGCCGTGAGCCTGCCGCCGTAGTCGGTGCGCGCCAGCACCGTGCCGGCCTGCTCGGCGCGCAGCTCGTAGGAGTGCACGAAATAGGCGTGGTCGCCGGGCGCGATGCCGGCGAGCAGGGGATGGCCCGCGGCGAGGTCGACGAGCTCGTTCCAGCCCATGTGCGGGATCTTGAGCACGCGATCGGCAGGCGTGAGACGCACCACCTCGCCCTTGATCCAGTCGAGGCCGGGATGCGTGCCGTACTCGACGCCGCGCGTGGCCATCAGCTGCATGCCGACGCAGATGCCGAGGAAGGGCCTGCCGCGCTCGATCACCGCGCGCTGCAGGATCTCGACCATGCCGGGCACGGCGTAGAGCCCGGCGCGGCAATCGGCGAAGGCGCCGACCCCCGGCAGCACGATGCGCTCGGCCCGTTCGACGACCCTGGGGTCGCCGCTGACCACGATGTCGTGGCCGCTGCCGGTCTCGCGGGCGGCGCGCTCGAAAGCCTTGGCGGCGGAGCGCAGATTGCCGGAGCCGTAATCGACGATGGCGACGCTGGGCATGGGGCGGCTAGAGCACGCCCTTGGTCGAAGGGACCGTCTGCGCGGCGCGCGGGTCGATCTCGACCGCCTGGCGCAGCGCACGGGCCAGCCCCTTGAAGCAGCTCTCGACGATGTGGTGGTTGTTCTCGCCGTACTGGTTCCAGACATGCAGCGTGAGCCCGCCCATCTGGGCGAAGGCCTGGAACCACTCCTTGAACAGCTCGGTGTCCATCTCGCCCAGCTTCGGCTTGGAGAACTGCACCTTCCAGATCAGGTAGGGCCGGTTGGAGGCGTCGAGCGCCACGTCGGTGCGCGTCTCGTCCATCGGGATGATGGCCGCGCCGTAGCGGCGGATGCCCTTGCGCTCGCCCAGCGCCTTGCTGAGCGCCTCGCCCAGGGCCAGGCCGACATCCTCGGTCGTGTGGTGGAAATCGATATGCAGGTCGCCCTTGGCGCGCACCTTGATGTCGAACAGGCCGTGCTTGGCGAGCTGGTCGAGCATGTGATCGAGAAAGCCGATCCCGGTCTGCACATCGGACGTGCCCGAGCCATCGAGGTTCATCGACACCTCGATATCGGTTTCCTTGGTCTTGCGCGCCACCGTGGCGACACGGGGCGCGGGCGCGCTGGACATGGGACTCCTCGCGGGCGAAAGCAGGCGTCCCTATAACAGAGCGCTACCGGTGTAGCCACAAAGCCCGTGGCGCCTCGGACCGCGCGCCGATGGGGGACATGGTAGGGTGGCTGGATACATGTCCCGCCCCGGCACGCGATCCGAGGCAACTCTGGCCGAGGCAACTCTGGCCGAGGCAACTCTGGCCGAAGCAGCTCCGGGATCACGCGAACCTGGTCGCGGATCGAATTCGGGGCAGGAAGAACCGAAGGCCCGGAGGGCGTCCCATCCGTCGTTGCCTGCCAGCCACATGCCGGCCGCCTGAGAGGAGAGTCAGAGAAGGCGGTCCGGGTGGAGCACAAGCTTCCCTCGCAGCCGGACGATGGGTAGTCGCCGGGACGAATGGGACGCTGGTCCGGGGATTTCAACGGTCACGGTTCGCTGAACACGAGCCGCGATCAGTGCATCGGTACTATCAGTTCCTTCCTATGCCTTGCGTCAAAATACCCGAGCCGAAAATGGAGGCCCGGCAAGCTCAAAGCACTAAACGCTACGCTTCATGCAGATAGCCTGAGCCATCTCTCATATGCCTGAAAATACAGGCTACATGTATGTAACGAATCCGATCTCCAGAGTCAAATCACAAGCTTAGATGCCTGATTCTGTTCGTTGATCACTCTGCGTGCGCGGTGTGTTGAATGCTGCGGAAAGAGCCTTAATGCATTCGCCGCAGGCGTGCAGCATAAAACCCGTCCATTCCCGACCAATCGGGCCACATCGACGGCAGGGTGCGCAGATCGCCCTCTGGTGTGATCGCTTCGGCGAGACCCGGTACATCGACCGCCGTGATCGGCACCCGCTCTACGATGTGAGCGCTCAGCACCGCCTCGATGCGCACCGGTCCTTCCTGCGGCTGCAGCGAGCAGACCGCGTAGATGACGAGGCCGCCGGGGCGAACCATGGCGATCGCCGAGTCGAGCAGCTTCGCCTGGACCGCGGCGAGACGCCCGACATCGTCGGCGCTCTTCAGCCAGGCGATGTCGGGATGACGGCGCAACGTGCCGGTGGCGCTGCACGGCGCATCGAGCAGCACTGCGTCCGGCGGCGAAGCGGGCCGCCACGCCGCGCCATCGGCGGCCACGAGCTCGGCGACAAGCCCGGTGCGCTTGAGATTCTCGGCGACGCGCGCCAGGCGCTTCGTCGACAGATCGACGGCGATCACCCGCGCGCCCGATGCGGCGAGCTGCATGGTCTTGCCGCCCGGCGCGGCGCACAGATCGACGACGCTGAGGCCCGCCACATCGCCGAGCAGCCGGGCCGGCAGGGCAGCGGCCGCGTCCTGCACCCACCAGGCACCCTCGGCGTAGCCCGGCAGCTCCTCGATGCGACCACCGGCGGCGCGGCGCAAAGTCCCCGTCGGCAGCAGCCGCGCGTCCAGGCGCCCGGCCCATGTAGCACCTTCGGCCCCGGGCGTGATGTCCAGCGGTGCCTCGACGAGATGGGCCGCGGCGATGGCGCGCGCCGTCGCTTCGCCATAGGTGGCGATCCACGAATCCCAGAGCCAGGCCGGACAGTTCAGCCACAGCCGGTCGGCGCCGTCCCACAGGCCTTCGCCTTCGCGCGCGACCCGGCGCAGCACGGCGTTGACCAGCGCCTTGTAGGCGCCGCTCTCCAGCGTGGCGGCCAGGCTGACCGCGGTGTCGACGGCGGCATGCGCCGGCGTGCCGAGGAAGGCGAGCTGGGCCACGCCCAGGCGCAGCACGCCGCGCACGAGATGGGCGCGCGGCACCAGCGGCTTGTCCATCAGGCGGCCCAGCGCGGCGTCGATCTCGCCCAGCCGCCGCAATGTGGTGGCCACCAGCAGGCGCACGAAGGCGCGGTCGCGCGGCTGAAGCCGCAGGAAGTCGCCGTGGCCCGCCAGGGTATCGTCGAACGGCTGGCGGGCGCGCAGCACGCGGTCGAGCACCATGAGCGCCACGCGGCGCGCGGCCAGTGGATCGTCGGCGGGAAGGGTCTGCGGATCGCTCATCGGCGCGGGTCTTAGTACGCAAGCGTGCGGTGGGCTACAGTGATCGTTCTGACCCCCGAGGGCACCGGCATGAAGCGAACAAGAGAATTCCTGCGCGATCTGGCGTTTCTGGCGAGGCCCTACTTCACCTCCGAGGAGCGCTGGCTGGCGCTCGGGCTGCTGGTGGTCGTGATCGGCCTGACGCTGGGCCTCGTCTATATCAACGTCCTGTTCAACGAGTGGAACGGTCGCTTCTACAACACCTTCGAAACCAGGGATCAGACCGCGTTCTTCGTCGAGCTCCGGTACTTCGCCGTCCTCGCCTTCATCTACATCGCCGTCTACATGCTGAAGTATCTCGGCGAGTACGCCCTGCAGCTGCGCTGGCGCCAATGGATGACGCGGCAGTATCTGGCCCGCTGGTTCTCGCATCGCGCCTACTACCGCATCGAGCTCGAGCGCAGCGCCGACAACCCCGACCAGCGCATTTCCGAGGACATCCGGCTGTTCATCGGAAACTCCGTGTCGCTGAGCCTCGGCCTGCTCAGCTCGATCGTCACCTTCGTCTCGTTCGTCTCCATCCTGTGGGTCTTGTCGGGCCCGGCATCGTTCGTGCTGGCCAGCCAGGAGGTGACCATTCCGGCCTACATGGTCTGGGTGGCGATCCTCTATGCGGCCGCCGGCACTTTTCTCGCGCATCTGGTCGGCCGGCGGCTGATCGGACTCAACTTCCTCAAGGAGAAGGTGGAGGCGGATTTCCGCTTCGACCTGGTGCGCACCCGCGAGAACGGCGAGGCGATCGCGCTGTACTCGGGCGAGCGCCACGAGGAGCCGGCCCTGCGCCAGCGCTTCGACTACGTGCTCAATACGTGGTGGCGAATCGTCAGGGTCCAGCTCGGGCTGGTCGCCTATTCGTCGTTCTACTCCCAGGTCGCGATCATCTTCCCCTTCGTCGTCGCCAGCCCGCGCTTCTTTGCCGGCGCCATCACCCTGGGCGTCCTGATGCGCATCAGCAGCGCCTTCGGCCAGGTTCAGGGCTCGCTCTCGTTCTTCATCGACAGTTACGCCAGCCTGGCGCAGTGGCGCGCCGTGATGCACCGCCTGCGCGGCTTCCACGCCGCCGTGGAGGGGGCGGTCGCCAAGGACGGCGGACCCGAAGTGGTCCAGGATCACGCTGCGCAGGGCGTCGCGGTGGAGGGCTTGACGCTCGCGCTGCCCAACGATCGACGGCTGGTCGAGGGCGCGAGCTTCTCCTTCACGCCAGGCTCGCGGACGCTGGTGATGGGGCCGTCGGGATCGGGCAAGAGCACCCTGTTTCGTGCGCTGGCGGGCATCTGGCCGTTCGGGTCGGGCAGGATCCGGGTGCCCGAGGGTGCGCGGGTGCTGTTCCTGCCGCAGAAGACATACCTGCCGATCGCGTCCCTGCGCGATGCGGTCCGCTATCCCGATCCGGCGTCAGAGGCCGACGATTCCGACATCCGCGAGGCGTTGCATGCGGTGCGATTGGGCCATCTCGAGGGTCGGCTCGATGAGGTGGCGCATTGGGGCCAGCGCCTGTCGCCGGGCGAGCAGCAGCGCCTCGCCATTGCGCGGGCGCTGCTCTACAAGCCGGAGTGGCTGTTCCTCGACGAAGCCACCGCATCGGTCGACGAGGAAGTCGAGGCGCTGCTCTACGGCTTGCTGCGCGAACGGCTGCCGCAGACGACGATAGTGTCCATCGGACATCGATCGTCGCTCAGGCAGTGGCACGACGGCGTGCTGGCCCTTCGCCGCGAGGAGGGCGGGACGGGCCAGTTCGTGCCGGCTTAGCCCCAGGGACCGCGCTGGCGCGGCTGCTGGCGCGGCGTGCCCCAGGGCGAGGTCGCCGCCGGCGCCGGGGCGTAGCCGCCGGACACCGGCCCTTGGCGTTGCGCCATCGCCTGCAGGCGCGCGATGCGGTCCTCCATCGCGGGGTGCGTGGAGAACAGGCTGCGCAGGCCGCCGCCCGAGAGCGGGTTGGCGATGTACATGTGCGCCGTCGCCGGATTGCGCTCGGCCTGGTGGTTGGGCACGCCACCGCGCACGTTGTTCTCGATGCGCGCCAGCGCCGAGGCGAGCCACAGCGGGTTGCCGCAGATCTCCGCACCCAGCCGGTCGGCTTCGTACTCGCGGCTGCGGCTGATGCCCATCTGCACCAGGGTGGCGCCCAGCGGCGCCAGGATCATCAGCGCGAGCGCCGCGAGCGGGTGGCCGCGATCCCCCGAGCGACCGCCGAACATGCCCGAGAACATGAACAGCGTGCCCAGCATGCCGATGGCGCCCGACAGGGTCGCGGCGATCGACATGGTCAGCATGTCGCGATGCTTCACGTGCGCGAGCTCATGCGCCATCACGCCGGCGACCTCCTCGCGGCTCAGCTGGTTGAGCAGGCCGGTGGTCGCCGCGACGGCGGCGTTCTCGGGATTGCGCCCGGTGGCGAAGGCGTTGGGCTGGTCGCTGTCGATGATGTAGACGCGCGGCATCGGCAGCTGCGCGCGCTCGGCGAGCTGGGCGACGATGCCGTGGAACTGCGGCGCGTCGCGCGGCGAAACCTCGCGCGCACCGCTCATCGACAGCACCATCTTGTCGCTGAACCAGTAGGCGAAGAAGTTCATGCCGATCGCCATCACCAGGGCGACGATCATGCCCTGCTGCCCGCCCAGCACCTGACCGACGACCAGGAACAGCGCGGTCAGCGCCGCCAGCAGCAGGCCGGTCCGAAACCAGTTCATCCAGTCCTCCAACAGCGCGCCGGACAGCCGGCGCAAGACTCATCAGAGATAAGGGATCGCGCCCTGCGATCAAGGACTTGTCCCCATGCTGGTCAGGGCCATATCCTTTTCTCATGAGTTCGCCCGATGATGCCAAGCCAGCCGCGACGCCGTTCGCGGAGCATCGCGTCGAAACCGCGAAGCCCAAACCCGCCGCAGCCAAACCTGTTGCCGGCGCGGGCGACGGCGCAAAGGTATCCTCCGCGGCCACGCCGCCGGCGGTTCCCGAGATCGGGGGGCCACCAGGACCCGAGCCAACTCGCTACGGCGACTGGCAATTCAACGGCAAGGTTACGGATTTCTAGTCGTCAGTGACGATCAGGCGGCAGGACTCATCGGCAACTTCTTGTTTTCTGAGGCCGAAGAGCCGCCTCTCACATGGGTGTGACCAAAATATCACAGAAACGCCCCATTTGGGTCTAGCACCGGCCACCCGAGGCCCCTATCTCAGGCTCGTATCTCCCCCGAACGTGGTTCCCCCAAGCCACGTTCTAGCCTCGCAAGAGGCTTTAGGCCGTCGTTCCAACTCCCCCCGGAACGACGGCCCTCTTTTTTTGGGGCCCACTTTGTCATCCCGAGCGCAGCGAGGGATCCAGGCTGCAACTGGATCCCTCGCTGCGCTCGGGATGACAAAGAGGTTGTCGGGTGAGGCCGAACTCAGCCCTGCAGCATGCGCTTGAGCAGCTCGACGTCCTCGTTGATCGCGTTGTCGCTGCCGCGCAGCTCCTCGATCTTCCTGACCGCATGCATCACGGTCGTGTGGTCGCGATTGCCGAACTTGCGGCCGATCGAGGGCAGGCTCGCCTGCGTCAGGTGCTTGGCGAGATACATCGCCACCTGGCGCGGCCGCGCCACCGAGCGCGAGCGGCGCGGCGAGTGCATCTCGGCGATCTTGATGTTGTAGTGCTGCGAAACGCGCAGCTGGATCTCCTCGATGGTGACGCGCCGGTCGGCGGCGCGCAGCACGTCGTGCAGCACCTCCTGCGCGGTCTCCAGCGTGGTGTCGCGCCCGACCAGGGTGGCATGGGCGACGACGCGGTTCAGCGCCCCTTCGAGCTCGCGCACATTGGTGGCGATCTTGTGCGCGAGGAATTCCAGCACGCGATCGGGGATGCGCACGCCGGCCTGCTCGATCTTGCTCTGCAGGATGCCCAGGCGCAGCTCGTAGGTCGTGGCGTGGATGTCGGCGACCAGGCCGTGCTGGAGGCGCGAGCGCACGCGGTCCTCCAGCCCCTCGAGCTCAGCCGGCGACTTGTCGGACGACAGCACGATCTGGCGGTTCTGGTCGACCAGCGCGTTGAAGGTATGGAAGAACTCTTCCTGGCTGGTGTCCTTGCCGCAGATGAACTGGACGTCGTCGATCATCAGCACGTCGACGCCGCGGAACTGCTCCTTGAACCCCTGCGTGTTCTTGGTGCGCAGCGCCTGGATGAAGCGGTTCACGAAGGTTTCGGCCGAGAGGTAGAGCACGCGGCGCTGCGGATCGCGGCCGCGCACGGCGTGCCAGATCGCATGCATCAGGTGCGTCTTGCCCAGGCCGACGCCGCCGTAGAGGAACAGCGGGTTGAAGGTCGGCGCGTCGGTTTCCGCCACGCGCCGCGCGGCGGCGTAGGCGAACTCGTTGGGCTTGCCGACGACGAAGCTGTCGAAGGAGAAGCGCGGGTCGGGCTGGCCGACCAGGTCGTCATAGACGCGCTCCGTCGATCGCGACACCGGCGGGCCGGTGCGCGGCATCGGCAGCACGGCGGGATGGCCGTTGGCCGTCGCCGGCAGCGGACCCGGTTCGACCGAGGGGGTGTCGGCCAGCTCGGGTCCCTTGCGCCCGGCCGAAGCGGCGGGCTGCACGATGATCTCGACGACGCGCAATTCCGGATTCTCTCTGGTCCACAAGGCCTGGATGCGATCCAGATAGTGACCGACGACCCAGTCGCGCATGAAGCGCGTCGGTGTCGCCAGCCTCAGCCGGCCGTCGCGGACCTCGCTGAGCCGCAACGGCTCGAGCCATGTCTTGTAAGCCTTCTCGCTGACATCCTGCTGCAGGCGCTCCTGCACCCGTCTCCATTGCGCATCGAAAGTCCCCCTGGAACGGTCGCCCATGCCTATCCCCGTCACTTGGCCGTTTTCCGGCATGTGTTCGTTTCCCTGCTGCGGACTACGGAACTACTAACTCGACCTATCCGTGTATTGCGATGTCCTCCCTCATCTCTGACGCCATGGCAATCCGTCGACCTTCCACCCGGCGACGCTGCCGCGTCGCCCCGAGGGATCGAGCGGCCCTTCGAAGCCATTGGCGACGTTGAAGCTGCTGGCGTAGCCGGCGGCGGTCATGACCGCGGCGGCCGCGGCCGAGCGTGCGCCGCTGCGGCAGATCATCAGCACGGGCGTCTCGCGCCGGCCACCCAGACGTTGGTCGAGCCTGGCGGCGAAATCCGGATCGACCTTCATCGCCGGGAATGCCTGCCACTCGATCTCGACCAGATCCTTGCCGAGCGAGGAGAGATCGGGAAAGCCGACGAAGTTCCACTCCGCCGCGGTGCGGACATCGACGAGGATCGCGTCGGGCAGTTCGCTCAGCATCCGCCACGCGGTCTGCGGCGAGACATCGCCCGCGTAGCCTGTGGCGGGTGCGATGCTGTAACGGCCTTCGAGATCCTGCGCGTCGGGCATTCGCTCCCACCTGCTGAGTCTTCACTGTGCGTGGGAGCGGCGTTGCGGATCGGCGGCGGCTCTCGAAAGCTTGGACACTCGTGCTTGCGATCGACACGATGGAACTGATGTTCCGTGACGATACGTGGCCCGACTGTCCTCCAGTCTTCGGTTTGCGCTTGTTGTCTCGACGGTGTTCCGTCGACCCGATCCGCTAGGCCATACCCCACGCATTGCCTGCGAACGAGATCGACACTAGCGACGGCATCCGAGCGCCGCAATGATTCGCGACGAAGTCGTGACGGATTTTTTTCCATGCCCTCCGCCGTGCTCGCGGTTGACATCCGCGCTGTCGAGGAGTTGCGCGAACCGATTCAACGGAGCCGCTCGACACGTGCTCCAACATCTTGCGAGCGTCCAACACGCGACAGACAAATTGCGCGATCAAGCGCTGTGAACAGGGCGGGTGGATACTGTGTGGATAGCCGCGCGCGCGAAGATTACGCGGCCGGAAAAAGAAAACGCCGCTTCGTCGAAGCGGCGTCTGGTCTCGCTGAAGAGCGGATCGCCTGCTCAGGCGGAGGCGCCGACCGCCTTCACGCGCGCGGCGAGTCGCGACGTCTTGCGCGCGACCGTGTTGCGATGAAACACGCCCTTCGACGCGCCACGTGCCAGCTCGCTTTCCGCCGTGCGCATCGCTGCCTCGGCCGCCGCCTTGTCGCCGCTGGCGATCGCCTCCTCCACCTTGCGCACGAAGGTGCGGATGCGCGCCTTGCGCGACTGGTTGACGGCCGTGCGGCGCTCGGTCTGGCGGGCGCGCTTCTCGGCGGATTTGTGGTTGGCCATGCTCGTTCCATCCGGCGGGCGGCGCCCGCATGAAAGTCTGGGTCGATTGACGAAAGCGCGGCTTATAACGATGGCCCCGGATGGCGTCAAGGGACCGGAAAACGGGGCCAAAAGGCCCGGTTTTGCGGGTCTTTTACCTTCCCCCGGAGGGGGAAGGTGGCAGCGCGCAGCGCTGACGGAAGGGGGATGTCTAGGACGAACGCAGGAGGCCGTCTTCGACATCCCCCTTCCGCCCTTCGGGCACCTTCCCCCTCCGGGGGAAGGAAGTCAGCGGTGCTTCCAGGCGGCCTTGCGCTTCTCGGCGAAGGCGGCCATGCCCTCCGCCCGGTCCTCGAAGGCGAAGGTGGCGTGGAAGGTGCGGCGCTCGAAGCGCACGCCCTCGGCCAGCGTGGTCTCGAAGGCGCGGTTGACCGACTCCTTGGCCACCATGGTCGCGGGCAGCGACATCGAGGCGATCTTCTCCGCCGTCTTGATGGCCTCGGCCATCAGATCGGCAAGCGGCACGACACGACTCACCAGGCCACAGCGCTCCGCCTCGGCGGCGTCCATCATGCGGCCAGTGAGCACCATGTCCATCGCCTTGGACTTGCCGACGAAGCGCGGCAGGCGCTGCGTGCCGCCGGCGCCGGGAATGGTGCCGAGCGTGATCTCGGGCTGGCCGAACTTCGCGTTGTCGGCGGCGATGATGAAGTCGCACATCATCGCCATCTCGCAGCCGCCGCCCAGGGCGTAGCCCGCGACGGCCGCGACGATCGGCTTGCGCACCTGGCTCACGCGCTCCCAGCCGACGGTGATGAAGTCCTTCATGAACACGTCCTGGTAGGACTGGTCCTTCATCTCCTTGATGTCGGCGCCGGCGGCGAAGGCCTTGTCGCTGCCGGTCAGCACCATGCAGCCGATATTGGCGTCGGCTTCAAAGGCATCGAGCGCCTGGCCCAGCTCCTTGACGAGTGCGGCGCACAACGCGTTGAGCGCCTGCGGCCTGTTCAGTCGAACGATGCCGACGCGGCCCTTGGTTTCGGTGGTGATGTTCTCGTAGGCGGCCACGCGTCCCTCCATGGCGAAGTGGTATTGATTCCAAGACGACTCAGCGTTGGCAGCGTGCGCAATAGAAGGTCGAGCGTCCCGACTGCACGATGCGCCGCACGGCACGGCCGCAATCCGGCGTCGGACACAGGGCGCCTTCCTTGTCGTAGACCGAGAAGCGCGTCTGGAAGTAGCCCAGCTCGCCGTCGGGCTGCATATGATCGCGCAGGGTCGAGCCGCCATCGTGGATCGAGCGCGCGAGCACGTCCTTGATCGCCGCCATCAGCCTGATGGCGCGGTCTTCCCTGACGGTGTGGGCCGAGCGCCGGGGCGAGATGCCGGCGTGATAGAGCGCCTCGCAGGCGTAGATGTTGCCGACGCCGACCAGCACGCGCTGATCGAGCAGCGCCGCCTTGATCGGCGTGCGCTTGCCTTTCAGGCGCGCTGCCAGGGCGATGCCGTCGAAGCTCTCGTCCAGCGGCTCGGGGCCCAGCCCGGCGAACAGCTTGTGGCTGGCGACCTCCGAATCGCTCATCAGCAGCACCAGGCCGAAGCGACGCGCATCGTTGAAGCGGATCTGCCAGCCATCGTCGGTCTCGAACACGACATGGTCGTGCGCGTCGAAGGGCCTGGCGTTGGCCTCACGGGCGGGCACCAGGGCCATGCGGCCGGACATGCCCAGATGCACGACGATGGTTTCGCCGCCCTCCAGCCGCCACAGCATGTACTTCGCCCGCCGTTCCAGATGGCGCACGCGACGGCCCTCGACGCGCTGGGCGAACCTCGCCGGCATCGGCACCCGCAGATCCTTGCGCCGCTGGATCAGCCTGCTGATGCGCCGCCCCTCCAGACGCGGGGCCAGGCCGCGCATCACGGTCTCGACTTCGGGTAGCTCGGGCATGGCTGGTGCGCGGACGACAGATCAGGGGAGGGGATGCTATAGGGCTGCCCGCCATAGCACACTCCCTGCCGATGCGCCGCACGCTCCCGCCGATCCTCCGTCTCGTTCTCGGCGCGTTGTGGCTCGTCGCCGGACTGGCGCTCGCCGGCGGCTTCATGACCGAGATCGAGCTCTACAGCCACTTCCAGCCGGCGCTGCTGGCGGCCTGCCTGGCGGCGGCGGCGCTGGGCGCCGTCCTGCGCCAGTGTGTGGCCGGCCTGGGATCGTTGCTCCTGGCGCTGGCCCTGGGCTGGAGCACGGTGCCCTATCTCTGGCCGCCATCGGCCTTGCCGCCGCAATCCGGTCCGCAGCCGATCCGCATCCTGTGGGCCAATCTGCAGAACTGGTCGACCTCGGGCGAGGCGCTCGACACCGTGCTCGAGGATGCCCGGGCCGACCTCGTCGTGCTCACCGAGCTCTCGGCCCGGCATGTTCGGTCGGTCGAGCGCGCCCGCGCGCGCTGGCCCCACCACACCCGCTTTCCGCGCGGCTCGGCCTTCGAGGTCCTGATGCTGAGCCGCTGGGCGCCGCGGGAACTGCGCTTCCACGAGCCGCTCGGCGATGAGTATCCGATCCTCGATGCACTGATCTGCCCCGGCGCCGATCTCGATGGCTGGGCCGGGGCCTGCATGTCGCTGGTCGCGCTCCACGCGGTGCGGCCGGCGCTGCCGGGCGGCTTCGTCGGCGTGGCACCAACGCGGCGCGACAGGATGCTCGGCGTCGCCACCGAAGTGTCGCGGAGGCGCATCGCCGAGAACCATCGTGTCGTGCTGATGGGCGACTTCAACGCCACGCCGTGGTCGGTGGCCTTCCGGCGCGTGCTCGACGACACCGGGTTGCTCGACAGCGCCACGCAGCCTGCCCTGCGGCCGCGCTGGACGCGCCCGACCTGGTTCTCGCGCTGGCCGGGCCTGGGCCTGCCGATCGACCATGTCCTGCTGTCGCCGACCTGGCGCATCCACGAGCGCCGCCTGGGACCGTTCTTCGGTTCCGACCATCGGCCGCTGGTGATCGAGCTCAGCCCAATCGGCCGCAGCGGCTGAGGTTTGGGTGGCATGGCGGCAGGCCCGGCGGCGGTCTATATCCAAGGCATGAGTGGGGAGACCGACCCGTCCGGCACGGCGCCGTTCGGCCTGCGCGACGTGCCCGTCGCGGAAAAGGCCGGCCTGGTGCGCCAGGTCTTCGACAGCGTTGCGCGGCGCTACGACCTGATGAACGACCTGATGTCGTTCGGCGTGCATCGCCTCTGGAAGGACACCCTGGTCGACCGGCTGGCGCCGCGTCCGGGCATGCGCTTCATCGATGTCGCCGGCGGCACGGGCGATATCGCCTTTCGCATCGCCGGCCGGCTGGGCAAGGCCGCCGACATCACGGTCTGCGACATCAACGCCACCATGCTGGGGGTCGGGCGCGATCGCGCCGTCGACCGCAACCTGCTGCACGGCCTGGCCTGGGTGGCCGGCGACGCCGAGGCGCTGCCCTTCCCGGATCGCAGCTTCGACGCCTATACGATCGCCTTCGGCCTGCGCAACGTCACGCGCATGGAGCAGGCGCTGGGCGAGGCGCGGCGCGTGCTGCGGCCGGGCGGGCGCTTTCTCTGCCTCGAGTTCAGCCGGGTCAGCCTGCCGGCCCTGGCGGCGATCTTCGAGCGATACTCGGCGACCATGCTGCCGACCATCGGCGGGCTGGTCGCCGGCGATCGCGAGTCCTACCGCTACCTGCATGAAAGCATCCAGCGCCACCCGCCGCAGCGCGAGCTGGCGGCGATGATGGAGCGCGCCGGGCTGGCGCAGGTGGGCTGGCGCGACCTGTCGGGCGGCATCGTGGCGCTGCACGGCGGCTGGCGCGTATGAGCGGCGCCGGATGATCAGGCCGCTGCGCAATTCGCTGCGCCTGGCGCGCCTGGCCTACACTTTGGCGCGCCACGACGCGCTGTTTCCGCTCGAGGTTGTCGGCGTGGTGCCCAGCGTCGTGGCGATCGCCCGGCTGGTGCGCCGGCGCGGCGATCGGCGCCGGCCGGGCGAGCGGCTGGCGGCGGCGCTGTCGCAGATGGGGCCGAGCTTCATCAAGTTCGGCCAGGCGCTGTCGACGCGCGCCGATCTGCTGAGCGAGCAGGTCGCGCTTGATCTCAGCCAGCTGGTCGATCACCTGCAGCCGTTTCCCGGCGCCGAGGCGCGACGCACCATCGAGCTGGAGCTGGGCAAGCCGATCGGCGAGCTGTTTGCGCGCTTCGACGATGCGGCGATCGCCGCCGCCTCGATCGCCCAGGTGCACTACGCCGAGACCATCGCCGGCGACAAGGTCGCGGTGAAGGTGCTGCGGCCGGGCATCGAGGCCGCCTTCGCGCGCGATCTCGACCTGTTCTACTGGCTGGCCGAGCTGGTCGAGGTGGCGCGCCCGCAATTCCGCCGGCTGAAGCCGGTGGAGACCGTGCGCGCCTTCGCCGAGGTGACGCGCACCGAGATGGATTTGCGCATGGAGGCCGCCGCGGCGCAGGAGCTGGGCGAGAACTTCGTCGACGAGCCGGGCTACCGCACGCCGCGCATCTACTGGGATCTCTCGGCGCGGCGGGTTCTGACCATGGAGCGCATCGACGGCATCCCGATCGGCGAGCGCGAGCGGCTGCTGGCGGCCGGCCACGACGTCAACGAGGTGCTGCGCAAGAGCGCCGAGGCCTTCTTCTACCAGGTGTTCCGCGACGGCTTCTTCCACGGCGACATGCATGGCGGCAACGCCTTCGTCGAGCCCTCGGGCACCATCGTGCCGGTCGATTTCGGCATCATGGGCCGGGTCGACGCCGACACGCGCGGCTATCTCGCCGAGCTGCTCATCGCCTTTCTGCGCCGCGACTACCGGGCCGTGGCCGAGGTGCAGTTCCGCGCCGGCTTCGTGCCGCTCGACCAGTCGGTCGAGCTGTTCGCCCAGGCCTGCCGCTCGATCGGCGAGCCGATCTTCGGCAAGCCCTCGAACCAGATCTCGATCGGCCGTCTGCTGGCGCAGCTGCTGCGCGTCACCGAGCGCTTCGAGATGGCGGCGCAGCCGCAACTGCTGCTGCTGCAGAAGACCATGCTGATGGCCGAGGGCATGGGCACCAAGCTCAATCCCGAGGTCAACATCTGGGAGCTGGCGCGGCCCTTGATCGAGGACTGGATGCGCCGCCATTTCGGCCCGCGCGCGCGGCTGGAGCGCGCTGCGGCGGAGACGCTCGAGGGCGTGCGCCGCGTGCCGCGCCTGCTGCAGACGCTCGACAAGCTGGCCGAGAACGAGCGCCGTCGCGTCGAGCTGCAACGCCTCGCCCCGCCGCGCTGGAGCATGGGGCGGCCGACCTGGAGCGGCGTGCTGGCGGCGCTGGCATTGCTCGCGGCGGCGCTGGCGTGGTGGCGCTGAGCGTTCCGTCCATTCTGGACCAGTCATCGATTCCGGCGGCACGCCGCGCGATGTATCTTGCCACCATCAGTTCGGCGTTGCTCAGCCAGGAGGATTGATCGCTTCGCGAGACGGCCGCGCCCCGCTCTTTCCTTCGGCGCCCCGGTGCATCGCCTCGTTTTTGTCTTCCATGTGTCTCCCCCAAAGGAACTTCGCCCGTCGGCTTCGCTGGCGGGCATTTTTTTCGGATGGCGCTGTACTGACTGCATTATTTGTGCGTATTTCGCCGCCTCCAGAGGTGGCGCCGGGATGGGAGTGATGGACCGCATGCGTGTTCTCGTCGTCGACGACGAACCCGACATCGTACGCGAGCTGGCGGTGCTGCTGCGCCGCCGGGGCTTCGCCGTCCATACCGCCGAATCGGTGAACGGCGCGCGCAAGGCGCTGGCCGACGGCCCCTTGCCGCACGCCATCGTCTCCGACGTGCGCATGCCCGACGGCAGCGGCCTGGAATTGCTCGACGAGGACATGGGCGAGACCCCGCCCGGCATCATCTATGTCAGCGGCCATCTCGAGGGCGCCGAGGCCAAGGCCGTGGTCCAGCGCGGCGCGCTCGCCGTCCTGCCCAAGCCCGTTGACACGAGGCGCCTGGTCGGCCTGCTGCGCGAGCATGGCAGCCGCGCCCGCCGCTGATTGACCGGGCGATCGCCCGGCCGGACGCGCTAGAATGCACGCCGGAGGACGCGCCCATGGAACTGATTGCGCTGGGTCCCGGCTTCGGCGTCGAGGTGCGGGGCGTCAACCTGATCGACGTGGCGTCGAGTGCCGAGGCCTACGAAGCAGTGCGCGCGGCGTTCGAGGAGCACTCGGTGCTGCTGTTCCGCGACCAGCGGATCAGCGACGACGTGCAGGTCGCCTATTCGCGCGCCTTCGGGCCGCTGGAGCTGTCCAAGGTCGGCTCGCTGGGCCACGGCACGTTCTACGGCGTGCTGCGCAATTTCGACGCCGACGGCAACATCGTGCCCGACGACCACAAGGAGGCGCTGCGCGCCCGGGCCAACCAGCTCTGGCATACCGACAGCTCGTTCAAGCGCTCGCCGGCGCTGGCCTCGGTGCTGTCGGCGCGCACCATCCCCGATCGCGGCGGCGAGACGCAGTTCACCTCGACGCGGCTGGCCTGGGAGCGCCTGCCGCCGGCCACCCAGGCGAAGCTGAAGGACCTGGTCGTCTGGCACAGCTACGCCACCTCGCGCGACCAGATCTCGCCCAGGCTGATGTCGCCGGCCGAGCGCGCGGCCTTGCCGGCGGTCGACTGGCGCATGACCTGGCGCAACCCGGTCAATGGCCGCACCGCGCTGTACATCGCCTCGCATGCCGGGGCGATCGGGGGCATGGGCGACAACGAGGCCAAGGCGCTGCTCGGCGGTCTGATCGAGGACGCCACGCGCGAGGAGTACACCTACCTCCACACCTGGCGGCCGGGCGACGTGGTGATGTGGGACAACCGCGCCACCATGCACCGCGGCCGCCCGTGGCCCGGCGACCAGATCCGCCACATGGTGCGCACGACGATCTCGGCGACCGACCGGGACGGCGTGCCGCATGTCCTGCCGATGGCGGCATAGCGCAGCCCGCTCCATGCGCGGCATCCTGGGCGCGCTCCTGCTGATGCTGGCCGCGGTGCAGGCCGCCGGCGCGCAGACGCCGCCATTTCTCGCCGGCATCACACGGCTTGCGGTCGACGCCACGCCGTCATTCGACACCCTGGTGATCTACCCGACCCAGGCCGGCGAAGCGCCGGTCGAGCTCGGGCCATTCGTCGTGATCGCCAGTCCCGAAGCGGCCATTGCCCGGCCGGCGGCGGGCGACCGCTTTCCCATCGTGCTCTTCTCGCACGGCAATGGCCGCGGGTCGGGCACACCGCTGCCGCATCGTCTTCTTCTGCTTGGTCTGGCTCGCGAGGGGTTCATCGTCGTGGCGCCGTTCCATGCCGGCGCGGCCCGGCCATTCGTCGAGCGGCCGCGCCAGATGCGCCGGGCGCTGGAGGCCCTGCGTGCCGATTCCCGCTTCACGGCCCACGCCGACACGACGCGGGTCGGAGTCATGGGTTTCTCGTTCGGCGGCGCGGTGGCGATCCTGCTTGCCGGCGGCGCGCTCGACCTGGCGCATCTGTCGGCTTACTGCCGGGCGCACGCCGAGGACCGTCGCGCCTGCGACGGCATTCCGACCGACGACTCACTGACCAATATTCCCGCGCGCCGGTCCGCCGATGCGATGGACGTCAGGGCCCTCGTGCTCCTCGAACCTTTCGGAGCGCCCTTTCAGCGCAGCGGGCTGGCGGCGCTCGACATGCCGGTCCTGATCTATCGCGCGACAGGCAGCGATCTTCGCAGCGCGGGCAACGCCCTGGCGCTCGCCCGGGCACTGCCACGCATTCCGCGCGTGGTCGCAGTGCCTGGCGGTCACTTCGTCTTCGTCGATCCCTGCCCGCCGGCCTTGATGGCCGAGGCGCGTCAGGTATGTGTCGATGCGCCGGGAGTCGACCGGTCCGCCCTGCATCGGCAGATGCTGCCGGCGATCAACGAATTTCTCAGCGGTGCCTTGCGGTGACCATGCGCCCTTGCGGATCGGCTATTCCCTCCTTTATCAGGGTAGAATTGGTCTGGCGGCGACCTGAGCGGAGGGCCTCGGCGACCCCATGCTGACCGGCAAGCGCATCCTGCTGATCCTGAGCGGCGGCATCGCCGCGTTCAAATGCCACGACCTGATCCGCCGCCTGCGCGAGCGCGGCGCGTCGGTGCGCTGCGTGCTGACCCCGGCGGCGGCGAAGTTCGTCACGGCGATGTCGCTGCAGGCGCTGAGCGAGGACAAGGTCTACAGCGATCTGTTCTCGCTGACCGACGAGAGCGAGATGGGCCACATCAACCTGTCGCGTCAGGCCGACCTGCTGGTCGTCGCGCCGGCCAGCGCCAATATCCTGGCCCGCATGGCCCAGGGCCTGGCCGACGACCTGGCGACCACCGTGCTGCTGGCGACCGACAAGGCGGTGCTGGCGGCGCCGGCGATGAACGTGCGCATGTGGCTGCACCCCGCCACCCAGGCCAATGTCGAGACCCTGCGCGCCCGCGGCGTCGCCTTTGTCGGGCCCAACGAGGGCGCGATGGCCTGCAACGAGTTCGGGCCGGGCCGCATGGCCGAGCCGCTGGAGATCGTCGCCGCCGTCGAGGCCTATTTCATGGGCCGCCTGCCGGCGGCCGAGCCGCCGCCGCTGATCGCCGGCCCCTCGGTGATCCGCATGGCGCCCGAGACCATGGGTGGGGCGATCGCCCATCGTCCATTGACGGGGCGGCGTGCCGTCGTCACCTCGGGGCCGACACGCGAGGCGATCGACCCGGTGCGCTACATCTCCAACCATTCGTCAGGCAAGCAGGGGCACGCCATCGCCGGCGCCCTGGCGGCGCTCGGCGTCGACGTCACCCTGGTCACCGGGCCGGTCAATGTCGCCGATCCCGCGGGCGTGAAGGTCGTGCGCGTCGAATCGGCCGACGACATGCTGGCCGCCTGCCGGGCCGCCCTGCCGGCCGATATCGCCATCTGCGCCGCCGCGGTCGCCGACTGGAAGGTGCGCAACGCCGCCAACGGCAAGCTCAAGAAGGTGCCGGGCGTGGCGCCGCCGGCGCTCGAGCTGGTGCCCAACCCCGACATCCTGGCGACCTTGGCGGCCGCGGGGCCGCAGCGCCCGGCCCTGGTCGTGGGCTTTGCGGCCGAGACCGAGAACGTCGTCGCCAACGCCGTGGCCAAGCGCGAGCGCAAGGGATGCGACTGGATCGTGGCCAACGACGTGTCGCCGGCCACGGGAACTTTCGGCGGCGATCGCAATACCGTGCATCTTGTGACGCTCTCGGGCGTTGAAGCGTGGCCGACCTTGGCGAAGGACGCCGTGGCGGAAGAACTCGCGCGTCGGGTTGTCCGTCACTTCGACAGGGGCGGTGCTGCGGCCGCGTCCTGACGGCTGGAATGGAGTGGGGCATGGCCAACGGGGATCTGGGCGCGACGGCGGAGGTCGATGTGCGCATCGCGGTGACTCGCCTGCCCCATGCGGCCGACCTGCCCTTGCCGGCCTATGCCACCGACCAGGCCGCCGGCATGGACCTGCTGGCGGCCGTCACGGCGGATCTCGTGCTGCCCTCGCTCGGTCGGGCGATCGTGCCCACCGGCCTGGCCATCGCCCTGCCGCCCGGCTGGGAGGCGCAGGTGCGGCCGCGCTCCGGGCTGGCCGCCAAGAGCGGCGTCACCGTCGCCAACGCCCCGGGCACAGTCGACGCCGACTATCGCGGCGAGGTCGGCGTGATCCTGGTCAATCTCGGCGCCGAGCCCTTCACCGTCATCCGTGGCATGCGCATCGCCCAGATGGTGATCGCCCGGCACGCGCGGGCTGCCTGGGACGAGGTCGAGGCGCTGCCGCAAAGCGCGCGCGGCGCCGGCGGCTTCGGCTCGACCGGGCTGAAGGGTTGAGGAGGCGTCGCGGTGCCGAGCCTCAGCCGGAAGACCATGTTCGCCATCGAGGCGGTGCTCGACGTCGCCTTCAACGCCGGCGACCAGCCGGTGCGCAGCGGCGACATCACGCGTCGCCAGAAGATCCCCAAGCGCTATCTCGAGCAGGTGCTGCAGCACTTGGTGCGCGCCGGCATCCTCGCCGGCAAGCGCGGCCCGCGCGGCGGCTACAAGCTCGGCCGCGAGCGCCGGCTGATCACGCTGGGCGAGATCATCCGCGTCGTGCGCACGCTCGAGGCCGAGACCGAGCCGGACGAGGATACCGGCTCGGCACTGGCGCACGAGGTGGTGTGGCCGACCTGGCACCGCCTGCGCGAGGAGCTGATGAGCAAGCTCGACGCCATCACCATCGAGGATCTCTGCCGCGATGCGCGCGAGCGCGGCGTGCAGAGCGAGCCGGGCGACCGGCTGGAGTTCCATATATGAGCGATGTTCCCAGCGTCATCCTGCCGTCCGGGGCGACCATGCCGGCCTTCGGCCTGGGTACCTGGCGCATGGGTAACGAGCGCAGCCGGCGCAAGCAGGAGACCGACGCCATCGCCCACGCCATCGATATCGGCTATCCGATGATCGACACGGCGGAGATGTACGGCGAGGGCGTCGCCGAGGAGGCGATCGCCGACGCCCTGCAGGGCCGCAAGCGCGACGCAGTCTATCTCGTCAGCAAGGTCTATCCGCACAACGCCTCGAAGCTCGGCACCGTCGCGGCCTGCGAGCGCAGCCTGAAGCGGCTGAAGACCGATCGCATCGATCTCTATCTGCTGCACTGGCGCGGCCAGCATCCCTTTGCCGAGACCATCGCGGGCTTCGAGCGCCTGCGCCGCGACGGCAAGATCGGGGACTACGGCGTCAGCAATTTCGACCGCGACGACATGGAGGAATGGGCGGCGCTCGACGGCGGGCGCTGCGGCACCAACCAGGTGATGTACAACCTGGCGCGCCGCGGCATCGAGTTCGACCTCGTGCCGTGGCAGCGCCAGCACAAGATCCCGGTCATGGCCTACTCGCCGCTCGACCAGGGCCCGCTGCTGCGCCACGCCACGCTGAAGGCGATCGCCGAGCGCCACGCCGCCACCCCGGCGCAGATAGCGCTCGCCTGGCTGCTGCGCCAGGAGGGCATGGTGGCGATCCCCAAATCCGCCGACCGCTCGCGCGTCGCCGAGAATCTCGGCGCGTTGAAGGTCAGGCTCACCGACGCCGACATCGCCGAGCTCGACCGCGCCTTCCCGCCTCCCAGACGCAAGACGTCGCTGGCGATGAGTTGAGTCCCTTCCCCCGGAGGGGGAAGGTGCCCGAAGGGCGGAAGGGGGATGTCGAAGCCGAACGCAGGAGCCCGTCTTCGACATCCCCCTTCCGTCGCTGCGCGCCACCTTCCCCCTCCGGGGGAAGGGAAGACTCACGCGTACGGGTCGGCGATTCCCATCGCGGCAAGCAGCCGTGTTTCCAGTCGCTCCATCCGCCGCGCCTGGCGCTCGCCCTGCTCGTGGTCGTAGCCCAGCAGATGCAGCGTGCCGTGCATCACCAGATGCGTCAGGTGATCGGCCGGCCGCTTACCCTGCTCGCGCGCCTCGCGCAGCACCGTCTGCCGCGCCAGCACGATGTCGCCGAGGAATGGCTTGTCGCCCGGGAAGGACAGGACGTTGGTCGGCTTGTCCTTGCCGCGATAGGCGCGGTTGAGGCGGCGCACGGCGGCATCGCTGTCGAGTGCGATGGCAAGAGAGATGTGGTCCGGCAGGCGCCTGCCGCCGCCGTCGATGGCGGCCCGTGCCGCACGGCGGCAGATCGCGCGGGCCGTGCGCAGCGAGCCAAGCCAGCGCCGATCGAGAACCTCGACGTCGATGGTCACGTCGCCGGCTGGCCGGCGGCGCGGCGGCGGTCGCGCGCGTCGTAGGCGCGCACGATGCGGGCAACGAGGTCGTGGCGCACCACGTCGCGGTCGCTGAAATTGACGAAGCGCACGCCCTCGACGCCGTTCAGCGTATCGATCGCGTCGCGCAGGCCCGACGGCACGCCCGGCGGCAGGTCGATCTGGCTGAGATCGCCGGTGATCACCATGCGCGAGCCCTCGCCCAGACGCGTGAGGAACATCTTCATCTGCATGGCCGTGGTGTTCTGCGCCTCGTCGAGGATGACGAAAGCGTGCGCCAGCGTGCGGCCGCGCATGAAGGCCAGCGGCGCGACCTCGATCTCGCCCGACTCCAGGCGCTTGTCGATCTGGTCGGCCGGCAGCATGTCGTGCAGCGCGTCGTAGAGCGGGCGCAGGTAGGGATCGACCTTGTCCCTGAGGTCGCCGGGCAGGAAGCCCAGCCGCTCGCCGGCCTCGACCGCCGGCCGCGACAGGATGATGCGCTCGACCGAGCCGGCGGTCAGCATCGACACCGCCATGGCGACGGCGAGGTAGGTCTTGCCGGTGCCGGCGGGCCCCAGCCCGAAGACCAGGTCGCGGTCGCGGATCGCCTCGACATAATCGCGCTGCATCGGCGAGCGCGGCTGGATCACGCGGCGGCGGGTGCGGATGGTCACGGCGTCGCCGCCCGGCGCGCCGCCGCCGACCTGGGCGAAGCGCACGGCGGCATCAACGTCGCCGGCCTCGACTGTCTGGCCGCGACGCAGGCGTTCGTAGAGCGCGCCGATCGCGGCGCCGGCCTGGGCCACCGACTCGCTGGCGCCGGCGATGGCCAGCTGGTTGCCGCGGCTGTCGATGCGCACGCCCAGCAGCTGCTCGACGCGCACGAGGTTGCGGTCGTGCTGGCCGACCAGGGTCTGCAAGAGCGCGTTGTCGTCGAAGCTCATGCGGCGCACGTCGTTGCCGCGCTGCAGGGTGTCGTCGCTCACGCCGCCACTCCCAGCCCGCTGACCACGTCGCCGGCGAGGCTGTTGGCATGGCCGCTGGCGATACGCACCTCGACCAGGCGTCCGATCAGGCGCTCGGGTGCCTGGGCATGCACCGACTGCAGCCAGGGCGACTTGCCGATCAGCTGGCCCTCGCGCCGGCCGCGCTCCTGGAACAGCACTTCGACCGTCCGGCCCGCCATGCCTTCGTTGAACGCGCTCTGTTGCGCGCGCAGCAGCGCCTGCAGCGCCGCCAGCCGCGCATCCTTCACCGCCTCGGGCACCTGGCCGGACATCGCCGCGCCGGGCGTGCCCGGGCGCATGCTGTACTTGAAGGAGAAGGCGGCGGCGAAGCCGACTTCCTCGATCAGCCGCATGGTGTCGTCGAACTCCGCGTCGCTCTCGCCGGGGAAGCCGACGATGAAGTCGGAGGACAGCGCGATGTCCGGCCGCGCCGCGCGCAGCTTCTCAACGATGCGCAGGTAGAGATCGCGGCGATGCTGGCGGTTCATCGCCTCGAGCACGCGATCCGAGCCGGACTGCACCGGCAGGTGCAGGTAGGGCATCAGCGCCGGCACGTCGCGATGCGCGGCGATGAGATCGTCGTCCATGTCGCGCGGATGCGAGGTGGTGTAGCGCAGGCGGCGCACGCCCTCGATCTCGGCCAGGGCGCGGATCAGGCGCGCGAGGCTCCAGGTCGAGCCGTCCGGCGACTCGCCGTGCCAGGCGTTGACGTTCTGGCCCAAAAGCGTGAGCTCGAGCGCGCCCGCGGCCACCAGGCCGTGCGCCTCGGCGAGGATCGCGGCGGCCGGCCGCGAGTACTCCGCCCCGCGCGTATAGGGCACGACGCAGAAGGTGCAGAACTTGTCGCAACCCTCCTGGATCGACAGGAAGGCCGAGCCGCCGGCGACCGCGGTGGGCGCCGGCAGGAAGTCGAACTTGGGCTCGGCCGGGAAATCGGTGTCGAGCACGCCGGCACCGCGGCTGCCGCTTCGCGCGCCGGCGGCCCGCTCGGCCCGCGCCACCATCTCGGGCAGGCGGTGGTAGGCCTGCGGTCCGACCACGATATCGACCATGGGCGCGCGGCGCAGGATCTCCTCGCCTTCGGCCTGCGCCACGCAGCCGGCGACGGCGACCACCAGATCGGCGCCCGCGGCGCGCCGCTCCTCGCGCTGCAGGCGCAGGCGGCCGAGCTCGGAGAACACCTTCTCCGAGGCCTTCTCGCGGATATGGCAGGTGTTGAGCACCACCATGTCGGCGTCGTGCTGCGACTCGGTCAGCGCGTAACCGAGCGGCCGCAGCAGGTCGGCCATGCGCTGCGAATCGTAGACGTTCATCTGGCACCCGTAGGTGCGGATGAAGAGCTTACGGCGCGGCGCGGCCTTGGTCGGCTGTGTGGTCTCGGTCATGCGTTCGGGTCGGGCCGCGCTCGCACCGTGCGGGTCGCGGTCGGCGCCTCCTTATCACCACACGTCAGGGGCGTCGAGTCGGGCGCGATCTCCGTTCCCCGCAGGGGCCGGGTGATCGCATATGGCGAATCTCATGCATTCCCCCGCGGGCGGGGGAAGGTATGAAATGCAGCCCCATGCGATCGTCCCGCCCCTCCGGGGGAACGGAGCAAAGTGCTACTCCGCCGCCTTGGGCAGTGGCCGGGCCGGCTCGCCGCGGTTGATCGCCTGCAGGCACTGGGAGCAGACGCGGAAGCAATGGTCGGAGAGCTTCTTGCGGTCGCCGAACATCGTGATGTCGACCGGTTCGTGGAACTGGATCACCACGCTGCATTCGCCCAGCTTGCAGACGTTCCACAGATGGCCGGCGAGCTCCATGTCGCCGTACCAGGTGAAGTAGGGCCGCCAGTAGCGGCCCAGCGGAATGCCGTCGAGCCTCGTGTAGGCGACGGTGAAGGGCTGCACGCGCAGCGGCTTGCCTCCCGGCGTGACCTGGGCCACGGCGAACAGCGCGCTGCGGAAGGGCAGCACGCGTGTGCCGTCGCTGCTGGTGCCCTCCGGGAACAGGATCAGGCTGTCGCCCGACTCGAGCCGGCCGATGATGCTGTCTCGGCTCTCGCGCGTGGCGCGCGTGCGACGCTCGACGAAGACCGTGCGCTGCAGCTTGGCCAGCACGCTGAAGAACGGCCAGGTCGCCACTTCGGCCTTGGCGACGAAGGAGCAGGGCATCGTCGAGCCCAGGGTCTCGATGTCGAGATAGGAGACGTGGTTGCCGACATAGAGCGTCGGCGACTCGGTCGAGCGCGTGCCGCGCACCTCGATCTTCAGGCCGAGGATGAGGCAGACGAGGCGGTGGTAGCAGTAGGGCAGGCCACGCGTCACCGGGCCGACGCGCAGCAGAACGGCCAGCGCCTGGACCGGGATCAGGGTCAGGGTGAGGATCGCGTAGGTGATCAGGCGGAACGTGGCGCGTCCGGACGAACCGAGCGAGGGCGCGGCCTCGCGGAAGGCGCGATTCTCCGCCGAGATCGACGATTTCATTCCGCGTCGCGCTGGGCGCGCTCGTAGTGCCGGAAGTACTTCTCGGTCACCAGATCGGTCTTCACGACGATGCAGACATCGACCGTATTGAACTGACTGTCGATCACCGCGCCGTCGCCGACGAAGCCGCCCAGCCGCAGATAGCCCTTGATCAGCGGCGGCACCATGCGCTCGGCCAGCTTCGCGTCGTAGCTGCCCGACGGCAGCAGGTTCATGTCGACGTAACGCTCGGGCAGGGCGCGGGCGCGCAGCTCGGGCGGTGCGAGGTGCTTCTGGTAGAGATAGGACAGCGGCAGGGCGAGGCGCTGCAGGTCGTTGCCTGGCAGGCTGGCGCAGCCGAACAGCATCTCGATGTCGAAGTGCGAGACGTAGGTGGCGATGCCGCGCCACAGCATGTTCATGGTCGCCCCGTTGCGCGCCGAGGCATCGACGCAGGAGCGGCCGACCTCCAGCACCTCGCCCGGCCAGTCGACCAGGCGGGAGATGTCGTATTCGGCGGCCGAGTAGAAGCGGCCATAGGCAGCCGCGGCGCTACGCCGGATCAGGCGGTAGGTACCGACGATCGAGGCAGCGCCGGCGCGGCGGCGGTCGATCACCAGCAGATGGTCGCACAGCGCGTCGAAATCGTCCAAGTCGCGCCGCTGCGCCTCCATCTCGGGCGTCGGCCGCGCCGCCATCTCCTCGTAGAAGACGCGGTAGCGCAGCGCCTGCGAGGCGTCGAGGTCGGCCTCGTCACGCGCCAGACGAACCTCGAGGTCGCCGGCGACGATCGGGGGTAGGCTGCTGTCGAACCGACGGGGCACGGGGCTCCGGTCGATGGCGGCGCTGCTCATGCGGGCATTATCGGGCGGCGCGGGCCAGCGTCCACCGGTTTTTATCGTCCGGGAGCCTTCTTGGCGTGGGCGTCCTCGGCATCGACCGGCACGGCGTAGAGCTCGAGGCGATGGTCGACGAGGCGATAGCCCAGCTTGCGGGCGATGGTCCGCTGCAGCTCCTCGATCTCCTCGCTGTTGAACTCGACCACCTTGCCCGAATGCAGGTCGATCAGGTGATCGTGGTGCGCGTGGGTCGCTTCCTCGTAGCGCGAGCGACCGTCGCGGAAATCGTGGCGCTCGAGGATCGCCGCCTCCTCGAACAGACGCACCGTGCGATACACCGTGGCGATCGAGATGCGCGAATCGATCGCGGTGGCCCGCTTGTGCACAGCCTCGACGTCGGGATGGTCGTCCGCCTCCGACAGCACGCGCGCGATCACCCGGCGCTGCTCCGTCATCTTCAGGCCCTTGTCGATGCAGCGCTGCTCGAGACGCGATTTGGCAGGTGTCGACACGGTGACGCTCCGAAGTGGCTGGTGGCTCCAGTCCTCGGCCCCTCTATACAGTGTTCGCCCCGGGCGTCGCCACCCGAGTTGCGGCGCTGAGAGTCGTTCGCGCCTTTGTCCCTGACGATTGTCAGGCCTTTCCGGAGCGCGCCACCCTCGCCCGCATGCGCTTGGTGCCGAGGCCGACCTTCTTGGCGAGCGCGCTGCGCACCTTGGAATAGCTCGGCGCCACCATCGGGTAGTCGGCCGGCAGGCCCCATTTCGCACGGTACTGGTCAGGGGTCATGCCGTACGCGCTCATCAGATGGCGCTTCAACATCTTGTGCTTGGAGCCATCCTCGAGACAGACAAGGTAGTCCTTGGTAATGGACTTCTTGACCGGAACCGCCGGATCGCGCTTCACCCCGAGGGCGGGGGCGCCGCCCTGCACGCCGTTCAGGGTGCTGAACACCTGCTCGATCAACTTCGGCACGTCGCCGATCGACACCGTATTATTCGACAGATGCGCTGAAACGATCTGCGAAGTCAGTGCAAGAAGATCGGCCGAAGCCGCGGTGTTTTCTGCCATCTTGTCCTTCGCCATGATTTGCCCCAACTGGAGGCCAAGCCCCTATAGTCTGGTATTCGGCCGGGATCAATCCAACTGATGACGAACTCATGGCAAATTGACGATGCAGGTCGATGAAGTGACGGAGATCGACATCACGGGGGACGTGTGCCCCATGACCTTCGTTCGCGTCAAGCTGGCGCTGGAGAGAATGGCGCCCGACGCCACGCTGATGGTGCGACTCAACGATGGCGAGCCGCTGCGCAACGTGCCGCGTTCGGCGCGCGCCGAAGGCTACGTTGTCGAGGAACTGGGACCCGAGAGTCCCGGCGGCCGCGTGCACCACCTGCGCATCACGCGCCAGTGAACTCATTACTTGTACGACAGCGCACGACTCATGACGAGCGCGGCCGCCGCCGGTGCCGCGCCGCGCGCGTAGTAGGACGGCCGCCTGCCGCTCACCGAGAATCCGTGGCGCTCGTACAGGCCGCGCGCCGGCTCGTTGTCCTCGGCGACATCCAGGAAGACGGTGCGCACGGCGCGCGCCGCGCAATCCGCCATTGCCTGTTCCAGCAATCGTGCGGCGCCGCCGCGCCGCCGCCGCTGCGGTGTTACGCCAAGCGTGAGGATCTCCGCCTCGTCGGCCGCGGCGCGCAGCAGGATGAGGCCGCACGCCGCGCCGTCCCCGGGCTCGACGAGCAGATGGCCGAAGCATCCCGGCGTGGCCAGCAGGGCCGAGAACTCGGCGGCTGACCAGGATCGCTCCCATGGCTGCGGAAAGACCAGGCGATACAGCGCCGCGGCCTGGCTGGACTGCGCCGAAGTCATCGGCGCGACGCGCCAGTCGAGCCGATCCACGCTCAGCCTTCGAGGTCGGCGGTCGTGCGCGCGCCGCTGGCGAGCGTGACGTCGGCGCCGCGCAGGTAGAGCGGGCGCGGCGGGCCGCGGTGCGTCCACGCGTCGACGCCGACCGCCAGGGCATGCGCCGCCAGAACGGCCGGGTCGATCTCCGGCGATGAGCTGCCGGGCTCGGCGCGCGCGCCAATGTCGCGCAATTCGCCGACCAGGCGGCGCGCGCCGTCGCCGATGACGATCGCCGGTCGATCCGTCAGGCGCTCGGCCAGCGTCCGCGCCGTTGCCGCGAAAGGCGCTGCGTCGGGCATGGCCATGAAGTAGTCGCCGCGGCCGGACTCGATGGCCACCACGAGCACGCCGTCGGCACGGCCGCGATCGGCCGGCGCGGCGCCGAGCAGCAGGGCGTCCGTCGTGGCGATGCCGGCTACGGGAATGCGCAGCGTCATCGCCAGGCCTCGTGCCATGGCCAGGCCGATGCGCACGCCGGTGAAGCTGCCGGGGCCGATCGTCAGCGCCACCAGATCGAGATCCGACGGGCGCCAATCGGCGCGCCGCAGGGCCTCGTCGATCATCGGCGCCAGCATCGCCGCGTGCCCGCGCGTCATCGCCCGCGCCTCCGACGCCACGATGGCGACCGCTCCGCGCTGCTCGGCGAGCGCCACGGCGCAGCGCGCCAGGCAGGTATCGAGCGCCAGCACGCGCCGGGCCGGGCCGGCGCGCGGCTGGCGCGTCGCCGCCTGGCGCGGCATCCTGGCGTCCATGGACATCGTTGAGATCGCCGCTCCCGCCTTCGACGTCGACATCGCGCTCGCCTACGCGACGCCGGCCAACATAACCGGAAGACCGGTCTACCGGAACGCCCGGTGCTATCTCAACGGCGAAGCCGCGCGGCTATTGGCGCGTGCCGTCGGGCTCGCCGCGCCGCTGGGGCTGCGCCTGCGCATCTTCGACGCGCTCAGGCCGACCGAGGCGCAATGGACGCTCTGGCGCGCCGATCCGAATCCGGAGTTCCTTGCCGATCCGCGCAGAGGCTCGCCGCATTCGCGCGGCGCCGCGGTGGATCTGACCCTGATCGACGGTGCGGGACGCGAGCTCGACATGGGCACCGGTTTCGACGCCTTCACGCCGCTGTCGCATCATGGCCGCACCGACGTATCGATCGCCGCGCAGCGCAACCGCTTCCTGCTGATGGGATTGATGACCGCGGCGGGCTGGGACTTCTACCGGAACGAATGGTGGCATTACCAACTGTTTGACGCCCGGCGCTTCCCGCTGGTTGCCGACGCGGATCTGCCGGCGCCGATGATGCACTAGAGTGACGCGCGCGCGGAGCTTGATACATCCTGTCATCCCGCGCGGTGCGCGGGACGATTCATGCGGCTTCTCTGCTTCTCAGCTCGGCGACAGCCGCGCGCTGTCGAAATCCGAGAGCTGGTTCTCTCGGATGATGTTGCGGACATAGCTGATGTACTGCGCGCCGAGCTGCGAATAGCGCAGCAGCTGGCCGATCAGGACAAAGCCGTCGGGCTGCGTGCCCTGCGAGCGCTGCTTGGCGCGCTCGGCGCGGAACGAGGCGTAGGCGAAATGGGTGTTGAGGTTGAGGAAGTAGGCCTCGACCGAGTCGGCGACGTTGGCGAAGGGCTGCGGCATGGCCGGCCCGGCCTTCCATGGCACGTCGACGGCGTGGCGGCCGCTGGCCTGGATCTGGCCGAACAGCGCGTTGCCGACGCGCGCGGCGTAGGATGTGCCCCAGCCGCTCTCGACGCCGGCCTGGGCGATGGCCATCGACGGCGGCACGATGTCGACGCGCAACAGCATCTCGGAGATGTTGCTGGGATCCGCACCGTAGCGTTCGGCGACGTCGGCCAGCCACAGGCGCTCGGCGACGCTGGGCTCGCCGCCGCGCGCGGCGAGGTCGCGCAGGCGAACGAGCTCGTTGCGATCGGCGAGGATGCGTTCGTTGGCCTCCAGCACGATCGGCAGCAGCGCCTTGATGAACAGCCACTTGCGCTGGTTGCCGTCCCTCAGCGAGCCGAGATCGGCAGGCACGCGATCGATCTGCAGCGCCGGGATCGGCTGGCCGCGCCGCGCGAGGTCGAGCGAGTAGTCGTGAGCGCGGAAGACCTGGGCGAGCTGCTGGGTGTTGGACACGCGCATGGCGACGACGCGGTTGCGGCGCTGGCCTGCATAGGCATGCGACAGCCATCCGTGCATCGGCCGCGCCTCGACCACGGGCGCGCGGGCGGTGGTGACGATGCGCGACAGCGCGGCGTCTACCGCCAGCGCGGCGCTGCGCGCCATCTCGTCGTAGTCCTCGACCACCGTGGCCAGCGCCTCGAGAACCCCGTTCGGCGGCGCGAGCTCGATGGCGGACACCGGCGGCGCCGGCTCGGGCTCGGGCAGAAGGCTCGCGAGCTGCGCGTGCGTCGCCGCGGAATCCGCCAGCTTGGCGTCCTGCGCGGCCTCGCCGATGGCCTTGGCAGGCGCCAGCGCGAAGGCGGCTACGGCACAGGCGCCCAACGCGCCGATCAATGAATATTGGCGCCCGACATCGGACACGCGATGAAGCATGAGCATGGCTGACCGCCTGGCATTGCCTTGACTGCGACGAACGAACGAACCCTTCGGCTTCTGGCAGTGCCAGAAGCCGCCCAACGCTCCGTTGTCCGTTACGCTTGGACTAACCGACCGGACGGACCTCGATCACCTCGGGCACGTAGTGCCTGAGGAGATTCTCGATCCCCATTTTCAGGGTCGCGGTCGAACTCGGGCAGCCCGAACATGAACCCTGCATGTGGAGGTAGACGACGCCGTCATCGAACCGGTCGAACACGATATCGCCGCCGTCCTGCGCCACGGCCGGACGGATGCGCGTGTCCAACAGTTCCTTGATCTGCGCCACCACCTCGTCGTCATCCGCCGCGCCGCCCTCTCCTGACGGCGCGCCGGCCTGCTCCGCGAGCACAGGCTCGCCGGAGGTGTAGTGCTCCATGATGCCGCCCAGGATGGCCGGCTTCATGACTTGCCAGTCGACATCGTCGCCGCGCGTGACGGTGACGAAATCGGAGCCGAGAAACACGCGTCGAACGCCGTCGACCTCGAACAGGCGCCGCGCCAGCGGTGAACGCTCGGCGGCTTCGCGGTCGGCGAAGTCGGCGGTGCCGTTCGGCAGGACCACCCGACCCGGAAGGAACTTCAGGGTCGATGGATTGGGGGTCTGCTCGGTCTGGATGAACATCGCCGGTCTTGTGTCTTTCGGGCTCCGCGGCCGGCCCCTCTCGGCCGTCGCGACATGGGCGAGTTAGTCAGCGGTCAGGTTGGCTTCAAGATCAAATATGTGAGCAAATAGTCATGTTATACGGAAAATCGCGCATTTGGCGTGGTTTATCAACAGCCATTTGGCCATCGTTTTTTATTGTTCTTTTTTTGTGTTCACAAGAGTCAAGAATAAAAACTGTGGATAATTCCATGGACTTACCGCATTGCACACAAGCTTTCTGCACAAAGACTCAGGAAATCGCGTCGATCTGCGCATCGCTCAGGGCGCCGGGCACGATGGTCAACGCGCAGCGCAGGTTGCCGGCGTGCTTGGCGGCGAGCGAGGAGATCAGCGGGCCGGGTCCCTCCGAGCCGGTGCCGGCAGCCAGCACCAGGACAGAGATGGTGGCGTCTTCGTCGAGCAGCTTCAGCAGCTGCTCGCGCCGCCCTCCCTCACGCAGGTGCAGGATCGGCGGCCGGCCGAGCAGGCCGGCGACCTCGTCGCCCACCGCGGCCAGCCGGGATTCGGCCTGCTGGCGTGTTTCCTCTCGCAGCAGATCGCCGATGGCCGCCCAGCTCTGCGGCTCGGGCGGGTCCATGACGTTGAGCAGGGCGACGCGGCCACCGACCCGCTTGGCGCGGCGGCAGGCGTAGCGGATCGCCACGTGCAGCTCCGGCGTGTCGTCGACGACCACGAGGAAGACCCGTTCGCCCGCGGTCTCGGCGGCGCTGATGTCCGACATTGCCTTCCTCCCCGCCTGGGCACCGACCGCCGGCTAGAGCCGGCGGGCCAAGGCACCCGTCACCCATCCTACGAGCAATGCCATGGCGATGGCGAAGCCACCGTACATCGGCGCCTCGTCACGCGCCCATTCCGAGATGTCGGCGCTGAAGCCGGCCTTGCTGACGATCAGCGGCTTGGACACCGCGGCGACAGGCTGCCCGTCGCGCAGCACATAGGCGGTGATCTCGTAGTCGCCGACCGGCAGGCGCGAGGGAAACTGCAGCTCGGCGCGGAACAGCCGGCCGGCCAGCACCGTGATCGGCGTGACGCCTTCCGGGTAGAGGCCGTCGCGCTGCTTGGCCTCGACCAGGCCGCGCTCGAAGGCCCGCAATTCCGCGGCCGAGCGCCGCTGGGCGCCCTGGGCGCGAATCGCGGCCAGCCGCTCAGCGAGCGTGATCGACACGCCGGGCACGCCGTCGGCGGGCATGATCTGCGCCAGCGGTCGGGTGGCGGCGATGGCGTAGTAAACCGGCACGTCATCGAAGGTCTGGCGCGCGCCGGTGACCCACAGGCCCATCACGCGCTCCTTGCGCAGCACCGTCTGGCGCGAGGGCGCACCGCTCACCGTGACGATGACGTCGCCCGGCGCGTCAAGGGCGCCATAGACCAGGATGTCGGTGCCGGCGAAGGCCGAGGTGATGGACACGCGCGGCCGCGACAGGTCGAACAGCAGGCTCTGGGCGGCGGCCGGCAGCGCGGCGGCCAGCAGCGTGACGGCGGCAAGCATTGCGGCGAGGAGGGTGACGACAAGCCGGGTCATGGTCCGCGCACCGCCTCGCCCAGGGTATAGATGGCGCCCGGCGGGGCGAAGAGCTCGAACAGCAGTTCCAGCGCCATGCCGAGGATCAGGAGCGCCAGCAGCCCGCGCAGCTGGAAGCTCGGCAGCTTCGCCGCCACCCGCCCGCCGATCGGCGCGCCGACCGCGCCGCCGATGATCAGCAGCAGGGCGAGCACGACATCGACGGTCTGATTCTGGGTCGCCTGCAGGAAGGTGACGTTGATGGCGACGAAGACGATCTGGAACAGGGAGGTGCCGATCACCATCAGGGTCGGCATGCCCAGGATGTAGATCATCGCCGGCACCAGGATGAAGCCGCCGCCGATGCCGAGGATCGCCGACAGCACGCCGATGACGAAGCCCAGCCCGAGCGGCAGCAGCGCGCTGATGTAGAGGCGGGACTTGTAGAAGCGCATCTTCAGCGGCAGGCGGTGCACCAGGTAGTGCTGGTGCAGCTTGCGCCTTGGCGCCTCGGGATTGCGCCGGCGTCGCCAGGTGCGCACGCTTTCGACCAGCATCAGCACGCCGATGCTGCTCAGCAGCAGCACGTAGCCGATGGCGATCGTCAGGTCGATCTGGCCGATGCGCTTGAGGATACCGAAGATCCAGATGCCGGCGGTCGAGCCGAACAGGCCGCCCAGCAGCATGATCAGGCCCATGCGCACGTCGACGTTGCCGCGCTGGAACTGGGTCAGCAGGCCCGATACGGAGGTGGCGATCACCTGGTTGGCCTGGGTCGCCACGGCCACCGCCGGCGGCACGCCGACGAAGATCAGCAACGGGGTCAGCAGGAAGCCGCCGCCGACGCCGAACATGCCGGCCAGCACGCCCGCGACCGCGCCCAGCGCCAGCAGCAGCGGCCAGGTCAGCGAGAGCTCGGCGATGGGGAGGTAGACTTCCACGACTGCGCTTCCAGGGCGCGCCGGTCCATCTCCGGCGACACCGATTCCCTTGTGCGCGTTTCGCTGCTGGGATGCAACGAGAGCCTTTTGTCGTCGGTCGATTCTCGACCGCGATCTCGCCTCAATCGCGTGGCTGGCTGGTCGAAGGGGAGGTCTCCATGACCATGTCGTCGCTCTCGCGCCGCCTGCTGCTCGCTGGCGGCGCCGTGCTGCCGTTGGCCCGCACCGCGTCTGCCCAGGAAAGCTTCCCGCCGACCGAGCGTGGCGCGCGCGCCGTGGCGGCGCAGTTCCTCGCCGCATCGGGCGTCGATCCGCGCGCGGCGATGCAGCGGTTGCGGCCGACCCGGGCCGACTATCGCGCCGTCTACAAGGAGCCGGTGGCCGGCGACCTCGAGGCCGCGAACGACCGCCTGTGGGAGAAGGGCGAGACTTTGCGCGTCAGCGCCCAGCGCACGGAGATCCTGATGCTCGTCGTCCTGACCGACGACCTGATCGACGGCAAGCCGGCGCTGTCGGAGTTTCCCGGCGGCTACAAGCGCGTGCTGCCCTCCCTCAAGCGCGGCATTCCGATCGCGCGCTTCAAGTACGTCGAGCCGGGCAAGACCATGGGCCTCGCCGTCGATGGCCTGGTCCACGTCAACGGCCGCTGGGTGTTGATGCCCAAGCCGTGGACGGTGGTGAAGCAGTAGGGCTGCTCAGCGCGGCCGGGCCAGCCAGGTGATGCTGAGGTCGCTTTTCGGCCGGGCACGGCAGGCGAGTGTCTGTCCCGCCTTGATCTGCTCGGGCCGCAGCGCGGCGTCGCCGCGAGGCAGCAGCGTGACCTTGCCCGAGTCGAGCTTGCTGATGCAGGTCGCGCAATTGCCGCTGGCGCAGGCATAGGGATAGTCGATGCCGGCGGCGATCGCCGCCTCGAGCACGGTGCGGTTGCCGGTGCAGTCGATGGTCTGCCCGGTGTTGCCGATGGTGACGCGATAGGACTTCACGGGGCCACCTTTCACGCCGCCGGCGCGTGGCGGCGCGAGGCCGTCGTGCGCACCGAGCCGAATTGCGGATGGTACCAGGCGACAGACGGGAAGCGCGCCAGCGCGTAGCCGTATAGCGCCAGCCCGATCGCCGGCTCCCTGCCCAGCACCATGGTGCTGTGGATGTCGTGATCCGCCATCGCCATGCCGTGGCCCGGTTCGACCGTCACCTCGCCGACCTTCACAACGGTGGCGCGGCCCGGCGTGGCACCGTCGTCCGTGCGGCGGAAGAATTCGTGACGCTCGCGACCGGCAATCGCCGCGTTGACGCACCATATGCCGTGGTCATGCGGCGCCGCCTCCTTGCCCGGCAGGCTGATCGTCAGGTAGAGGCCCAGCCCATCGTCGTCCTCGACCAGCAGCGGATGCGTGCGACCTTGCGCGTGCGGCATGGCGAAGTCGGCAAGCGGGAACAGCTCGGCCCGCTTGGCCAGTGCCACAAGCTTGAGCTTGATGGCGTGCAGCGCCGATGGATGGATGCCCTCCTTGTCGGCGATGGCGTGGACGTCGGCCAGCAGCCTGGCGCAGGCGCGATCGCGCTTCTCGGCGATGATCATGGGTGCTCCCGATCGGTCAGCGCGAGCGTAGGGGGCTATCAATGCCGGCGTCCAGCGCCGAAAGGCCCGGCCGCCTTGCCACCAGGCTGACCCAATCCCGGCGCCTGTACGAATCCTGAATCTTGCGGGACATGATCCTCCAGCGCTGGCAGTACGAGCAGCCGCCTTCGTACTGCTTCCACCCGCGCTTGGGCAGTCGCAGCGCGTTGCGCCGGATCGAGCTGCTGTCGCGCTCGTCGGCAATGCGCACGAACGTCGTCATGGCGACGGCGGCGATCGCCTCAATGAATCTCCGGCTCCGGCACCTTCGGGCCGGCGTCGGCGCGCAGGAAGTCGAAGTCGCAGCCCTTGTCGGCCTGCTGGACGTGCTTGGCGAAGATCCAGCCATAACCGCGGCCATAGACCACCGGCTTCTCCTTCCAGCCGGCGCGGCGCAGCGCCAGCTCCTCGTCGCTGACCTTCATGTTGAGCGTACGGGCGGCGACGTCGAGCTCGATGATGTCGCCGGTGCGCACCAGCGCCAGCGGGCCGCCGACCTGGCTTTCGGGCGAGACGTGCAGCACGCAGGCGCCGTAGCTGGTGCCGCTCATGCGCCCGTCGCTGATGCGCACCATGTCGCGCACGCCCTCCTTCAGGAGCTTCTGCGGGATCGGCAGCATGCCCCATTCCGGCATGCCCGGGCCGCCCAGCGGACCGGACTGCTTGAGCACCAGCACGGTGTCGGCGGTGACGTCGAGGTCGGGATCGTCGATGCGTGCGGCCATGTCGTTGTAGTCCTCGAACACGAGCGCCGGTCCGGAATGCTTGTGCAGGCGCGGCTCGGCCGCCGACGGCTTGATCACCGCGCCATCCGGGGCGAGGTTGCCCTTGACCACGGCCAGCGCACCGTCGGCCTTCAGCGCCTTGTCGATGTCGAGGATCACGTCAGGGATCAGCGTCTCGGCGCCGGCGATGTCCTCGCCCAGCGTCTTGCCTGACACGGTGCGGGCGTCGAGGTTCAGCATCGGCCTGAGCTTCTCGAGGAAGGCGCGCAGGCCGCCGGCGTAGAAGAAGTCCTCCATCAGGTACTGGCCCGAGGGGCGGATGTTGGCGATCAGCGGCGTGCTGCGCGCGATCTCGTCGAAGCGGTCCAGGGTGAGCGGAATGCCGGCGCGGCCGGCGAGCGCCACGAGATGGATGATGCCGTTGGTCGAGCCGCCCATCGCCATCAGGGCGCGGATGGCGTTGTCGAACGATTTGGCGCTCAGGATTTCGGAGGGCTTCAGATCCTCCCACACCATGTCGACGATGCGCCGCCCCACTAGGCTCGCCATGCGGGCGTGATTGGAATCGGCGGCGGGAATCGACGAGGCGCCGGGCAGGGTGAAGCCGAGCGTCTCGGCCATCGACATCATGGTGGCGGCGGTGCCCATCACCATGCAGGTGCCGAAGCTGCGGGCTATGCCGTCTTCCATCTCGTCCCAGTCGGCGTCCTTGATGCCGCCGGATTTCAGCTCCATCCAGTACTTCCAGACGTCGCTGCCCGATCCCAGCGGCTTGCCGCGCCAGTTGCCGCGCAGCATCGGGCCGGCCGGCACGACGATGGCCGGCAGGTCCATGCTGATGGCGCCCATCAGCAGGCCGGGAATGTTCTTGTCGCAGCCGCCCAGCAGCACCGCGCCGTCGATCGGGTTGGACCGCAAGAGCTCCTCGGTCTCCATCGACAGCAGGTTGCGGTACATCATCGTCGTCGGCTTCATCAGCACCTCGCCCAGCGAGATCGCCGGCATCTCGATGGGATAGCCGCCGGCCTGCCAGACGCCGCGCTTCACCTCCTCGGCCCGCTGGCGCAGGTGGAAGTGGCAGGAATTGGCCTCCGACCAGGTGTTGATGATGCCGATCACCGGCTTGCCGGCCCAATCCTCGCGCGCGTAGCCCATCTGCTTGGTGCGCGAGCGGTGGCCGAAGGAACGCAGGTCGTCGGCGCCATACCAGCGATGGCTGCGCAGCTGCTCGGGCGTCTTGCGGCGGGTGGTCATCGGCGTTTCCATGGGCTTCGTTGAACGTGGCTGCCCCATGGTAGGACACTGACATGCGCATCGTCTGCCGCGAACTGACGCCGAAGCTATGGCTCGACCTCGAGCGGCTGTTCGGCCCGCGCGGCGCGGTCGGCGGCTGCTGGTGCATGTTCTGGCGCCAGAAGAAGGGCGAGAAATGGGATGCGGTGAAGGGCGAGGAGAACCGCCAGCGTTTCGAGGGCCTGGTCTGCGGCGGTCACGCGCATGGCGCGCTGGCCTATGTCGAAGGCGAGCCGGTGGGCTGGGTGTCGTTCGACAGGCGGCCCGACTTCGACAAGCTCGATCGCGCGCCGAGCTTCAGCTGTGCCGACGCGGCCGAGGTCTGGTCGATCCCGTGCTTCTTCATCAAGGCCGGATTCCGCGGCAAGGGCGTGGCCTCGGCTCTGCTGGGCTTCGCCGTCGAACGCCTGAAGAAGCGCGGCGCCACGATCATCGAGGGCTACCCGGTGAAGCCGGCGAAGGACGGCGCCCCGTCACCTGCCGCCTTCGCCTGGACCGGCACGCGCCGGCTGTTCGCGGCGCACGGATTCAGGATCGTCGGCAACCGCGGCGGCGGCAAGCAGCGCGTGCGGCTTGCGCTTCGCTGAAGCGGACGCGCAAAGCCAGAGGCATTGTCATCCCGAGCGCAGCGAGGGATCCAGGCCAACTCTGGATCCCCCTGCGCTCGGGATGACAGGCCTGTTCGATCTGCTCGGTTCACTTCTGCAGGATGTCGACGATCTCGCGCAGCTGGGTGCGCGCGCGCATGACGTAGAAGCCCTGCGAGGCGAGGTGGCTGGGCAGCATCGTCGAGTCAGGCCGGCCGTTGATCACGACCGGCGGCTGCAGATAGGCCGCGGTGCGGAAGGAATCGAGCATCTGTGCCCAGGCAGTAGTCAGCTGTCGGTCGGCAATCACCTGCTTGAAATCCTCGCCGATCTCGCGCAGCAGGATGAAGGTGCCGTAGAGCCGGCCCTTCACCGAATAGAATATGTTGTCGCACTGCATGTCGAACAGGTCACCGCCGCGCTGCATGATGTGCTGGTCGAGGCGCGCCGACTCCGAGCCCAGATCGTTGGCGAACCGCTCGAGGATGAACTGCAGGTTGTCGGCGCGCCGGTCGTAGATCGCCTGACCGGCGCCCAGCCGCTTGTTGTAGGCGATCAGCGCGCGATAGCCGGCGCGGTATTGCTGCGCCGAGGTCGCCGATGGCCAGATCGAGATGCTGGGATCCCACACCCAACGGTCGCCGCGGAACTGGAACATGCCGGCGGCGTCCTGCAGGTCGCGGTCGATCTGGCTGGATCCGCGGGTGCGGCCGAGCTGATCCTTCAACTCGACGGTAAAGCGCGCCACAGACGCCATGATGCCCATCTGGAAGTTGGGCATGTTGTCGAGCGGCCAGGCCGGCAGGAAGAACGGGTCGCTCGCCACCCAGCGATGCTGATCGACCTCGCGCGTCACCAGGGCGGCGGCGGCCGCCACGGCGTGGCTCTCCCCGGGCCCGACGCTCTGCGGCCGGAACTCGACATTGTCGTCGATGGTGTGCACCACCAGCATGCCGATCGTGTAGTAGAGCAGTGGCACGATCGGGATCAGCAGCCACCAGCTCCAGCGCCGCCGCGGCATCGCGCCGGCGATGCCGGCGCCGCCCAGTCGCGGCCGCCAGGCCAGCAGGCGGCGCCAGTATGGTCTCGGGGCGACGGCCGCCGCGGGGCGGGGTTCCGGATCGAACGACATGGGCGCGGGCTGTCTCGCAATCCCTCTGGGGAGAGCCGGGAGGCGACGCCACTGTAGCACGCCGGCCATGATCATATGGAGACGCTTTGCCGTTGCGCCAGTGCCGCGTTGCTCGTCATCATTCGCGCGACCTGGTCCAACCGACGAAGAGGATTGCGCGATGGCGCTCGACCCGACCATCCGTCTGCTGCTCGACGCGGCGATCGCCGCCGGCCGGCCGCAGCTGCACACGCTCTCGCCGGTCGACGCGCGCCAGATGATGCGCGACACGCGCGCGCCCATTCAGGGACCGATCCTCGACAGCGTGGCCGAGCAGGACCGCACGATCCCCGGCCCGGCCGGTCAGATCCCCGTGCGCATCTACCGGCCGAAATCGGCGGCGGCCGACGCGAAGCTGCCGGTGCTGGTGTTCTTCCACGGCGGCGGCTGGGTGATCGGCGACATCGAGACCCACCACACGGTCTGCCAGCGCTTCGCGCAGGACGGCAACCTGCTGGTCGTCTCGGTCGACTATCGCCTGGCGCCGGAGCATCGCTATCCCGCCGCGGTCGACGATTGCTGGGCGGCGACGCGATGGGTGGCGGCCAATGCCGCCTCGATCGGCGGCGACGCGGCCAGGCTCGCGGTCGGCGGCGACAGCGCCGGCGGCAATCTCGCGGCCATCGTCGCGATCATGGCGCGCGACGCCGGCGCGCCGAAGATCGGCCACCAGTGCCTGATCTATCCCGCGGTCGATGCGCTGGCCAATACCGGCTCGATGGCGCGCAACGCCGAGGGCTACCTGCTGACCACGGCGGCGATGAAGTACTTCTACGACCACTACGTGCCGGGCGCCGCCGACCGCGCCGACTGGCGCTGCTCGCCGCTGCGTGCGGCGAACCTCGCGGGCGTGGCGCCGGCGATGGTCATCACCGCCGGCTTCGATCCGCTGCGCGACGAAGGCGCCGCCTATGCGCGCCGTCTCGCCGCCGACGGCGTGACGGTGGAGTACGTCGAGTACGGCAGCCTGATCCACGGCTTCTTTGGCATGCCCGGCGTGCTGCCGCAGGCGCGCCGCGGCATCACCACGGCGGCGCAGGCCGTGCGCGAAGCGCTGGGCGGCTGACATGGCGCTCGATCCCGAGGTCAGGCGCCTGCTCGACATCGCCGCGGCGCTCAATCCGCCGGCCTGGGAAAGCGTCGGCGCGGCCGCGGCGCGCGAGATGTTCCTCAAGTCGCGCGGCGCCTCGGGCGGCAGGCGGCCCGACGGTGTGGTTTCGAGCGACCGCACCATCCCCGGGCCGGCCGGGCCGATTCCGGTGCGCGTCTATCGCCCGGCGGCCGCGCCGGCCGACAAGGCGTTGCCGGCGCTGATCTACGTGCATGGCGGCGGCTGGGTGATCGGCGATCTCGAGAGCCACGACGTGACGGCGTCGCGGCTTTGCGTCTTCGCCGGCGTCGCGGTGATGTCGGTCGACTACCGGCTGGCGCCGGAGCATCCGTTCCCCGCCGGCTTCGACGACGTGGTCGCCGCGCTGCGCTGGCTGGCGGCGAACGGCGCGGCGGTCGGCATCGACGGCGCGCGCCTGGCGATCGGCGGCGACAGCGCCGGGGCCAACATCGCCGCCGCGGTGGCGATCCTGGCGCGCGACGAGGGCATCGCCGCGCTGCGCTTCCAACTGCTGTCCTATCCGGTGACCGACGCGGTGACGACCACCGAGTCCTACCAGCTCTTCGCCACCGGCTACGGGCTGACCTGCGCCAACATGCAGTGGTTCATCGAATGCTACCTGCCCAACGAGGCGGACCGCGCGGACTGGCGCGCCGCGCCGCTGCACGCGCCGACCCTGCAGGGCGTCTGCCCGGCCTTCGTCATGACCTGCGGCTACGATCCGCTGCGCGACGAGGGCCGCGCCTATGTCCGCCGCCTGAACGACGCCGGGGTGCGCGTCGACCACCTCGAACTCGGCGGCATGAATCACGGCTTCCTCGGCAGCTACGCGCTCCTGCACACCGCGCGGCGCGCCATCGCCACTGCGGCGCTCGCGCTGCGCGAGGCGCTGATCGAGCGCGCCGCCTGAGCGGCTCGCGCCCCGCCCTGCCCGTGCCGATGGCGGTGCCGGCGCTGGTCATCGCGCTGGCGCAGATGGGCGATTCGCTCATTTACGCCGTGCTGCCGCTTTACGCCGACGCCTTCGGCGTCTCGCTGTTCGTCGTCGGCATCCTGCTGTCGCTCAACCGCTGGGTCCGCCTGCTGGCGAATTCCATCGTCGCGCATTTCACCCAGCGCATTGGCGTGCGGCCGATGATGATCGCCGCCGCCACCACGGCGACGATCTCGACCCTGGCCTATGCCCTTGCCACGGATGAGGCGGTGCTGATGGCCGCGCGCATGCTGTGGGGCATCTCGTTCGCCGCGCTCAATCTCGCGGTGCTGGCCTACGCCGTTTCCGATCGCGCCCATGCCGGCAGGCGGGTCGCGGTCAATCGCACCACGCTCGGCGCCTTCCAGGTGATCTCGTTGGCCGGCGGCGCCGCGCTGGTCGCATTCATCGGGCCGCGCGACGTGTTCCTGGTGATCGCCGGCTTCGGCCTTGCGGCGATGCTGTTGTCGCTGCGGCTGCCGGCGCTCGATATCGATGACGGCAGGGCGGCGGGGTTCACCCTGCCCAGACCGGGACGGCTCGATCTCTGGGGCTTCGCGCTTGGCCTGATCATCGACGGCATCTTCATCGTCACCCTGGCCCTGCTGATGAAGGATACGGCGCTGCCGGTGGCGCCGGTCGTCGCCACGGGGCTCCTTCTGGCGACGCGCTGGGGCATGGAGGTCCTGGCGGCGCCGATCGGCGGCGTGCTGGCCGATCGCTGCGGCACCCGCCCGCTGGCGATCGGCGGCGGCCTGGCCCTGATCGGCGGGCTGGTGCTGATCGCGCTGGGCCACGAGCTGGCCGGCAGCGCGCTGGTCGTCACGACGCGCGGGCTGTTCAACACGCTGGTGCCGGTCATGGTGGCGGAGCGCGCCCGGACCGGCTTGCTGGCCTCGCAGGCGACCTACTCGACCTGGCGCGATCTCGGCGCCGCGGTCGGTCCGGTGGTCGCCGGCGCGGTGTTCGCGGCGGTGCCGCAGGGGCCGCTCTACGGCGCCTGCGCCGCTCTGATGGCGCTCGGCCTGTGGTGGTGCGTCGGACGCACGGCTTAGCGGATCGTCGCCGCGTCGAGTCGGGCGAGCTTGTCGGGATTGCGCATGACGTAGATGCCGCTGACCTGCCCGGCCTCGTCGTAGGCGAAAGACACGGTCGCCTCGACCTGCTCGCCGTCGCGCACGATGAAGCCGCGTCCGCCGTTGATGTCGGCGGGCTCGAGCCGAAGCCGCGACCAGAACCGGCGCAGGACCAGATCGAATACGCCCATGACGTTGGCCTTGCCGCGCACCACGCGAGCCGCCGCGGCGACCTTGCCGCCGCCGTCGGCGCTGAAGGCGATGTCGTCGGACAGCATGCCGAGCAGTCTCGACGCATCGCCGCCTCGAAGGCGGCGAGCAGCTCCTCCTGGCGCGCGGGCGGCGTGGCATGCCGGACCTTCGCCTCGTCGAGATGGCCCCTGGCGCGCGACACCAGCTGGCGGCAGGCCGCCTGGTTCATGTCGAGCGCACGGGCGACGTCGGGATAGTCCATGTCGAAGATCTCGTGCAGCAGATAGGCGGCGCGCTCCTTGGGCGTCAGCCGCTCGAGCATCAGCAGGAAGGCCGTGGTCAGCGACGCGCCCAGGGCCTCGTCGGCGGGATCGGTGGTCAGCATGTGCATCGGCTCCGGCAGCCAGGTGCCGACATAGTCGACCCGCGTGCGGTGCGCCGCGCGCAACAGGTCGATGCAGCGCCGGGTGCAGGCCGTCATCAGCCAGGCCGCCGGATTGGCGATGGCGTCCTGATCGGCGCCGCGCCATTTCAGGAACGTGTCCTGCACCGCGTCCTCGGCGTCGGCGCGCGAGCCGAGGATGCGGTAGGCGAGCCCCAGCAGCCTGGGGCGCGCCTCCTCGAAGACGGCGATGTCCTCGCGGTCCGCCATGTCAGTGCCTCGATACCTGCATGCGGTTCCAGAAATTGATCAGGCCCACGTCGGCGGTCAGCACGCCGATCTGGTCCTCGGAGAAGTGCCGGCGCAGCTCGGCCCTGAGCGCCCCCAGGTCGGCACGCGGGTCGAGGCTGGTGAGCGCCTCGGTCCACGCCAGCGCCGCGCGCTCGCGCGGGCTGAAATCGTGCACGTGGCGCCACACCACGACGCGGTCGAGCCGGTCGTCGCTCTCGCCGTCCTCGCGCGCCTCCTTCAGGTGCATCTTCACGCAGAAGGCGCAGCCGTTGATCTGCGAGGCGCGCAGGTGCACGAGATGGCGGATCTTGGCCTCGAACGCGTGCGTGCCCACGACCTGGTGCACGCCCTGCATGGCCTTGAACACGTCGCCGATGTGGTTCTCGTAGGCGACAGCCCTGGTATCGCTCATCATGTCCTCCATCGACCGGCGCGAATGCCGGTCGTTCGGAGGGATGACGATCCGGCGGCCCGCGGTGTGACGCGGGCCGCCGGATTTTTCTACGGCCTGAGGAAGCCCACCGTGCGGTAGACCTCCCCCAGGATCGGCTCGGCGATGGCGCGGGCGCGCTCGCCGCCGTTGCGCAGCACCGAATCGACGTGGCCGGGATCCTTCATCAGCCGCTGCATTTCGCCGCCGATCGGCCCCAGCTTGCTGACCGCCAGCTCGGTCAGCGCGTTCTTGAAGGCACTGAACTGCTGGCCGGCGAAGCTGGCGACGATGTCGGCCTTCTCGGCGTCGGCCAGGGCGGCGTAGATGCCCAGCAGATTGTCGGCCTCGGGCCGCTTCTCGGCGTCGGCCTCGCTCTCGGGCATCGGCAGCGGGTCGGTCTTCGCCTTGCGGATCTTCTGGGCGATGGTGTCGGCGTCGTCGGTGAGGTTGATGCGGGAGTAGTCCGACGGGTCGGACTTGCTCATTTTCTTGGTGCCGTCGCGCAGGCTCATCACGCGCGTCGCCGGGCCCTGGATCAACGGCTCGGTCACCGGGAAGAAGTCCGCCACGCCATAGTCGTTGTTGAACTTGATGGCGATGTCGCGGGTGAGCTCGAGATGCTGCTTCTGGTCCTCGCCCACCGGCACGTGCGTGGCCTTGTAGGTGAGGATGTCGGCGGCCATCAGCGAGGGATAGGCGAACAGGCCCAGCGAGACGTTCTCGCGGTCCTTGCCGGCCTTCTCCTTGAACTGCGTCATGCGGCTCATCCAGCCCATGCGGGCAACGCAGTTGAACACCCAGGCGAGCTGGGCGTGCGCCGGCACCAGCGACTGGTTGAAGATGATGTGGGTCTTCGCATCGATGCCGGCGGCGAGGAACGCCGAGGCGATCTCGCGCGTCTGGTTGGTCAGCTCCTTCGGGTCCTGCCAGACCGTGATGGCGTGCTGGTCGACGACGCAGAAGATGCAGTCGTAGCTCGACTGGAAGCGCACGAAATTGCGGATCGCGCCGAGGTAGTTGCCGAGGTGCAGGTTGCCGGTGGGCTGCACGCCCGAGAAGATGCGGCCGGCCAGGCCACGGGCGTTGTAGGGCTTGAGATGCGGATTGGCGGTATTCGCCGCAACGGCGTCGGGCATGGATGTGGACTCCCGTATATCAGTGGGTGGGCCGCCGGGCGGCCCGCACCGCGCCGTGGAAGGCGTCGGCGGGCG
The DNA here is from genome assembly GCA_019635875.1 of Alphaproteobacteria bacterium. Classification (NCBI taxonomy): domain Bacteria; kingdom Pseudomonadati; phylum Pseudomonadota; class Alphaproteobacteria; species Alphaproteobacteria bacterium. The sequence goes on from JAHBYP010000014.1 coordinate 84,016, forward strand.
GGGATATGACCCATGCGCCGGGACGAATCAAGCTCCCGGCCGGGAATCCGCTATAAGAGATGGGCCGAGGAGCTGTTCAATGGCCGAAGAAGAGCACCACCCCATCGAGTTCGACTTTCCCGACATCTCCCGCTGGCGCCGGTCGGCCAGCGGCACCGAGTACGTGCACGTGCTGGAGAGCGGCGCGCCGGGCCCGGTGGTGATGGTCAATGCGCTGACCCACGGCAACGAGGTGTCCGGCGCCATCGTCGTCGATCAGCTGCTCTCCGCCGGCCTCAGGCCCCGGCGCGGCAGCCTGATCCTGAGCTTCGCCAACGTTGCGGCCTATGAGAGCTTCAATGCCGAGGCGCCGTTCAAGTCACGCATGCTCGACGAGGACTTCAATCGCGTCTGGGGCCGCATCGACGCGCCGCCCAACGGCGAGGATGAAACCCGGGAGTTGATCCGGGCGCGCGCGCTGCTGCCCTTCGTGCAGCGCGCCGACCTGCTGCTCGACCTGCATTCCATGCACGACGATTGCGTGCCGCTGATGCTCTGCGGGCCGCTCGACAAGGGCGTCGAGCTCGCCCGGCAGGTCGGCGCGCCGATCGACGTGGTGCGCGATCGCGGTCACGCCGCGGGACGGCGCATGCGCGACTATGGCGGCTTCGGCGATCCTGGAAGCCCGAAGAACGCCCTGCTGATCGAGACCGGCCAGCACTGGCGCGCCTCGTCGGTGACGGTGGCGAAGGACGTGACCGCCCGCTTTCTGGCCGTGAGCGGCATCGTCGAAGCCGGCGACCTGCCCGCCGGATGGCGCCAGCCCGACCCGCCGGCGCAGCGCGTGGTGCAGGTGACGCAGGCCGTGGCGACCAGGCGCGGCGAATTCAGGTTCGTGCGCCGCATGTTCGGCCAGGAGGTGATCGCCAAGGCCGGCACCCTGCTGGGCCACGACGAGGGTGAGCCGGTGCACACGCCCTACGACGATTGCGTGCTGGTGATGCCGGCCAACCACAAGGTGCGACCGGGCGTGACCATCGTGCGGCTGGGCCGCATCGTGGGGTAGGAGGCGGCCGATGCCCCGCCTGTTCGTCGCGCTGCCGATTCCCGACGAGGTCGCCGATGCGCTGAGCGCGCTGCAGGGCGGCGTGCCCGACGCCAACTGGGTGCCGTCGGAGAACTTCCACATCACGCTGGCCTTCATCGGCGAGGTCGATGGCGGCATGGCCCGGGACATCGACGCAGCGCTGGCGACGATCGACGGGCCGGTGCTCGATGTCGAGCTGGCCGGCGTCGATCACTTCGTCGATGGCAGCCAGCCCAAGGCGCTCTACGCCGCCGTGGTGCAGCAGGAGCGACTGACGCGGTTGCGCGAGCGGGTGGTCAACGCGCTGCGCGGCGAGGGCGTGAAGCTCGACCGCCGCAGGTTCCGTCCGCACGTCACGCTCGCCCGTTTCAACCGCCGCGCCGAGATCGGCCACCACTTGGCGCAGTTCGTCGCCTCGCACAGCCTGTTCCGCGCCGGTCCGTTCGAGGTCGAGCATTTCCGACTCTATTCCAGCCTCATGCGATCGGAAGGCTCGCTCTACGAAGTCGAGGCGGAGTATCCGCTGGGCTATTGATCTTCGCTGTCATCCCGAGCGCAGCGAGGGATCCAGTTGCACCCTGGATCCCTTGCGCTCGGGATGACAGCGCGCA
>JAHBYP010000015.1 GCA_019635875.1 Alphaproteobacteria bacterium
CGCGCTCGCGGCGGCGCACGCCACCATCGACGCCGCCAACCTGATCCGCCCCGGCCCCGGCAAGCCGCCGCCAGAGTCGCCTACAGAGTCGCCGCCCGCCGAGTCGCCACCCGCCGAGTCGCCGCCTGCCGAGACGAAAGCCGAGCCGCAGCGCGTGGTCGAGCCGCAGCGCGTGGTCGAGCCGGGCATGCCGACGACGCCGCCGCCGAACTTCGCGCCCGGCCTCCATTCTTACGCCCAGCTCGTCTACACAAACGGGCGCCAGCGCCGCCCGGAACCGGACTCGGGCAACGCCCGGCGCGATACGGAACCCGGCGACTTCGACCCACTCGGCTATTCCCAGGAAGCCGAGGATGCCATCGCCGAACTGCAGGCCTCGATCTACGGGACAGGTGAGTGAGGCAGCTTCAACTTCCCCCGTGTTTGGAGGGACGAGTGACGCCTCTGCCCTACTCCGCCGCCTGCTGCATCGCCTGGCGCAGGCCGGGCATGGTGAAGCCCAGCGCCTCGAGCTTGTCGATCGCCTGGCGGCCCTGCTCGGCGGTGACCTCGACCAGCGGCGGGCGCACCACCGTCCAGCCCGGATCCTGGCCGTAATGCGCGATCAGGTGCTTCATCGCCGGGATCATGACGTAGCCCGACATCACGCCGCGCACGTCGTTGATCTGCTTCTGCAGGGCGTCGCCCTCTGCGGTGCCGACCTTGGCGTAGGTCTCGGCGATCGCGCCCGGGTTGATGTTGGCGGTGGCGCTGATGCAGCCGGCGCCGCCCGACTTCACGTTGTCGACCAGCGGCTTCTCGTTGCCCGAGAAGACGTCGAAGCCCGACTTGGCGAAGGCGTCGATCATGCTCTTGGTGTGCGGCCAGTCGTCGGAGCTGTCCTTCATGCCGACGACCTGCTGCGGGTAGGCCTTGATCAGGCGCTCGACCAGCGCATGGGTGATAGGCACCTGGGCCACCGGCGGGATGTGATAGAGATAGATGCGCAGCCGCGAGTCGCCGACGCGCTGCACGACCTCCGAGAAATGCCGGTACAGACCCTCGTCGCTGACGCCCTTGTAGTAGAAGGGCGGCAGCATCAGCACGCCGGCCACGCCATGCCTGGTGGCGTGCGCCGTGACCTTCACCGTCTCGGTCAGCGAGCAGGCGCCGGTGCCCGGCATCATGCGCTGCGGATCGACGCCCGCCGCCACCAGCGCGTCGAGCAGTTCCATGCGCTCCTCGGCCGCCATCGAGTTGGCTTCGCTGTTGGTGCCGAACACCGCCAGGCCGCAATTCTGGCTGACCAGCCACTTGCAATGGGCGATGAAGCGCCGCGTGTCGGGGCTGTAGTCGGGCTTGAACGGCGTGACGACGGGCGACAGCACGCCCTTGATGCGGGCCTGGGCCATGGAAAGCTCCTCAGCAGGGTCACGGCTGGATTGCCACGCCCGATGCGCGCCGTCCAGAGCGCTTGCTTGCAGGCGGTCGAGACGACACGATCAAGTCTCATTCCCGTCATTCCGAGCGCAGCGAGGAATCTCCCTGGAACGGGCGCTCCTTCTCGGGAGATCCCTCGCTGCGCTCGGGATGACGAAGTGTCCAGGAGAATTCGTCCGTGACCCAGAAGCTCAGCCTCGCCGGCCATCCCATCCTGCCCGATGACGGCACCACCGGCACGCTGGTGGGCCGCGTCTGGCGACCGGCGCATGGCGCCTGGCCGGCCGGTCCCAGCGTCGTGGCGATCCGCGCCCGCGGCGTCTTCGACATCTCGCGCGCCGTGCCGACCATCGCCGACCTGCTGGCGCAGGCGAACCCGGCGGAAGTGGCGGCCCACGCCACCGGCGATCGCATCGGCTCGCTGGAGGAGATCGTCGCCAACACCGTGGCCGACCAGCCCTCGCCCGAATTCCCCACCCTGCTGGCGCCGGTCGACCTGCAGGCGGTGAAGGCCGCCGGCGTCACCTTTGCCGTGAGCCTGCTGGAACGGCTGATCGAGGAGCAGGCCAAGGGCGACCCCTCGCGCGCCGCCCAAGTGCGCGCCGAACTCGGCACAGCCATCGGCGGCGACATCGCGCGCGTGAAGCCGGGCTCGCCCGACGCCGAGAAGCTGAAGCAGGCGCTGATCGCCAAGGGCATGTGGTCGCAATACCTCGAGGTCGGCATCGGCCCGCATGCCGAGATCTTCACCAAGGCGCCGCCCATGGCCTCGGTCGGCTACGGCGCCGAGGTCGGGCTGCGCGACGATGCCGAGTGGACCAACCCCGAGCCCGAGGTGGTGCTGGTGGTCACGCCCGATGGCCGCATCGTCGGCGCGACGCTGGGCAACGACGTCAACCTGCGCGACATCGAGGGCCGCAGCGCGCTGCTCCTGGGCAAGGCCAAGGACAACAACGCGTCCTCCGCCATCGGCCCGTTCATCCGCCTGTTCGATGCGACCTACTCGCTCGACGACGTGCGCAAGGCCGAGGTGTCGCTGGAGATCACAGGCACCGACCAGTTCCGGCTCACGGGGCGCAGCGACCTCACCCAGATCAGCCGCGATCCCACCGAGCTGGTGGCGCAGACCATCGGCGCCAATCACCAGTATCCCGACGGCGTGGTGCTCTACACCGGCACCCTGTTCGCGCCGACGCAGCAGCGCGGCTCGGGCGGCAAGGGCTTCACCCACGAGGTCGGCGACATCGTGTCGATCCGCTCGCCCAAGCTGGGCGCGCTGGTCAATCGGGTGAACCTCTGCAAAGCCGTGCCGCCCTGGACCTTCGGCGCGCGCGATCTGATGCGCAACCTCGCCGCCCGCGGGCTGCTCTGAGATGAATCCTGTCGTCGAAGCGCTGGAGCGCGAGCCGCTGCGCAACATCGTGCTGCTCAAGCACCTGGACGCGTACCCTGACCACACAACGCTACATCGCGTCGAACGCGACGGCGGCGCTGCCACGATGGTGCTGCTGGAGGTGGCGGCCAGCGCCTACGACCTGCGCACCTATCCCGGGGCACGCTACGCCGCGTTGATCTCCAGCGATGGCCCCGACCTCACGCGCGAGCTGATCGAGGCGGTACCGCGCAAGGAGGGCGTGGTGTTCAAGCTCTCCAGCGACGCCGACCGCGATGTCGTGGCGTTGTCGTTCCCCCACCTGCAACGCACGACGGCCGTCTTGTCGTTCACCTGCGACCCCGAGTTCGTCCGCGACGACTCCGTGCGGACGACCATGACGCCATCCGATGCGGTGTTCGCCTGTTTCGAGTCGCAGAAGCACGGTAGGGATTGGCTCAAGCCCCTGCTCCACACCGGTCGTGCCTTCATCTGCGTGACCGGGCCGGACGAGCAGCCGCATGCGGTCTGCTTCGCCTTCGAGAACTACCGCCGGATCTGGGAGATCGGCGGTGTCTTCACGCCGCCGGAGGTGCGCGGCCGAGGCTACGCCGCGCGTGTCGTGCGCACAGCGTTGGCCGAGCTGGGCGCGCGCCGCCTGTCGCCGCGCTACCAGGTGCACGACGACAACATCCCTTCCATCCGCCTGGCCGAATCGATCGGCCTGACGCGCTTCCTCGAGACCACGCATTTCCTCTACACGCCGGGAGCCGCCTGATCATGTCCTCCGAACTCTGGCAGCTCACGGCCGAGACCCTGCGCGGCATGATCGCCAGCAGGCAGGTCTCGCCGGTCGAGGTCACCAAAGCCGTGCTGGCGCGCATCGACGCGCTGCAGCCGAAGCTCAACTGCTTCATCACCGTGTGCCACGAGCATGCGCTGGCGCAGGCGCGCTGGGCCGAGGAGACGGTGATGCGCGGCGGCGCGCTGGGCCTGCTGCACGGCGTGCCCTATCACGTGAAGGATCTGGTCAACACCGCCGGGGTGCGCACGACCTTCGGCTCGCTGCTGCACGAGAGCAACGTGCCCAAGACGGACGCGGCGGCGGCGGCGCGCGTGAAGGCGGCCGGCGGCATCCTGGTAGGCAAGACGACGACCCCGGAGTTCGGCCACAAGGCGCTGAGCGACGGCCCGCTGTTCGGCAAGTGCCACAACGCCTGGGACCAGAGCCGCACGTCCGGAGGCTCCAGCGGCGGCTCCGCCGTCGCCGTGGCCGCCGGCCTGGCGCCGATCGGCATCGCCACCGATGGCGGCGGCTCGACGCGCATCCCGGCGGCCTGCAACGGCATGGTCGGGCTGAAGCAGAGTAACGGCGTGATCCCGCACAGCCAGGCGCCCGACGCCTTCGGCAACTACACCTATGTCACGCCGATGACGCGCACGGTGATGGACACCGCGCTGATGCTGCAGGCCATGGCCGGCGAGGACGCCAGCGATCCCTGGTCGATCGGCGTGCCGGTGCAGGACTACGTCGCCGCCGCGCGGCCCGAGGGTGACCTCGGGGGCAAGCGCGTCCTCTTCGCCGCACGGCTGGGCAACACGGTGGTGGCGCGCGACGTCGAAGCTGCCTTTCGCGCCGCCGTCCAGCGGCTGGAATCGCTGGGCGCCATCGTCGAGGAACTGCAGGACATGCCACCGTCGAACTACGAGGTGTGGCAGATCATCAACCACAGCACCTGGCGGGCGCGCTTCGCCGACATGGTGGCGCGCGACGGCAACCGCATGACGCCCTCGCTCGTGCGCCAGGTGCAGATGGCCGCCGACTGGAGCGCCGCCGACTACCAGAAGGCGATGTTCGCGCGCGGCGAGCTGTTCCGTCACATCCAGGGCTGGTTCGAGCGCTACGACTATTTCGTCACGCCGACGCTGTCGCGCACCGCGCTGCCGGTCGATCACGACCTGTTCGACCCGATCGAGATCGACGGCCAGGTCGTCGGCGAGCTGCGCCAGAGCCTGTTCCCCTACACCATGCCGTTCAACATCACCGGCCATCCGGCGATGAGCATTTGTTGCGGCTTCGCATCGGACGGCTTGCCGATCGGCCTCCAGCTGGTCGGCCGCTTCCGCGACGAGGCATCGGTGCTGCGGCTGGGCGCGCTCTACGAGGCAGCCACCGACTGGCATCGACGCTGGCCGGCCCTGTAGCGGAGGTGCGATACAAACGATACCAATTTCCGTTGCAGAGAAACGCCGCCGATACGCTCGACGCGCATGGTGCCCTCCGACAGCAACGGAGGGTTCCATGCACTTTCCCATCGCACCAGGCCACGGCTACACCAAGAAGTGGCGTACCGCAGGCAGCTCCGCTGGCTTCGGCGCGGATCGCAAGGGCCGTCTGCACGCCGGCTGCGACATCGGCGCGGCCCACGGCACCCCGGTGATCGCGATCGAAGGCGGCAAGGTCGTGGAACGCGGCACCAAGCCGTTCATCGCGGGCACGATGCTCTTCGCCATCGCGATCAAGCACGATTCGGGCTTCGTGGGGCGCTACACCGAGATCAACGGCATCCCGGAGAGCCTGCAGACGGGTGCCTCCGTCAGCGCCGGCCAGGAACTCGGATACACCCAGCAGGGTGGCGAGAAGTGCATGCTGCACTTCGAGCTCTATCGCGGCACCCGCAAGGGCTCGCTGAGCTGCCCCAAGGCCAAGCTGCCCAAGGGCAAGAGACCCAACGAGTACACCGAGGCCGAGGCCGCGGCGATCCGTGCCGCCGGCTACCTGCCGATGTACGGCCGTCGCGACGATGTGCTCGATCCGCGCGACTTCCTGCTCAAGCTCGAGAAGGGCTCGGCGGCCGGTGCACAGGACATTCTCAAGGGCTCGGCCAACGGGCTGGGCGCCGGCACGGTGATCGACACGGCGCAGAACCTCGCCAGCACGATCTACAAGGGCATCTCATCGCCCTTCAACCAACTGCTCGCGCTGGACTTCTTCGGCGCCACCGACCAGCACGAGATGGCCGACTGAACGCCCGGGAGCGCATCACGCCGGCCGGTCTCCGGCCAGCGTGATGCGGTGCAGGATGCGGCGATAGCCGTGATAGTCGTTGATCGCGTTGTGCATGGCGCAGCGATTGTCCCACAGCGCCAGCGAGCCCGGCCGCCAGCGGAAGCGGCAGGTGAGCTCCGGCCGGATCTGGTGCTCGAACAGGAAGGCCAGCAGGCCGGCACTCTCCTGCTCGGTCCAGCCCCTGATCCGCACGGTGTGGCCGATGTTCAGGTACAGCGCCTTGCGTCCGGTCTCCGGATGCGTGCGCACGATCGGGTGCTCGGCCTCAAGCGGCCTGACCTCGACACCGGCGGCCTTCAGCCTGTCCTCGCGCGTCTTCGACGCCTCGGCCTTCGTCGAGGAGCTGACGCCGACCAGCCCGTCGAGCATCGCGCGCATGCCCTCCGACAGCGTGTCGTAGGCCAGGTACTGGTTGGCGAACTCGGTGTCGCCGCCGACCGGCGGCAGCTCGATGGCGTAGAGCATGCTCGCCATCGGCGGCACCTGCAGATAGGTCGTGTCGGAGTGCCAGACGCCGCCGAAATTGTTGCGCTCGTTCTCCAGCTTGACCACGGGCGTGATCATCGGGAAGTCGTCGAGGCCCCTGAGCTGGGGATACTCGATCGGTTCGCCCAGCCGCCGCGCGAACGCCAGCTGCTGCGCCGGCGTGATCTTCTGGTCGCGGAAGAACACCACGAGATGGTCGAGCCAGGCCTGGCGGATCTCCGCAATCACGTCGTCGCCCAGGTCGCGGGCCAGATCGACGCCGTGCAGTTCCGCCCCCAGCGCGCCGGCGACGCGCCGGACCTCGAAGTGCCTGAAATTGCGCCGTGCCATCCTTACCACCCCTGGTCCTGCCCGATCATTAGAGCAGTCGCGCCGGGCCGGAAACAGCGTCCTGTCAGGTTTGCTGGATTGCGCGGGACGGCCGGCTCCTAGAAGCTGGAGGGGTCAAGGGGGGCAACGATGAGAAGACGGCATCTCCTGGCAATGTCGGGCGGCCTGGCGGGCGCTTCTCTCCTTCCCGCGCGCCACGGCCTCGCCGCCAGCCGGACGATCGGCTGGATCGCCCCCGAGCCACAGAGCACGATCGCGCCCTTCCTCGAGGCCTTCAAGGCCGGCATGCGAGTGGCGCCCGGTGGCGAGCAGGTCCGCATCCTCGAGCGCTACGCCGTCAGCGGCCCCGACAGCATCGTCGCGGCGGTGCATGAACTGCAGAACCAGGGCGTCAGCCTGATCGTGACCCAGGGCGCCGCGACCCCGGCCGCGGCGCGCGCCAGGCCGACCGTGCCGATCGTCTTCGGCTTCAGCGCCGACCCGGTGGCCGCCGGCATCGCCCAGTCGCTCGCCCGCCCCGGCGGCAATTTCACCGGCGTCACCTTCATGTCGGTGGAGCTCAGTCCCAAGCGCATCGACCTGCTGCGCGCCGCCCTGCCGGACTGCCGCAGGATGGGCCTGCTCTCCAACACGATGCACGCCGGCGAGGAGAACGAGATTGCCGCCTGCCAGAAGGCGGTGCAGTCGGTCGGCATCTCGCTCGACGCCTATCGCGTCGCCGGCGCCGGTCAGATCCAGCCAACCGTGGCGCGCGCCCTCGACGACGGCATCCAGGCGCTGATCGTGCTGCCGAGCTCGACCATGGTGCGGCAGGCCGCGGCGATCGCCGCGCAGTGCCTGGCACGCAAGGTGCCGATCGCCTCCGGCTGGGCCTCGATCGCGCAGGCCGGCGCCCTGCTGACCTACGGGCCGAACCTCACCGAGGCCTACAAGCGCGTCGCGCTCTACGCGATGCGGATCCTCAACGGCGCCGCGCCCGGCAGCCTGCCGATCGAGCAGCCCAGCGTGCTCGAGCTGGTCGTCAACCTGAAGACCGCCGGAGCGCTGGGACTTAGGCTGCCGCCCAGCCTTCTCGCGCAGGCCAACGAGGTGATCGAATGAGGCGCCGGCTCCTCGTCACCGGCGCAGCCGCGGCGATCGCCGCGGGAGCCCGCGCGCCCGCGCTGGCGCAGCGCACCGGGACGGCACGTGTCGGCTTCCTGATCGCCGGCGACGCCGAGCCCGGCTGGTCGCTCTTCCGCAAGGCGATGACGGCGCTCGGCCATGTCGAAGGCCAGACCATCCACTACGAGTTCCGTGCCTCGGATGCCAATCGCGCCCGCCTGGCCGCGCATGCCCAGTCGCTGGTCGATGCCAGGGTCGACGTCATCGTCGCCGTGCTGACGCCGGCGATCCTTGCGGCGAAGCGGGCGACCAGCACCATCCCGATCGTCTTCAACGGTGGCGCGCCCGAAACGGGAATCGTCAGCAACATCGCTCGCCCCGAGGGCAATCTCACCGGCGTCGGCGGCGCCTCGACGGAACTCGCCGGCAAGAGCATCCAGCTCTTCCGCGACATCAAGCCCGCGACCAAGGCTGTGGGTGTCCTGCTGAACGCGCCCGATCCGTTCAACGTGCCGCTGCGGCGCGAGATCGACGCCGCCGGCAGGGCGCAGCAGATCGAGATCGTCGCACAGATGGTGTCGACACCGCAGGATCTGGCGCCGGCCTTCGAAGCGCTGGCGCAGCGCGGCGTCGACGGCGTCGTCGTTCAGCCCAGCCTGCCGGTCCAGGAAGCCGCCAGACTTGCCATCCGTCACCGCCTGCCGTCGGTGTCGTATCGCCGGCAGTTCGCCGATGCCGGCGGACTCTTCACCCTGGGTGCCGATCAGGCCGAGCTCTATCGCATCCTCGCCGGCTACGTCGACCGGGTGCTGAAGGGCACCCCCACCGCCGATCTGCCCGTGCAGAAGGCCACGCACTTCGAGCTCGTGCTGAACCAGAAGACTGCCAAGGCGATCGGCCTGTCATTCACGCCGATGTTCCTCGCGCGCGTCAACGAGGTGATCGAGTGAGGCGCGGCCTCTTCACCAAGTACGTCGTCCTGTTCATCGGGCTGGTCGCGCTCGTGCTGACGATCAATGCCGCGCTCGACCTCTACTTCACTTACGAGGAGAACCGCAGCGCCGCGATCACCGTGCAGCGGGAGAAGGCCGAGGCCGCCGCCCAGCGCATCGAATCGTTCGTGCGCGAGATCGAGCGCCAGATCGGCTGGGTCGCACATCCGCAATGGGCCCTGCTGGACGAGGAGCAGCGCCGCTTCGACTATGTGCGCCTGCAGCGCCAGGTGCCGGCGATCGCCGAGCTCTCCTTCATTGACAGGCGGGGCCGCGAGCAGCTGAAGGTATCGCGGCTGACCATGGACGTGATCGGCAGCGGCACCGACCGCTCGACGGAGAAGGCCTATGTCGATGCCCGGGCGCATCGCCTGTACTTCGGGCCGGTCTATTTCCACAAGGACAGCGAGCCGCATCTGACCATGGCGGTCAGCCATGGCGGCCGCGGCGGCGTCACCGTGGCGGTGATCAACCTCAAGCTGATCGTCGACGTCGTGGCGCAGATCCGCGTCGGCAAGGACGGCTATGCCTACGTCGTCGACAGCCTGGGCCGGCTGGTCGCCCATCCCGACATGTCGCTGGTCCTGCGCGGCACCGACATGACGCGTGTGTCGCAGGTCGCCGCGGCGCTTAGCCGCGAGGGCGGTACCGCCGTGGACGACGCACGCAATCTCCAGGGCGTCTCGGTGCTGTCGTCGCACGCCGCCATTCCGGCGTTGAACTGGCTGGTGTTCGTCGAGCTGCCCACGTCGGAAGCCCGCGAGCCGGTGATCGCCGCCGGCTATCGCGCACTGGCGCTGCTGGCCGGCGGCATCCTCGTCGCCGCCCTGGCGGCGGCTTTGCTCGCCCGCCGCATGGTGATCCCCATCCGCGCCCTGCAGGCCGGAGCAGCTCGCATCGGCGGCGGCGAGCTCGGCTACAGACTCGACATCAGAACCGGCGACGAGCTGGAGGCGCTGGCCAGGCAGTTCAACCATTCGGCGGAGGCGCTCGAGGAATCTTACGCGACGCTCGAGCAACGAGTCACCGATCGGACCCGGGAACTGTCCGAATCACTGGAGCAGCAGACAGCGACGACTCAAGTCCTGCAGGTCATCAATTCCTCTCCTAGCGTCCTTGCGCCCGTTTTCGATGCCATGCTCGAGAAAGCCATGACGCTGTGTCAGGCCGATTTCGGCTTCCTGATGGTCTATGAAGGCGGAGCGTTCAGCCCCGCCGCCATGCGCGGCGTCCCGGACGGGCTTGCGCGCTACTTTTCCGCCGGCATGGACCAGCCACGGCCGGGCGAGGCGCATGCGCGAGTCCTGTCGGGCGAGGACGTGATTCACAACCTCGACCTGAAGGACGACGATGTCTACCGCTCCGGCAATCCGCTCCGCCACGCCGTGGTCGACCTGGGCGGTGCTCGCAGCGCTCTCGTCGTCGCTTTGCGCAGGGACGGTATTACTCGCGGCGCACTGACGGTCTATCGCAAGGAGGTCCGGCCGTTCTCCGAGAAGCAGATCGCGCTGATGCAGAACTTCGCGGCGCAGGCCGTGATCGCGATAGAGAATGCCCGCCTGATCACCGAGTTGCGCGAATCGCTGGAGCAGCAGACCGCCACCGCCGAGATCCTGCGCGTCATCTCCGAGTCGCCGACCGACGTCCAGCCGGTGCTCGACGTCGTGGTGAGCGCCGCCCGTAGGTTCTGCGGCGCGAGCGATGCTGTCATCGCCTTGCACGACGGCAACGAAGTCGTGCTCCAGGCCCATGACGGTACGCTGACCGCGTCCGTTGGTGCACGCAGGCCTCTCGATGCCAGCAACGGCGTGGTGCAGTCGATCATCGCCGGCCGCACCGTCCACATTCCCGACGTATCGCAGCTTGATCCCGCGCAGTTCGCCCCGACCATCGCGCTGGCCCGCGAGCACAAGTGGCACTCAGCGATCATCGCCCCCATGCTCCGCGAGGGCGACGCGATCGGCAGCATCACCCTGCGACGGATCGAGCGCGGGCCCTTCACCGCCCGCCAGATCGAGCTGCTCGAGACGTTCGCGTCGCAGGCGGTGATTGCCATCGGCAATGTGCGGCTGTTCACCGAGATCCAGGAGAAGAGCCGTCAGCTCGAGATCGCCAGCCAGCACAAGTCGCAGTTCCTCGCCAACATGAGTCACGAGCTGCGCACGCCGCTCAACGCCATCCTGGGCTACACTGAAATGATGGCGGACGGACTGTATGGCGATGTCGGCGACAAGGCCCAGGGCGTCCTGGAACGCGTGCAGACCAACGGCCGGCATCTGCTGGGCCTGATCAACGACGTGCTCGACCTGTCGAAGATCGAGGCCGGCCAGCTCACGCTGTCGCTCGAGGAGTACAGCGTCGCCGATGCCGTCGGCACCGTGGTCTCGGCGACCGAATCGCTGGCGCGCGCCAAGGGCTTGTCGCTTACGACCGATGTCGCCGAGGGCCTGCCGACCGGAACCGCCGATGCCCGGCGATTGAGCCAGGTCCTGCTCAACCTCGTCGGAAATGCTCTGAAGTTCACCGACCAGGGCGGCGTCGAGATCCGGGCGGTGAAAGTCGCGGACCGCTTCGAGCTGTCGGTCGTCGACACCGGTCCGGGTATCGCCGAGGCCGACCAGGCCAAGATCTTCGACGAGTTCCAGCAGGTCGACAACACGAGCACGCGCAGGAAGGGCGGCACCGGGCTCGGCCTGTCGATCTCGCGCAAGATCGTCGAGCTGCACGGCGGTCGCATCACCGTGCAATCCGAGCCGGGCAAGGGCTCGACCTTCACCGTCTCGATCCCGATCCACGCCGCATCGGTGAGGGAAGCCGCACAATGAGCAAGAAGATCCTTGTCGTCGAGGACACCGAGGACAACCGCCAGATCCTGCGCGATCTGCTGGGCCTGGCGGGCTACGACCTGGTCGAGGCGCATGACGGCGCCGAGGGCGTGGCCAGGGCGAGCGAGCACAGGCCCGACCTGATCCTGATGGATATCCAGATGCCGGTCATGGACGGCTACGAGGCGACGCGGCGCATCAAGGCCGATCCGGCGCTCAAGGCCATCCCGGTGATCGCCGTGACCTCCTATGCGCTGTCCGGTGACGAGGAGAAGGCCCGCGCCGCCGGCTGCGACGGCTACATCGCCAAGCCGTTCAGCCCGCGCCAGATGCTGGCCAAGGTGCGGGAGATCCTCGGCTAGATGCGCGATCCGGCCCGCATCCTCGTCGTCGACGACGTCGCCGACAATGTCGAGATCCTGCGCATGCGGCTGTCGAGCCTTGGCTACGAGGTGGTGACGGCGTCGGACGGCGAGCAGGCGCTCGCCGCGGTGCGCGAGCTTCTGCCCGATCTGGTCCTGCTCGACATCATGATGCCGAAGATCGACGGGCTCGAGGTCGTGCGGCGGCTCAAGGCCGACAAGACCCTGCCCTTCATCCCGGTGATCCTGGTGACCGCCAGGGCGCAGCCGAAGGAGGTGATCGCCGGCCTCGACGCGGGCGGCGACGACTACCTCACCAAGCCGGTCGATCACGGCGCGCTGGTGGCGCGCGTGCGCGCCATGCTGCGCATCAAGGCGCTGCACGACGAGATCGAGACGCTCAATCGCGGGCTGGAGCGGCGCGTGCAGGAGCAGGTGGCCGAGCTGGAGCGCGCCAACCAGCTGCGCCGCTTCCTCGCGCCGCAGCTTGCCCAGGCGATCGTCTCGGCGGGCGACGACGATGTCCTGAAGAACCATCGGCGCGAGATCGTGGCCCTGTTCTGCGACCTGCGCGGCTTCACCACCTTCTCGGAAACCGCCGAGCCCGAGGACATCATGACGTTGCTGGGCGAGTTCCACGGCGCGGTGGGCCCGCTGATCCGCCACTACGAAGGCACGCTGGACCGCTTCCTGGGCGACGGCCTGATGGTCTTCTTCAACGATCCCCTGCCCTGTCCCGACGCGCCGGCGCGCGCCGCGAAACTGGCGCTGGAGATGCGTGGGGCCGTCCAGGCGCTGATGCCGCGCTGGATCCGGCGCGGCCATCGCCTCGGCTTCGGCATCGGCATGGCCCAGGGCTACGCCACGCTGGGCCGCATCGGCTTCGAGGATCGGCTCGACTACACGGCGATCGGCGCCGTGGTGAACCTCGCGGCGCGGCTCTGCTCGGAAGCCAGGGATGGCGAGGTGCTGCTGAGCGGCCGCCTCGCCGCAGCCGTCGAGGAGTTCGCCGAACTGCAGGATTTCGGCGAGCGCGAGGTGCGCGGCATGAGCCGGCCGGTGGCGGTCTGCAACCTCGTGGCACTGAAGGTGACCGATACTGCGGCGTCGTACGAGAATGTCATCCCGAGCGGCAGCGAGGGATCCAGGACTTCATAGATCCCTCGCTGCCGCTCGGGATGACAGGGCTATCGGCCGTCCCGCGGCACCCAGGGCGGACGCTGCTTCTCCAGGAATGCCTTCATGCCGGCGCGTGCCGGCGCACCGCGCAGCAGGCGGATCAGGTCGAGCGCCGCTGCGTCGAGCACCGCCGCGTCGCTCTCGGTGGCGCACATCAGCACCAGCCGCTTCACTGTCGCCACCGCGCCGGGCTCGCCGCGCCTGATGTCGTCGAGCGTGCGCGCCAGGACCGCCTGGATCGCCGCCTCGTCAGCGCACAGATGGCGACCGACGCCGACCTCCAGCGCCTCGCGCGCGTCCATCATGCGCGTCGTCAGTGCCAGCTCGCGCGTCGCGCCCTCGCCGATGCGCCGCGCGATCAGCGGCAGGACCTGCGAGGGGATGAACCCGGCGCGCGGCTCCGGGATTCCGAACCGCGCACTTTCGTGCATGATCACCACGTCGGAAGCGCAGGCCATGCCGAAGCCACCGCCTGCCGCCGGGCCGTCGACGATGGCGATCACCGCCAGCGGCAGGCGATTGAGCTCCAGCAGGGTGTCGCCGAAGGCGCGATAGGGCGCCACCAGCGGATCGCGCCGGCCATCCGCCGGCGCCGGCGGCAGCTCCTTCATGAAGCCGATATCGCCGCCGGCGCAGAAGAAGCCGCCGGCGCCGCGCAGCACCAGGGCGCGCAGGCCGATGGGGTCGCGCTCGACCTCCGCCGCGATGCGCGCGAAGGCGTCGGACAGTTCCTGCATCATCTCGTGGGTGAGCGCATTGCGGCGCTCCGGACGATTGAAGGTCAGGCGCGCGACGTCGCCGTCGCAGGTCGCCAGCAGGCAGCGGTAGTCGGGAAAGGCCAGCATCGCCGCGACTCTAGAACAACGCGCATAATGGCGAAATCACGCTGTCATCCCGAGCGCAGCGAGGGATCCATGTGCAGCCTGGATCCCTCGCTGCGCTCGGGATGACAGAGGCATCCGATCCATTGGGCGTTGTCGCAGACACACGCCGACCAACGGAAGTCCGTGCGCGAAGTGCCGAGTTGCGGCATCATGCCGGGATGCGTCCCAGCGTCCTGCTCGCCTGCCTCGCCCTCCTCGCGATCACGACTTCAGCCCGCGGGCAGGACATCCCGACCACGCCCGCGCCCGGGCCGCAGCGCATTTTCGGCATCTACATGAACGGCTGCATCGCCGGTGCCGGCGCCCTGCCGCTCGAAGGGCCGGGCTACGAGGTGGTCCGCGTCAGCCGCAATCGCTACTGGGGCCACGACCGCGCCATCCGCTTCGTGCAGGAGTTCGGCCGGCGCATCGAGGCACTCAAGCTGCAGCACGTCTATATCGGCGACATTTCCCAGCCACGCGGCGGGCGCATGAGCTTCGGCCATGCCAGCCACCAGGTCGGCCTCGACGTCGACATCTGGTTCGAGCAATCCAAGCGGCCGCGTCTTGCGGCGGCGCTGCGCGAATCGCCGGTGCTGCGCTCGCTGGTGCTCAAGGGCGAGGCCGGCATCGACGAGGCCGTCTGGCTGCCGGCGCACGCGACCCTGCTGAAGACGGCCGCGAGCTTCCCCGAAGTCGACCGCATCTTCGTCAACAAGCTCATCAAGCAGCGTCTGTGCCAGACGGCGACGGGCGATCGCGCCTGGCTGCGCAAGATCGTGCCGTGGTTCTACCACGACGCCCATTTCCACGTGCGGCTGCACTGCCCGCCGGGCGATCGTGGCTGCCAGGCGCAGGCCCCGGTGCCGCCGGGCGACGGCTGCGGCAAGGCGCTCGACGACTGGTTCGCCCTGCCCGATCCCGACACGATCCCCCGCGGACCGCCACCACCGCGACCGAAGCCGCCGGCGGCGTGCCTGTCGGTGACCAGCGCGCGGTAGAGCGGCGACCCGAGGCTATCGCGTAGCGCCCCAACCCGGCGCACGAGGCTTGATCACTCGCCCTGTTGCAGCAGGGTCCCCTTGCGGCGCGACGACTTGAAGAACCACAGGAAGATCCTGAAGCCGATCGCCAGGTAGACGATCGCCAGCCCGAACGCCGGCGCCATCAGGTCCCAGCGCACGACCTGCTGGGTGAGGATGGTGCGCATGCCCTCGAAGACATAGGCCGTGGGCAGGCACCAGGCGATGTACTGCAGCCAGGTCGGCAGGGCCGAGACCGGATAGTAGACGCCGCTCACCGGCAGCAGGATGAAGATACCGGCCCAGGCGAAGGTCTCGGCGCTGAGCCCCAGGCGCATGATCATGCCCGACATTGACAGGCCGACCGACCAGCCGAACATCTGCAGCACGAGGAAGAAGGCGATCAGCGGTAGGCCGAGGTCGTAGACCGAATAGCCGAAGAAGGCCCAGGCCATCAGCGACACCGGGATCATGCCCAGCAGCGTGCGCAGCAGCGAGACGGTGACGATGCCGGCCGCCATCTCGAAGGGCCTGAGCGGGCTGACGAAGAGATGGCCGAGATTGCGCGACCACATCTCCTCGAGGAAGGCGATCGACAGCGAGAGGTTGCCGCGGATCAGCACCTCCCACAGCAGCAGGCCCGAGAGCAGCACGCCGAAGGCCTGCGCCACGTAGTTGGTCTGGCTCGACAGGAACTGCGTGAGGAAACCCCACATCACCATCTGCACGGCGGGCCAGTAGATCGAATCGAGGATGCGCAGCCAGGAGGTCCGGAACAGGTAGAGGTGGCGCAGCACCACCGCGTAGATGCGCCGAACGGAAGCAGCCATCGCCTACTCCGCCACCTTCTTCAGATCGTCGAGCCCGCGCTGGCGGCCGCGTGCCATGTCGAGGAACACCTCCTCCATGTCGTTGCGGCCGAAGCGCGCGATCAGATCGTCGGGCGCGCCGCGCTGGAAGACCTTGCCCTGCTGCATCATGATGACGTCGTCGCACAGCCGCTCGACCTCGGTCATGTTGTGCGAGGCGAGCAGGATCGTCGCACCCGTGCGGCGCTGGTAGTCCTTCAGCAGCGTGCGCACCCAGTCGGCGGTGTCGGGATCGAGCGATGCCGTCGGCTCGTCGAGCAGCAGCACGTCGGGCTTGTTGATCAGCGCCTTGGCCAGCGCCACGCGCGTCTTCTGGCCGGCCGACAGCGCGCCTGCGGGGCGCTCCAGCATGTCGCCGATCTGCAGGGTCTCGGCGATCTCGGCCAGCCGCTTCGTCAGGTCGGGCACGCCGTAGAGCCGGCCGTAGAAGTCGAGGTTCTGCTGCACCGTCAGGCGATGCGGCAGGTCGACATAGGGCGAGGAGAAGTTCATGCGCGGCAGCGCCTTGAAGCGCTGCGTCAGCATGTCGATGCCCAACACCCTGACCGAGCCGGAGGTCGGCTCGAGCAGGCCCAGCAGCATGGAGATTGTCGTCGTCTTGCCCGCGCCGTTGCCGCCCAGCAGGCCGAGCACCGCCCCGCCGGCGACGGTGAACGACAGATCGTCGACGGCGACGATCGTGCCGTACTCCTTGCGCAGGTGCGCGACCTCGATGGCGTGGGTCATGGCCGTATTCCTACCTTCTCCCGGAGGGGGAAGGTGGCGCGCAGCGCCGGATGGGGGATGTCGAAGGCGAACCCCTGCGTTCGGCTTCGACATCCCCCTTCCGCCCTTCGGGCACCTTCCCCCTCCGGGGGAAGGCAAGAGCATGGTTGCGCACCATCAGTTCGCCTTGATGCCCGCCTCGATGCGGTCCATGGCGCGGCTCAGGCGCTCGGCGCCCGACGCGAAGCACAGGCGGAAATTGCCCTCGCCGCCGGCGCCGAAGGCCACGCCCGGCGCGATGCCGACCTTGTAGTCGGTCACCAGCTTCGAGGCGAATCCCAGGCTGTCGTCGATGCCATCGATCGAGAAGAAGGCGTAGAACGCCGCCTCCGGCCGCGCCACGCGCACGCGCGGCAGCGCCGTGAGGCGCTGGTACACCAGCTCGCCGCCGGCGCGGCAGCGCTCGACCATCTCCTTCACGAAAGGCTCGCCCTGCTCGATCGCCGCCAGCCCGCCGCACTGGATGAATTCCGGCGTGCCCGAGATGTTGAACTGCACCAGCTTGGCCAGCTCCTCGCCGAAGCCGTGCGGCGAGGTCATCCAGCCCAGGCGCCAGCCGGTCATCGCCCAGGGCTTGGAGAAGCTCTGCAGCGAGATCACCGGGTCATCGGGGCTGGCATGCTCGAGGAACGACGGCGCATACGGGCGGTTGTAGACCAGCCGCGTGTAGACCTCGTCGGCCATGATCCAGATGCGGCGCGTGCGGGCGAAATCGAGCAGCGCCTTCTGCTGCTCCGAGGGCATCATCCAGCCGGTGGGATTGCCCGGCGAGTTCACGAAGATCGCGCGCGTACGATCATCGACCGCGTCGAATACCTTCTGCAGGTCGAGCGAGAAGCGGCCGTCCTCGGAGCGGTCGAGTGTCACGGGCCTGGCTTGCGCGCGGGTGACGTTCACGGCAGCGGTGATGTTGGGCCACACCGGCGAGACGACGACGATGTTGTCGCCGGCGTCGAAGATCAGCTGGCTGGCGAGCGCGATGGTCTGCATGCCCGAGCTGGTGACGGTGATGCGATCGGCCGCGCAGGAAATGCCGTAGAGCTCGCTCTGGTACCTGGCGATCGCCGCGCGCAGCTCGGGAATGCCGCGCTGCCAGGTGTAGAAGGTGCGGCCCGCGCGCATCGCCTGCTCGGCGGCGTCCATGATGAAGGACGGCGTCACCAGATCGCCCTCGCCGAACCACAGCGGGATCACGTCGGGGTCGCCGCGGCCGAGCGTTGCGACGTCTCCGATGCGCGAGGTCGGCATGGCCGCGACGTAGCCGCTCACCGAAGCCTTGGTGCCGGGCAGGATGGTACGCGCGGGAATCATCACAAATCCTGATATTTCAAAGAGTTGCGGCCGCACGTGGCGGCCGCGAAGGGGCGCACTATGGCAAGGTCGGGCGCGAACCTCAATGACCCCAGGGGAAGGGCACCAATGGCGGCACGGGAGCGCCGGTGAGGAAGCCCCGGAGGTACAGTTTGCCGCTGGCGTGCAGCGCCGCTGGTCCCATGCAGGGCATCCGCTCCACAGCGAGATCCGTGTCCGGCTCGGCACGCCAACCCGACGCTGCCGAGCCACTGAGAAAGAAACCAGCGAAATAGAGCCGCGTAAGCGCACGTGCCGTTTGAAGGCGCTGATGGTCATCCGCGTCGAGATCGCGGCCGAGGCAGGCGCGCAGCACCACCGCCTCCAGCTCCGCCGACGGCGCGACGTTGTCGAGCAGAATCGCCACGTCGACGAACGGATCGTTGCGATAGGCCGATTCCCAATCGACCAGCCACAGCCGCTCGCCGTCGAACAGGAAATTGCCGGGATGGCAGTCGTTGTGACTGGAGACCAGGCGCGCCGGATCGCGATCCCAGGCCGCGCGAATCTGCTCCAGCCGATCCCAATGCGGATCGAGCACGCCCGCAGCGAACAGGCCGGTGCGGCGCACATGGGCGAAGAGTCGCGCCACCATGTCGGGATAGTCGACGAAGGCCGGGATGGCGGGCGATGCCTGCAACCGCGCGATGATCGCGCCCATCGCCTCGACCAGCGCGGCGGGGCCACCGGGGTAGTCGTCCAACTCTCGCTGCTCGATGAAGTCCATCACGGCGACCCCGGCGGTCGCATTCACGTAGTGGACACGGGGCGACAGGCCTGCTTCGGCCGCCATGCACATGGCCTCGTACTGGGTCGGAACGCGCAGTGGGCTGCGCTCTCCTTCGATACGCAACAGATAGCGACTCGAGGCGAGATCGACCTGAAACAGCGATGCCGGCGACGCGCCACCTCTCACCGCCGTCACGTTGGTCTTCACTCCGCCAAACGCCTCGAGCAGGGCCTTGCGCGCCAGCTCGCGCCGTTCCTCCGGAAGGTCGGCAAACGAATCGCTACTGGGCACGGAAGGCGTCGACGATCTCGCTGCCGGTGGCCTGCCAGACATCGCTGAACGTCGCCAGGCGCCGCACCGCCTCTTCGAGATAGCGGATGCGCTGCGCCATGCCCATCAGCCAGGGATGCACGGCCAGGCAGAAGGTGCGGCCGCCCTCCGCGTGCAGCGTCTCGAAGGCCTCGGCGACGATGTCGGGATAGCGCCAGCTCGGCACGCGCCGCAGCCACAGCTGCTGCACGTCGTCCCATTCCGGTTGCGTCGGCAGCGACACCAGCGGCGGCTGGCCGACCTTCATCGCATAGGGCTGATCGTCGTTGGGCCAGTCGGCGACGTAGTCGAGCCCCGCTTCCGCCAGCAGCGCCGGCGTGCGCGCCGACTCGCCATAGTCCTGGCCGTGCCAGCCGCGCGGGCGCCTGCCGGTGGCGCGCTCGACGGCGCGCAGGGCGCCGGCGATCTCCGCGCGCTCCTCCTCCTCGCCCAGCTTCGAGGTCAGCATGCGCGTGGCGTGGCTGCCGTGGCCGATGAACTCGTAGCCGCGCTTCGTACACTGCTCGACGAGGTACGGATTGGTGGCCGCGACATGGGCGTTGATCGCCACCGTGGCGCGGATGCCATGGCGGTCGAAGCTCTCCAGCACGCGGAAGATGCCGACGCGGTTGCCGTACTCGCGCTGCGTCCAGGTGCGATAGTCCGGCTCGTAGGTGCCGAACTCGCCGACATAGCGCGGGTCGCGCTTTGCCTCCTTCGGCGGCGTGAGCTCCCAGTGCTCCAGATGCAGCATCACCCAGCAGGCGATGCGCTTGCCTTTGGGCCAACGGATCGGCTTGCGCCGGTCGATCGGCGAATAGTCGTAATGCGGGTTGTCCATGCCCGCGGGAATCGGATCAGGCATGATCAGGCCTCCGCGCCGAGGTGCTGCTGATAGGCCGCCATGCCATGGGCGATGTACCAGTCGGCGATCTCCTCGCCCGTGGTGATCCAGGCATCGCTGTGCGAGCGGATATAGGCCAGCGCGCGGTCGAGATGCTTCACGCGATGCGGCGCGCCCATCATGTACGGGTGCAGCGCGATGCACATCACGCGCGGCTGCGTGGCACCTTCGCGGTAGAGCGTGTCGAACTGGTCGACGATCATGCGCGCGAACTCGGCCGCCTCGAAGGGCTGGCGGTAGATCATCGCGTCGTTGATATCCATCGAGTACGGGATCGAGACCAGCCTGCCCTTGCGCACCTTCAGGGGCGTCGGCTGGTCGTCGTGATAGAAGTCGCAGTAATAGGTGATGCCGGCCTCGGCGATCAGATCGGGCGTGTTGTGCGTGAACGACACCGCCGGCGAGAACCAGCCGCGCAGCTTGCGCCCGGTGCAGCGCTCGTGGATCTCCTGGCAATGGGCGATGGCGGCGCGCTCCTCCTCCTCGCTGTAGCCCCAGTGGTAGCGCGTGTTGAGCAGGCCGTGGCTCATGTACTCCCAGCGCCGCGCCTCCATCGCCTCGAGGATCTGCGGGTACATCTCGATCACCGACAGCGACAGCGAGACGGTGCAGCGTATGTCGTGACGGTCGGTAACCTCGAACATGCGCCACAGGCCGACACGGTTGCCGTAGTCGCGCCCGCCATAGCCCAGGATGTCCGGATGCGGGCTGCGCGGCCACGGATTGCGCACCCGCACCTCGGCCGGCAGGTACTCGTAATGCTCGATGTTGGGCACCACCCAGACGGCGATCCGCGCGTCGTTGGGCAGCGTCCATTTCGGACGCTCGACGATCGGCGAATAGCGGAAGCGGTCGGGTTCGGTCACAGGCACGGCTCCAGTCTGGCGACACGCATCGTGGCCCGGTCGCTTGCCAAATTCTAGCGCAGCATCCGGGCAGGTTGGATTTCCTGTCATCCCGAGCGCAGCGAGAGGTCCAGGCGGCTTCCCTGGATCCCTCGCTGCGCTCGGTGTGACAACCCTGATTCAACCTGCCCGGAGGTTGCTCTAGCGCCGAGCGGCCAGCGCGCGGTTTTCCAGGCGGCTGAGCAGGCGTACCAGGGGCCAGAGAATCAGGAAGTAGATCACCGCGGCCATGACGATCGGTGTCGGGTTGTAGGTCACGCTCTGCGCCTGGCGGGCCTGGAACAATAGTTCGGGAACAGCCACGACGCTGCCCAGCGAGGTGAGCTTCACGACCTCCAGCGTGTTGGACATCAGGTCGGGCAGAACGTTGCGCACGGCTTGCGGCAGCACGACATGGGCCATGGCCTGCAGGCGCGACAGGCCGGTCGAGCGTGCGGCTTCGATCTGGCCCGACGGCACCGAGTCGATGCCGGCGCGCAGGATCTCGCCGTAGTAGGCGCCGGTGTTGAGGAAGAAGGCGATGGCGACGCAGGCGAAGCCGCCCAGTTCCAGGCCGGCGAAGGGCAGGCCGGCGAACAGCAGCACCAGCAGGACCAGCGGCGGGAAGGCGCGGAAGAAGTCGACCCAGGCCATCAGCGGCCAGCGCACCAGCGGGTGGCGGATGCTGGCGAGCAGCGCCAGGATCAGGCCGCCGAGCAGGCCCAGCGGCACCACCAGCAGCGACAGCAGGATCGTGTTGAGCAGGCCGGCCAGCACGATCGGCATGGCGGCGGCGGCGATCTCGGCGTTGAAGAAGCTCTGGATCATCGCTTCCACGCGAACTTGGTCTCGATCCAGCGGCCGGCCACGACCACCGGAAAGAACAGCACGATGTAGGCGGCCGCCCCCATCATCAGCGGCGAGGGATTGTAGCTGTTGGACACCGCCGAGGACGCCTGGCCGAGGATCTCCGTCACCGCCACCACCGTGCCCAGCGCCGTGCCCTTGGTGATGGCGATGGTGCGGTTGGTGAGCGGCGGGATGGTGAGCCTCAGCGCCTGCGGCAGGATCACGTTGATCAGCGTCTGGCCGTAGGATAGGCCGGTCGAGCGCGACGCCTCCCACTGACCCTTGGGGATCGACGTGATGCCGGCCCAGAAAATCTCCTCGGAGAACGCCATCAGCACGAAGGCCAGCGACAGCCAGGTCGAGACGAAGCCCGAGGGTGAGATGTCGGCCGCCGGCAGGCCGAAATACATCAGCACGATGATCACCAGCGGCGGCAGCGAACGGAACAGGTCGACGACAAAGATGATCAGCCAGTTCAGCGGCCGAAAGCCCAGGCTGCGGATGAGCGCGAGCGCAAGGCCCGAGGCGAGGCCCGTGAGCACGATCAGCACCGCCAGCTCGATGGTCACCACCACGCCGGACAGGATGTCCGGCAGGTAGCGCGCCATGACCTTGGCGTTGAAGAACGTGTCGAGGAACCGCTCCCATGTGGTCATGAAGTGCGCCACGCCTTCATACCTTCCCCCGGAGGGGGAAGGCAGGAGACAGATGAAGTCCCGCCGCACATCGTCAATGCCGCTGGATCTGGCTGATGAAGGCGCGCGTGCGTTCGTGGCTGGGGTTCTCGAAGATCGTCGCGGGCGACCCCTGCTCCACCACAACGCCGTGGTCCATGAACAGCACGCGATCGGCCGCGGCGCGCGCGAAGCCCATCTCGTGGCTCACCACCACCATGGTCATGCCGTCGTCGCGCAGGTCGCGCATCACGCCCAGCACCGAGCCGACGAGTTCCGGATCGAGCGCGCTGGTCGGCTCGTCGAACAGCATGACGCGCGGCTCCAGCGCGATGGCGCGCGCGATCGCCACGCGCTGCTGCTGGCCGCCGGAGAGCTGGCCCGGCGTGTGGCCGGCGCGATCGGCCAGCCCCACCCGCTCCAGTGCCCCCCGACCGATGGCATCGGCCTCGGCGCGCGACTTGCCGGCAACCTTGCGCAAGGCCAGGGTGACGTTGCCCAGGGCCGTCATGTGCGGATAGAGGTTGAACGACTGGAACACCATGCCGATGCGCTGGCGCGCATGGTTGATGTCAGTCCTGGGATCGAGCAGGTCGATGCCGTCCACCACGACGCTGCCCGAGCTGGGCTCCTCCAGCCGGTTCAGGCAGCGCAGCAGCGTCGACTTGCCGGAGCCCGACGGGCCGATCACGAACACAAGCTCGCGCTCGGCCACCGTCAGGTCGACGCCCTTCAGCACATGAAGGGCGCCGAAATGCTTGTGCAGGCCGCGTGCCTCGACGATCGCCTTGGCCATCAACGTCCGGTCATCAGCACTTCAGCTCGTGCGGCGTCGGATCGTAGCCCGGCATGCCCGGCACGCCGTAGCCCGGCGTGATCACCCGCTCCAGCCCGTCGGCCGGCGGCTCGCGGCCGAACCACTTGGTCGACAGCTTCACGATCGTGCCGTCCTTCTTCATGCAGTCGATCGCGTCCTGCAGCTCCATGCGCAGCTTCGGGTTGGTCTTGGGCACCGGCGCCGCCCAGTGCGCGCGCGTCTCCTTGAGCTCGAGGTCGGCGACGAATTGCGGGTTCTTGCTGGCGGCGTAGACGATGGTGGTGTTGCCGCCCAGGGTGGCGTAGGCACGGCCCGAGATCACGGCCTGCGTGGCGTCGGGCTGGGTGTCGTAGACCTGCACGGTGAAGCCGTGCTTCTCGCCCATCTCCTTGCTGAGCCTCTCGTAGGGCGTGCCTTTGTTGACCGACACCGCCTTGCCCTTGAGATCCGCCCAGCCCTTGATCGGCGCCGAGCCTTTCTTGATGCCGAACTGGAAGGCGGTCCACAGATAGCCGGCGGTGAACAGCATGTTCTCGGCGCGCTCCTTCGTGACCGTAGTCGGCGCGGCGATGAAGTCGTAGCGGCCGGCCTGCATGCCCGGGATCAAGGTCGAGAAGCTTACGGAATCGATGGTGATCTCGCGCTTCATGCGCCTGGCCACCTCGGTGAAGAGGTCGATCTGGAAGCCCTCCGTGCCGCCGCCCAGCTTGGGCATGGCGTGCGGCGCGAAGGTGCCGTCGACGCCGGTACGCAGCGGCGGCAGCTTGTCCTGGGCGAAGGCGGGAGCCGCGAGGATCAGCGCGGCGGCCGCGGCTGCGGCAATTCGGTTCAGCATGACAATTCCCCCGTCGAACACACCTGGCAAACGTTGCAGCGCCCGCCGCAGCGGCGCAAGCCGACAATGAGCCGGAGATTGCAATTCAGGTGCCAAGCTTGGACAATCCTCGCCGACAAAGTGAGGCGCCGATGCCCGAGCGAATCCTGGTCATCAACCCCAACTCCACCGAGGCCGTGACCCGCGGCATCGACGACGCGATGGCGCCGTTGCGCATGGCCGGTGGGCCGACGATCGAGTGCATGACGCTGAAAGAAGGCCCGCCGGGCATCCAGAGCCAGGCCGACGTCGAGAGCGTGGTGCAGCCGATCGGCCGCACCGTGTCGGCGCGCGACAATGACTGCGCCGCCTTCGTCATCGCCTGCTTCAGCGATCCCGGCCTGCATGCCGCGCGCGAGGCCACGGCCAAGCCGGTGCTGGGCATCGCCGAATGCGGCGTCCTTACCGCCATGACGCTCGGCCAGCGCTTCGGCGTCATCGCCATCCTCGACCGCTCGATTCCCCGCCATCTGCGCTACATCAGGCAGATGGGCGTGCAGGACCGCTTCGCCGGCGACCGCGCCATCGGCCTGGGCGTGGTCGAGCTCAGCAACGAGGACCGCACGTTCAGCCGGATGGCGGAGGTCGGCACGGAGCTGCGCCGGCGCGATGGCGCCGACGTGCTGGTGATGGGCTGCGCCGGCATGGCGCGCTATCGCGACCGCCTGCAACGCGAGGTCGGCGTGCCGGTGGTCGAGCCGACGCAGGCCGCCGTCGCCATGGCCATCGGCCAGGCGCGGCTCGGCTGGGCGGGCTGACCGTGCGCCTGTCGCGACGCTCGGCGCTGGCTGGAGCCGCGGCGCTCGCCGCGGGCGGCACATCGCGCACCTGGGCGCAGCCGCGCGGCCAGGTGGGTGAGCGGCTGTACAAGCTGGTGGAGGCCTACAGCAGGCTGCCGCACCACCGCAGCGCCACGCCCCAGGGCCGCAACACCGTCACCTTCATCGACACCGAGCTCAAGCGGCTGGGCGCGCCAACCAGGCGCATCCCGTACCTGTTCGAGCGCTACGAGTTCTTCGTCGAGGTCAAGGCCAGGGGCCGCCTGCTCGAGGCGCTGCCGCTGTTCTACGAGGCCTTCAACCAGGTCAGCTCGACGACGCCGATCATCCGGCCCGTGACCCTGGAGAACAACGTCGACCGCAAGGAGATCGCCGGCTCGATCAGCTCACCGCCCAACGCCAAGTCGCCGATCGTTCTGCTGCCGACCTTCGGCAGGTTCGGCAGCGAGCCGCCCAGGGGCATGCTGATCGGCGTCGACGCCGATCCCGGGCGCAAGGGCAGCGGCATCCCCACCGTGATGATCTCGGGCGAGCACCTGGAGCTCCTGAAGGCGGGCGGCGTGTCCGTGGAGTTCCGCGCGCGCCGCGTGTCGGATCGCGACGAGACCGTGATCGGCGAGCTGGGCGCCGGCGGCCTGCGGCCCCTGGTGATCACCACGCCGATCGGCGGCTGGTTCGCCGCCGCCGGCGAGCGCGGCACCGGCATCGCCATCGCGCTGGAGCTCGCCGCGCATTTCGCACGCGACATGCCGGTGATCTTCATCGCCACCACGGGCAACGAGCTGGAGTTCAACGGGCTGAAGAACCTGATCAAGTGGGGCTACCAGGTCGAGCCCTACGGCGTGGTGCATATCGGCGCGGCGGCCGGTGCCGGCGTGAAGAAGCCGGGCGAGCGCAACCTGTCCCTGGCGCCCACGCGCGTGGCGATGTCGACAAAGCCCGCCGGCCCGAACACGGGCATGGGCGCCGCATTGAAGGCCGGCAACTTCGCCGGCACCGAGCGCTTCACCGACGAGGGCGCGATCTGGCGCGAGTTCCTCGGCAAGGACGTGCCGCTGCTGTCCTTCGACGGCACCTTCCCGCTGATGCGCACGCCCGACGACGTGCCCGACCTCGTCACGTCGCCGGCGCTGATGGACATCGCCTACAGATCGATCTTCCAGGCGACGCGCTCGTTGCTGGCGGCTTGAAGCGCAGCAAGCCTGTCATCCCGAGCGCAAGGGATCCAGGTCATTCTGGATCCCTCGCTGCGCTCGGGATGACAGGCCCGCAGGCAGATCGCCTCAGCCGTCGCGGCGCGGCCCCTCGGCGGCCGGGAACAGCAGGCGATCGTCGGTCCTGCAGTAGCGATCGGCGAACATGCGGCCCACCGGGTGGTACTTGTCCATCAGCACGCGCATCGCCTTGGGATCCCACAGCTCGTCGCGCACGTGGAAATGCACGCCCTCGCCGATGATCAGCTGGCGGTCGTCCTTGACGGTGATCACCTGCCAGATCCTGCACTCCAGCGACCACGGCGCCGCGGCGAGACGCGGCGGCTTGATCGCGGTCGAGGGCGACAGGCCTAGCTTGAGGTAATCGGGCTCGCCGATATCAGGCGGAAAGTCGCCGCTCGATTCGTGCATCGCCTGCGCCAGCGGCTCGTCGGTGAGGTTCACCACGAACTCGCCGGTGCGCTGGATGTTGCTCCAGGTGTCCTTGATCCGCCCGTCCGGCCGCTTGTTGATCGCGAACATGCACAGCGGCGGGTCCTCGGCGAAGACGTTGAAGAAGCTGAACGGCGCGGCGTTGACTACGCCTGAGGAACCGATGGTGGTCACCCAGGCAATCGGCCGCGGCAGCACGAAGGAGATCAGCAGCTTGTAGCGCTCGTGGGCGCTGAGCTCGGAAGCGGCGTATTGCATCGTCCCCTGCTTTGCTTGCTTGCGTGGGCTATCTGCGTGTTGGGGGCGGCGGCTCGGCGCCGACGCGTTCGGTGATGAGCTTATAGTGCTCGGGCCGGCGGTGCCTGGCGAAGTTGAAGACGTTCTGCCTAATTGACTCGCCAAGGGACAAGTCGGCGTCGAACATGATCAGCTCGTCGTCCTCGCTCATCGCCTGCGCGGCGATCTCGCCGGTCGGCGCCACGATCACCGAGGCGCCGTACATGCCGAAGCCGTCCTCCTTGCCCGCCTTGGCGGTGGCCACGATCCAGGTACCGTTCTGGTAGGCATTGGCCTGCACCGACAGCAGGTGATGGAACACGCGACGATAGGGCGGCTCGTGGAAATAGATGTTGTCTGTGGGCGTGTTGTAGCCCAGTGCCACCATCTCGACGCCCTGCAGACCCATGACGCGGAAGGTCTCCGGCCAGCGCCGGTCGTTGCAGATGCACTGGCCCATGACGACGTCCTCGTCGAACATGCGCCAGACGTTGAAGCCGAGATTGCCGACGTCGAAATAGCGCTTCTCCAGATGCTGGAACGGCGCCTTGGGCAGGTGGTCGGAATGGCCCGGCAGATGCACCTTGCGGTACTTGCCGACGATCCTGCCGTCGGCACCGACCAGGATCGACGTGTTGAACCGCCTGGTCTTGCCCTCCTCCTCGGTCAGCTCGGCATAGCCAAGGTAGAAGCCGACCTTCTTCTCCCGCGCCAGCTCGAACAGCGGCAAGGTCTCCGGGCTGGGCATCTGCGCCTCGAAGAACCGGTCGATCTCGGCTTGATCCGTCATCCACCAACGCGGAAAGAACGTCGTCAGCGCCAGCTCGGGAAACACCACGAACCTGCAGCCCGAGTCAGCCGCCTCACGCAACATCGCCAACATGCGCTTCACCGCCGACGCCTTGCTGTCGGCGAGATGGATCGGCCCGAGCTGGGCAGCGGCGACTTTCAGGTGGCGGGACATGCGGGAGTTCCTCGTTACTGCTCGGCGAGCCTGTACTCGAACGGATCAGATAGCAGATGTCGCGCCGGGTCGCGAACGCCAGGCAGAAACCGGATCACGCGGATGCCGGCGGGGACGATGATGTAGTAGATGATGTGGGAGCCGCTGGGTGTGCTGCGATAACCAGGGCCGAGGTCCGGGCGCGCCGGCGCACTGAACGGGAACGACGCCAAGCGGTCGAGCCGCACCCTGAGACTCGCGATATAGCGGCTCTTCTGATCCGGCCCCCATCGCAGCAGCGATTCAACACCGGCCTCGATGATGTCCTCGACGGCCGCCTGCGTATACTCGATCTCGCCCACGGACTATGCCCGCTTGCGCGCCCGTCGATCAATTTCCCTGTTGATGTCATCGAGCGTCCACCCGGTCGCGACGCCACTCTCCTCGCCCTCGCGCAGGGCGTTGCGCAACCGCTTCAGGTCCCGCTTTTCGGAGTCGCGTTCCTGCATCGCACGCAGGGCCTCGCGAATCACTTCGCTCGCATTGTTGTAATCGCCAGATTTGACCTTGGCCTTGACGAAGCCCTCAAGCTTGGCGGTCAACGAGATGTTCATGGTGAACCTCAGCCGGAGCATACTTTGGCAATGATTGTTATCAGTCTGGCTCGGGAAGGGCAATGACAACGGCGGTAGCGACGCTCAAACGGCGGCTCATTCGATGCACCTATTTACTGCCGCACAAACCACTCCACCCGACGATGCTGTGGCTCGCCGACGCATTCACTGAGTTGGATCATCGGCAATCGGTCCCGCTGGTCTCGGATCACAACCGCGGAAAGTGGAACACTCAACTCCCTGAGATATCCATACACCGCCAGTGCGCGACGCTCGCCGAGCCCCGTTGTCACCTTTTCCTCAGCGCAGTCGGTGTGACCGATGATCACTAGATCCCGAAACGTGCAGGTCTTCGGGCACCAACGCTTGAAGGCAGCTGAAACGGTGCGCTTCGATTCATGCGTCAGCTCGTATGATCCAGACGCAAAAAAGACCGAATTGACCCAAGACTCTGCTAGCGCGTCTCCCGCCAGCAGTAGGAGAATCGGACCTACCGAGATCAGGCGGGGGAATCCGCGCACATCAATGCTCCTAAAACAACGGTCGCGCACCGAAGCTCGCCATCTTCGTCATCTCAGGCGCCGCACGGCCGAGCGGGCGCGAGGCGTCGGGGGTGACGCATTTGAGGAACTGGCCGCTGCCCTTCTCGGCGTTGAGCGTGCCGTTCTCGACCACGACGCGGCCACGGCTGATCACGGTGGTCGGCCAGCCGGTGATGCGGCGGCCTTCGTAGGGTGAGTAGCCGACATTGTCGTGCAGGTCGGTCCAGCGCACAGTGACGTCCTTCTGGGCGTCCCAGATCGCGAGGTCGGCGTCGGAGCCGACGACGATCGTGCCCTTGCGCGGGTAGAGGCCGTAGAGCTTGGCGTGATTGGTCGACGACAGCGCCACGAACTGGTGCAGGTCGATGCGGCCCTTCTGCACGCCCTCGGAGAACAGCAGCGGCAGGCGCAGCTCGAGGCCGGGCACCCCGTTGGCCATCTCCTTGAACGTGGTCTTCAGCCCCTTGGGGATCTTGCCGCCCTCGTTGAACTGATAGGGCGCGTGGTCGGAGGAGAAGACGTCGAAGGTGCCGTCTTTCAGCGCCGCCCACACCGCCTCCTGGGCCGCCTGATCGCGCGGCGGCGGGCTGCAGCACCACATCGCGCCCTGGACGTCGGGCTTGTCGAGATCGTCGGCGGTGAGCGCGATGTATTGCGGGCAGGTCTCGGCGAAGATCTTCAGGCCCCTGGCGCGCGCCTGGCGCACCGTCTCGATCGCCTCGATCTCCGACATGTGCACGATCAGCATCGGCGCGTCGACCAGGCGGGCGAGCGAGATCGCGCGGTTGGTCGCCTCGGCCTCAGCGATTCGGGCATGGGCGATGGCGTGGTACCTGGGCGCGACGTGGCCCTGCTCGACCAGGTGATGCGCCAGCCACTGGATCATGTCGTGGTTCTCGGCGTGCACCATCACCAGCGCGCCTTCCCTGCGCGCCAGGGCGAGGATGTCGAGCAGCTGGTAGTCGCTGACCTTCAGCGCGTCGTAGGTCATGTAGATCTTGAACGAGGTGTAGCCGTCCTTGATCAGTGCCGGCAGCTCCTGGCCCATCACCTGCGGCGAGGGATCGGAGATGATCAGGTGAAATGCGTAATCGATCAGCGCCTTGGGCGTGGCCTCCTCGTGATAGTCCTGCACCACCTTGCGCAGCGACATGCCGCGATGCTGCGCGGCGAAGGGAATGATCGTCGTCGTACCGCCGAACACGGCGGAGCGCGTGCCGGTGTAGAAATCGTCGGCGCACATGATGCCCATGCCCGATTTCTGCGCGACGTGCACATGGCTGTCGACGCCGCCGGGCAGCACGAACTTGCCGCCGGCGTCGATCTCGCGCGCGGCGTCGCCGCTGACCTTGCCGATGGCGGCGATCACGCCGTCCTTCACGGCGATGTCGCCCTCGGTAACCGCCTCGACGGTGACGATGCGGGCGTTGCGGATGATCAGGTCGTGAGTGGGCATCTGCCTACTCCGCCGCCAGCGGTCGCGCCTTGCCGGCCGCGGCGAGACGGCGTTCGAGGCGTGCGATCAGGTTGTCCAGCTCGACCACGTCGGCGGCGGTCAGCGACGAGCCCGGCGCACGTTGCTTCGCGCTCTTGATTGCACCGCGGCGGCGCAGGACTTCCTTGCGCAGCGCCAAGCCGATGCCCGGCTGCACCTCGTGGCGCACGAGCGGCAGGTAGATGTCGAACAGGTCCTCGCCCTCCTCCGCCTTCCCGGCGGCGAACAGCGCATGCACCTGCACCAGCATCTCGGGCCAGGCGAAGCCGGTCATCGCGCCATCGACGCCGCGGCGCAGCTCCTGCGGATAGTAGATGCCGCCATTGCCGACCAGGATCGACACACGCCGCTGTCCCTTGGACTCTGCCTCGCGGATGCGGGTGATCTTGTTCAGCGCCGGCGCATCCTCGTGCTTGAGCATCACCAGCTGCGGGAACTCCGCCACCATGCGGTTGAACAGCGGCACCGGCAGGAACACGCCGGTGGCCTGCGGGTAGTCCTGGTAGACCACGGGAACGTCGGGGCCGAGCGCCTCGAACACCTGCCTGTAGTAGCCGTAGAGCGCATCATCGCCCTTCAGCCCCGGCGTCGGCGCCACCATCACGCCGGCGGCGCCGGCCGCCATCACCTCGTGCGACAGGCGGCGCAGCGGATCGATCGCGGCGTGGCTGACGCCGACGATCACCTTGCGCCCGCCGGCGCGCGTGATCACGCGCTTGACCACGGAAAGCGACTCGTCGGGCGTCAGCTTGTGCGCCTCGCCCATCATGCCCAGCAGGGTGAAGCCGTGCACGCCGCAGCCGATATAGAAGTCGGTCAGCGAATCGACGCTGTCGTAGTCGACCGCGCCCGCATCGGTGAACGGCGTGGCGGCGATGATGAAGACGCCCTTGGCGGTTTCGTCGAGGCGCGCGGACATCGGATACTCCAGGCGGACAGTCGCGGCCGATCATGCCACCCGTGGCGCGGGCCGCCTACGCGTATATCATCGCGCCGACCGCCGATTCCTGGGAGCAGCCATGAGCGACAGCATCACCCTCATCCGCGACCTCGATGTCGTCGTCGCCTGGGACGAGTCCGAGGGCCGGCATGTCTATCTCCAGCGCGCCGACTTCGTCTTCCGCGGCAACGAGATCGTGCATGTCGGCCCGGGCTATGCCGGTGCGACCGACACCACCGTCGAAGGCCGCGGCCTGATGGCCATGCCCGGCCTGATCAACGTGCATACCCATCCGTTCTCGGAGCCCGGCAACAAGGGCCTCACCGAGGAGGTCGCCAGCGACAAGCTGGGCCAGAGCTCGCTCTACGAGTTCCTGCCGGTCTTCGGCATGGAGGCGGACGCCGCCGGTGCCTCCTCGCGGGTGGCGATCTCCGAGCTCCTGAAAAGCGGCGTCACCACGGTCACCGACCTGTCGATCGCGCGCGAGGGCTGGATCGACGATCTCGCCTCGACCGGCATCCGCGCCGTGCTCTGCCCGATGTTCCGCTCGGGCTACTGGTACACGAAGAACGGCCACGTCGTGGACTACGCCTGGGACATCAAGGCGGGCGAAGCAGCCTTCGCCGCCGCGCTCAAGACCATCGACGCCGCCATGGCCCATCCCAGCGGCCGGCTGTCGGGCATGATGGGCCCCTCGCAGATCGACACCTGCACCGAGGGCCTGTTCAGGGACGCGCTGGCCGAGGCGCGCCGGCGAAAGATCCCGTTGCAAACCCATGCCGGCCAGGCGGTGGTCGAGTTCAACGAGATGACGCGGCGCCACGGCCGGACGCCGATCGAATGGCTCGACGACATCGGCGTGCTGTCGCCCGACCTGATCATCGGCCACTGCATCTTCCTCAACGATCACCCGCAGCTGCACTGGCCGCACAGCGACGACTTCAGGCGGCTCAAGGCGTCGGGCGCGGCGGTGGCGCATTGCCCGACGGTCTTCGCGCGCCGCGGCATCGCGCTCAACAGCATGGGCCGCTACATGGAAGCCGGTATCCCGCTGGGCATCGGCACCGACACCTTCCCGCACAACATGCTCGATGAGCTACGGCTGGCCTGCTACCTCGGCCGCGTGGTGAGCGGCAACTACAAGATGGGCATGACGCGCCATGCCTTCGAGGCGGCCACCGTCGGCGGCGCGAGGATCCTGCGACGGCCCGATCTCGGC
The DNA here is from genome assembly GCA_019635875.1 of Alphaproteobacteria bacterium. Classification (NCBI taxonomy): domain Bacteria; kingdom Pseudomonadati; phylum Pseudomonadota; class Alphaproteobacteria; species Alphaproteobacteria bacterium. Next base: position 32,504 of record JAHBYP010000015.1, read on the forward strand.
CGCCTACTGCCGGGCTGCAAGGCCGACTTCTCGCTCATCGACATGACCCATCCCTACATGCAGCCGGCGATCGAGCCGGTGCGCAGCCTGATCTTCTCTGCCGCCGACCGCGCCGTGCGCCACGTCTACATCGACGGCACCCAGGTCGTGCGCGACGGCAGGGTGCTGACCGTCGACGTCGAGTCGATGACCGAGAAGCTCGTCGCCGGCCAGGCCAGACGCATCGCCACGGTGCCGCAGCGCGACTGGGCGGGGCGCACCGCCGAGCAGCTGGCGCCGCCGGTCTACGGCAAGCGCGATCGCCTGCCGCAAGCGCGGCCGGTGCACTGAGCTTGAACCCGGCGCGCATGCGCGACACAGTGCGCGCGTCCTATCGACTCCGAGGAATGTGCCAATGCCCGCGTTAGACGCCAGAATCCTGAAGACCCTGCAGAAGTTCGACACGCCGACGATCTGCAACGCGCTGGAGATCGTGGCGCCGCAGCGCCGCCTGCACGGCTACAATGTCGAGCCGCTGCAATGCGTCTATCCCGACCTGCCGCCGATCGTCGGCTACGCGCGCACCGGCACGATCCGCTCCTGCGAGCCCTCGTTCCGCTCGCCGGCCGAAGACCGCGACATGCGGCTGAAGTGGTACAAGTACGTCGACCAGGGCGGGCCGAAGCCCTCGATCATCGTGCTGCAGGATCTCGACGGCATCCGCGCCGGCTACGGCTCGTTCTGGGGCGAGGTCAACAGCCACGTGCATCGCGGCCTGGGCGCGCTGGGCGTCGTCACCAATGGCTGCATCCGCGACGTGCCGATGAACGCCACCAAGTTCCAGATGCTGGCCGGTTCCATCATGCCGAGCCACGCCTATGTCCATGTCGTCGATGTCGGCGTGCCGGTGACGATCTGCGGCATGTCGGTGCGCGACGGCGATCTGATGCACGCCGACATGCACGGCGCGGTGATCATCCCGCACGAGGTCGCCGGCAAGATCGCCGGCGCCGTCGACCTGCTGACGCGCAAGGAGAAGGTGATCATCGACGCCTCGAAGAAGAAGGGCTTCTCCTTCGCCGTGCTCGAGAAGGCGCTGAAGCAGTCGGCAGACATTCATTGATCGTCCGTCTCCCCGCTTGCGGGGAGACGGCGCCGAGCGCTGGCGAGGCGGATGGGGGGCTTCAATCCTCTCATCCGCCTCAAGTTCGTTGGAGCGCTGTCGGCCCCCTCGCGCGCCGGCGGAGGAGTAGCGTCCGATCGCACTGGGATCGACATCTGTGACCCTGAATATGGGTGGACCGGCGATTGGCGATGGGGTTAGCATCGCGACGCGAGCGCCGACCAACAGGCGCCGCTTTAGGGCCTTCCATCCGATCGCCAACTGGCGACGGCTCATGAGAACGCCGGTGTCGCCCGGCCGTCTGGAGGAGGAAACGCACATGACCACAAGTAAAGTCACGCGTAGATTCGTCGCCAAGACGGCGGCCGCTTCGAGCGCCCTGATCGCCGCGCCGTTCGTGCGCGGCGCTTTCGCCGCCGGCAAGCTGTCGATCGGCTTCTGGGACCATTGGGTCCCGGGCGCCAACAAGGGCGCCGAGGCCACCGCCAGGGCCTGGGCGGAGAAGGAGAAGGTCGATCTCTCGATCGATTTCATCACCTCACAGGGCAACAAGCTCATTTTGACGGCCGCCGCAGAATCGCAGGCCAAGTCAGGCCACGACATTCTGGCGCTCGGCAGCTGGGATCCGGCGCGCTACGCCGACCAGCTCGTGCCGGTCGATGACATCATGGGACCGCTGGTCAAGGCAAACGGCAAGGCCAGCGCTATCACGACCTATCTCGGCAATATCGACGGCAAGTGGCGCGCCGTGCCGGCGACGCCCGGCGCCCAGTTCAAGGGCCCCTGCTCGCGCATCGACCTGCTGAAGCAGCATGCCGGCATCGACATCCAGGCGATGTATCCCGCGGGCGGGCCGCCCAAGGCGGATGCCTGGACCCTGGATGCCTTCCTCAAGGCGGCGGGCGCCTGCCACAAGGCCGGCGTTCCCTTCGCCATCGGGTTGGGCACCACGGCCGACTCGGTCGACACCTGCGGCGCGATCTTCCAGAGCTTCGGCGCCGAAGTGGTCAACGCCAAGGGCGACATCACGGTCAAGTCCGACAAGGTCAAGCAGGCGCTGGAGTACTGGAAGCAGCTCGCCGCCTTCCTGCCGCCGGATGCGCCGTCCTACGACGACGCCACCAACAACCGCGCCTTCGTCGCCGGCAAGACGGCGCTGATCATGAACCCGCCCAGCGCCTGGGCGGTGGCACGCCGCGACCAGCCGAAGATCGCCGAGCAGACCTGGCACCACGGCATGGCGGCCGGACCGGCCGGCCGCTATGGGCCATTCACCACGCCGTTCTGGGGCGTCTGGAACTTCGGCAAGAACCAGTCGGCGGCAAAGAGCCTGCTGACGGCGCTGTCGCAGTCGTCGGCGATCGAGACAATGGTCACGGCCAGTGCCGGCTACGACATCCCCGCTTTCGCCAACCTGACGACAATGAAGGTGTGGGCGGAAGAGGGTCCGCCGAAGGGCACGCTCTATCACTACCCGAATCCCTACGACCACCAGATCCTGTCGATCGCCGCGGCGCCGGCCCCGCACAAGATCGCCGTGCAGATCTACCGGCACGGCCTGCAGACGCAGATGGTGGTGCGCTACGCCATCAAGGGCGAAGCGATGGACAGGGTACTCAGCTGGGCCGAAGGCGAGCTCGAGGGCTTCATGCGCAGCTGACCTGCTGGAGAACCGGGGCGCCCCGGCGCCCCGGTTCTGCCGCACTCACCGATACGCCAGGAGCACCCGATGGCCGATACCGCCCTGAGGGCCGCCGATACCGCGGGCACCGACAAGCGCAGCAGTCTGCATCGGCTCATGCAGCGCAAGTCGACCATCGCCTTCCTGATGACCCTGCCACTGATTCTGCTGATCCTCATCCTGGTGGCGTATCCGGCAGCCTACGCGATCTATCTCGCCATGCTCAACAAGGGCATGACCAAGTTCGTCGGCTTCGGGAACTTCGACTTCCTGTTCGGCCGCGAGACCTTCTGGATGGTGGTCTGGCAGTCCTGCCTGTTCGCCATCTCGGCCGTGATCTTCAAGGCCCTCATCGGCTTCATCGTCGCCCATCTGGTCAACAACGTCCCGGGCAGGAAGCAGCGCAAATGGCGCGGCATGCTGCTGGTGCCGTGGGTCATCCCGGCGGCGATGAGCACCCTGTCCTGGCTGTGGCTCTTCGATCCCGCCTACAGCGCCTTCAACTGGCTGCTGGCACCGCTGGGCATCGGCCCGATCCCCTGGCTCGGCGAGACCGCGTGGGCGCGCTTCTGCGTCATCCTGGTCAACGTCTGGATCGGCGCGCCGTTCTTCATGATCATGTACCTGGCAGCGCTGAAATCCGTGCCCGAGCAATTGCACGAGGCCGCCGCGATCGATGGCGCCAGCTGGTGGCAGCGCATCTGGTACATCAACCTGCCGATGATGCGAAACATCATCGCCATCACGGCGCTGTTCTCGACCATCCTGACATTCGCCAATTTCGACATCGTGCGCGTGCTGACGCGCGGCGATCCGCTGAACTCGACGCATCTGTTCGCGACCTGGGCATTCAGGCTGGGCATCGAAAGCGGCGACATCCCGCTGGGCGCCGCGGTATCGCTGTTCATGGTTCCGATTCTCGCCATCGCCGCGACGGTGATCTTGCGCGACATCAACAAGCGCGGGAGTGAGGTCTGATGGCCACCGACACCGCGATCGCCACATCGGGGGCGCCGACGCGCGTCCGCTACGGCAGCATGAGCCGCGACCGGCGCTGGGCGCTGCGCTGGTCGTACTTCTTCCTGATCCTGTTCGCGATCTTCTTCCTCACGCCCCCGGTCTACATGTTCGTCACCTCGATCAAGACGAGCGCGGAGATGTCGGCCGAGATCAATCCGTGGTGGGTCTACGAGCCGACCCTCTCGAACTACGAAGCGCTGCTCACCAACAACGAGTTCCTGGGCTTCTTCCGCAACTCGGCGCTGATCGCCATCTGCGTCGTGACCATCACCATGCTGATCAGCGTCGTCGCCGCCTTCGCGCTCGCGCGCATGAAGTTCTGGGGCTCGGCGACGCTCGCTACCGGGGTGTTCCTCACCTACCTGATCCCCGAGACCCTGCTGTTCATCCCGTTGTTCAAGATGTTCGCCTGGGTCTACGACCTCACCGGCATCCAGTTGCTCAACAACTGGTGGACGATGATCATCCTCTATCCGACGCTCACCGTGCCGTTCTGCACCTGGATCATGATCGGCTACTTCGCCTCGATCCCCAAGGAGCTCGACGAGGCGGCCCTGATCGACGGCGCCACATGGTTCCAGACGCTGACCAAGATCTTCATCCCGGTGGCATTGCCCGGCATCATCGCGGCGACCATCTTCGCCTTCACCGTGTCGTGGGCGCAGTTTCTCTATCCGCTGGCCTTCACCACGTCGAACAGCGATCTGGTGCTGCCGGTCGGCATCATCAGCACCCTGATCAAGGGCGACGTCTTCAACTGGGGGCAGATCATGGCCGGCGCCCTGCTCGGCGCCGCGCCGCCGCTGATCATCTACGCCTTCCTGATGGACTATTACATTGCGGGCCTGACGGCCGGCGCCACGAAGGGTTAGTCGGCCATGGCTCAGGTAACGTTGCGCAAGGTCATCAAGAAGTACGACGAGGTCCTGGCCGTCCGCGGCATCGACCTCGACATCATGGACAAGGAGTTCGTCGTCCTCGTCGGTCCCTCGGGCTGCGGCAAGAGCACGACCCTGCGCATGATCGCCGGCCTCGAGGAGATCACCGGCGGCGACATCGCCATCGGCGGCGACGTGATCAACGACGTGCCGCCGAAGGACCGGGACATCGCCATGGTGTTCCAGAACTACGCGCTCTACCCGCACATGAACGTCTACGAGAACATGTCGTTCGGGCTGAAGCTCAAGCGCACGCCCAAGGACATCATCGACCAGCGGGTGCGCCAGGCGGCGCAGATCCTCGACATCACCGAGCTGCTCGACCGCAAGCCCAAGCAGCTCTCCGGCGGCCAGCGCCAGCGCGTCGCCATGGGCCGGGCCATCGTGCGCGACCCCAAGGTATTCCTGTTCGACGAACCGCTCAGCAATCTCGACGCCAAGCTGCGCGTGCAGATGCGCACCGAGATCAAGAAGGTGCACCAGAAGGTGCGCACTACCACGGTCTACGTCACCCACGACCAGATCGAGGCGATGACCTTGGCCGACCGCGTGGTGGTGATGAACGGCGGCAACATCGAGCAGGTCGGGCCGCCCAACGAGCTCTACCACTCGCCCAAGACCAAGTTCGTCGCGGGCTTCATCGGCTCGCCGGCGATGAACATGCTGTCCTGCCAGCTCGAGGGCTCGGGCGATGCGCTGAAGGTCAGGCTGTCGGACACGATCAGCCTGGCGGTGCCGGCCTCGCGCGCGGCGCGCTACCGCGCCCATGTCGGCAAGCCCGGCCTGCTGTTCGGCCTGCGGCCGGAGCACCTCACCGAGACGCGCCCGCATCTCGAGGCCGACATGCAGACCTTCGACGTCAGGCTCGACGTCACCGAGCCGATGGGCATGGAGACGCTGGTCTATTTCGCGGTCAACGGCGTCGACGTCTGCGGCCGGGTCAATCCCAATTCCGGTGCGCGCGAGGGCGAGTCCATGAAGCTGTGCGCCGACATGGCCAACATGCATCTGATCGACGACAAGACCGAGCAGGTTCTCTGAGCGTCGTCGGCGATTCCCAGGCGGCGCCCCAGCGGCGCCGCTTTGCGTTTGCGGCAATCCGGTCGAAGGGAGAAGCATCATGGGCGCGTTGAACGGCAAGGTCGCATGGGTCACCGGTGCGGGCAGCGGCATCGGTCAGGCCGCCGCCATCGCGCTGGCCGGTGAAGGTGCCACGGTGGTGCTGACCGGAAGGCGCAAGGAGCCGCTGGAGGCGACGGCCGCGACCATCAAGCGGGCCGGCGGCAAGACCGTGGTGCAGGCCGGCGACCTGATGAAGGCGAGCGTGGTGACGCGCATCGCCGCCGGCATCGAGAAGCGGTTCGGCCGCTGCGACATCCTGGTCAACAACGCCGGGCTCAACATCCTGGAGCGCAGCTGGAAGCAGCTGACGCCGGCCGGCGCCGAGCAGGTGATCGACGGCAACCTGTCGAGCGCGTTCTACTGCGTCAGCGCCGTGCTGCCGATGATGCGCAAGCGCGGCGACGGCGTGCTGATCCACACCTCCTCGATGGCCGGCCGCCAGCCCAGCGTGCTGAGCGGTGCCGCCTACTCCGCCGCCAAGCACGGCGTGGTGGCGATGAGCCACACCATCAACATGGAGGAGTGCGTCAACGGCATCCGCTCCTGCGTCGTCTGCCCCGGTGAGGTGGCCACTCCGATCCTCGACAAGCGGCCGGTGCCGGTGAGCAAGGCGGATCGCGCGAAGATGGTGCAGTCCGAGGATTGCGGCGATCTGATCCGCTACATCGCCTGCCTGCCGCCGCACGTGGTGATCAACGAGGTGACGATCACGCCGACACACAACAGGGGCTACATCGCCGGCCTGCGCCAGCCGCACGTCAAGGCATAAGGTTTTTTGTTCCCTCTCCCCGCCTGCGGGGAGAGGGTTAGGGTGAGGGGCTGCACCAGGTGTCGCACCGTCGTCGTGCGCAACCAGAAACTGCCCCTCACCCCGACCCTCTCCCCGCAAGCGGGGAGAGGGAGAACCTCACGCCGCGACTACGTCCTTCATGCCCTCGGGCATCGGCCGCACGATGCGGTTGTGCAGGCGGAACCTGCGGCTGAAGAGGACGTGGAACAGCAGCCTGGTCCACGACCGGTGGTGATAGAGGTGGTCGTAGAACTCCGGCGCCGCGGCGCGCACATCAGGCAGGCGCGACCACGGCACCTGGGGGAAGTCGTGGTGCTCGTTGTGGTAACCCATGTTGAACGACAGCTTGTTGAGCGGGCCGTAATAGGAATAGGTCTCCTGCCCCTCCTTGAACACGTAGTGCTCCTGGATCCAGCGCGCGCCCACCGGGTGCACGCCCAGCGAGAACAGGGTGGAGATGAACAGGTAGGCAACCGGCCACCAGCCGAAGAACCAGACGATCGGCGCCATCGCCGCGGCCATGGCGACAGCGTTGAACACCACCCAGCCGTCGACGGTGCGGATCGCCTTCACCGTGGTCGGCCGCAGGATGCCCTGCACCGCCCAGAACATGGAAAGCCAGAAGGTCTTGCGCCACCAGCTGTTGCCCACCCAGCGCGCCTCGGTCGGCGTCGGCACGTCGGCGTCCAGCCCGGGGATGCCGAGATACTTGTGGTGCAGCAGGTGGTAGTTGCGGAAGCCGATCGCCGCCGGGAAGACGATGGCGATGTTGGCGAAGATCGAGCCCAGCCGGTTGGCGTTGGCGGTCCTGAACACGGCGTTGTGCGTGTAGTCGTGGATCAGCACGAAGAGCGCGTGATTGACGAAGGCGCCGACGGCGTAGGCTGCGATGACGATCGCCCACCACGGCGCGTCGAGCACGGCAAGCCCGATGGCGATGGCGACCTGCAGCGCCACCAGCAGCACCGTCCACAGCGCCGACCATGGGTCGCGCTCGAACAGCGCGCGCACCCCAGGGTGCGCGGCGAGAATCTGCTTCGCCCGCTCCGGGTGCGGCAGCGGCGTCTCAGTCTGCGTGAACGCCGCGTTGGGCGCTGTCTCGGCGACCATCCGGTCAGTCCTCATCAAGGGGACTTCCATATAGGCTGAACGCCGTTCAACGTCCATTCACCATCCCCTACACAGTGTGACGAGCCTGGTCCATGGTCACGATCAAAGCATTGAATCTCAAGGAATTTGTCCGCGACATCTTCGCGTCCGCGGGGTGCTCGGCGGCCGAGGCCCAGCGCATCGGCCACTACCTGGTCGAATCCAACCTCACCGGCCACGACAGCCACGGCGTCATCCGCGTGCCGCGCTACGTCAGGAACCTCGCCGACAAGCTCACCCGGGCCGATGTCGAGGTCGAGGTGCTGATCGACACGCCGGTGCTGGCGGTGGTCGACGGCAAGTTCGGCTTCGGCCAGACGGTGGGCCCGCAGGCGGTGCGCATCGGCATCGACAAGTGCCGGCGCAACGGGCTGTCCGCCGTGGCCCTGCGCAACGCCGGCCATACCGGCCGCACCGGCGACTGGGCCGAGATGGCCGCGGCCGAGGGCCTGGTCTCGGTGCACTTCGTCAACGCCGCCGGCTCGGTGCTGGTGGCGCCCTATGGCGGCGTCGACCGGCGCTTCTCGACGGCGCCCTACTGCGTCGGCATCCCCCGCCCCGGCCGCGAGCCGCTGGTGCTCGACTTCGCCACCTCGATCGTCGCCGAGGGCAAGGTTCTGGTCGCCAGCCAGGGCGGCAAGAAGGTGCCCGACGACGCGCTGATCGACCAGGACGGCAAGGCCAGCGGCGATCCGCACATTCTGTACGGCGCGTACACGCCCGAGGGCCCGCGCGATCACCGCAAGAGCAAGGGCGCGATCCGCGCCTTCGGCGAGCACAAGGGCTCGGGACTGGCCTTCATGTGCGAGCTGCTGGGCGGGGCGCTCTCCGGCAACGGTGCCACCCGGTTCGACCGGCCCTTCGCCAACGGCATGTTCTCGTTCTACGTCGATCCCAGGGTAATCGACCCTACCGGCTTCTTCGGCCCCGAGGTCGACCGCTACACCGACTTCGTGAAAGGCTCCAAGCCGGTGAGCGCCGGCGAAGAGGTGCTGGTCCCCGGCGAGCCCGAGGCGCGCTACCGGGCCAGGCGCACCGCCGAAGGCATCCCGCTGCCTGACGACACCTGGGCCAGCCTTGTGGTCTGCGCCCGCTCCGTGGGCCTCGACGAACGCCGTATCCAGCGCGCTACTATGCCGTAGGGATCAAGGAGGAAACCGAGATGGCCAAAAGCACGAAGAAGAGCGCCGCATCGAAGTCGGCGAAGCCTCGCAAAAAGGCGCTGCGCAGTTCCGCGTGGTTCGGCCATTCCGATCGCGACGGCTACACCCATCGCAGCTGGATGAAGAACCAGGGCCATCCCTCGCATCTGTTCGACGGCCGCCCGGTGATCGGCATCTGCAACACCTGGTCCGACCTGACGCCGTGCAACGCGCATTTCCGCACCCTGGCCGAGCACGTGAAGCGCGGCGTCTACGAGGCCGGCGGCTTCCCGCTGGAGTTCCCCGTGTTCTCGACCGGCGAGACCCTGCTGCGGCCCACCGCGATGCTCTACCGCAACCTCGCCAGCATGGATGTCGAGGAGGCGATCCGTGCCAACCCGCTGGACGGCGTGGTGCTGATGGTCGGCTGCGACAAGACCACCCCCGCCCTGCTGATGGGCGCGGCGAGCTGCGACCTGCCCAGCATCGCGCTGTCGGGCGGGCCGATGCTCAACGGCCACTACAGGGGCGAGCTGATCGGCTCGGGCACGCATGTCTGGAAGTTCAGCGAGATGGTGCGCGCCGGCGAGATGACCCTGCAGGATTTCATGAACGCCGAGGCCGCCAACTCGCGCAGCGCCGGCCATTGCATGACCATGGGCACCGCCTCGACCATGGCCAGCATGGTCGAGTCGCTGGGCATGGGCCTGCCGACCAACGCCGCGATCCCCGCCGCCGACTCCCGCCGCTATGCGCTCGCCTTCATGGTCGGCCGCCGCATCGTCGAGATGGTCAAGCAGGACCTCAGGATGTCCAAGGTGCTGACGAAGGCGAACTTCGAGAACGCGATCCGCGTCAACGGCGCGATCGGCGGCTCGACCAACGCGGTGATCCACCTGCTGGCGCTCGCCGGGCGCATGGGCATCGACATCACGCTCGACGACTGGGACCGGCTGGGCCGCGACATTCCCTGCCTGGTCAACCTGATGCCGTCGGGCGAGTACCTGATGGAGGATTTCTACTACGCCGGCGGCGTGCCCGCGGTAGTGCGCGAGCTGGGCGAGGCCGGCCTGCTCGACAAGAAGGCGGTGACGGTCAACGGCGAGACCCTGTGGAACAACAGCAAGGACGCCGAGGTCTGGAACCGCAAGGTGATCTTCCCGGTCAGCAAGCCGTTCAAGCCCAATGGCGGCGTCGCTGTGCTGCGCGGCAACCTCGCCCCCGACGGCGCCATCCTCAAGCCTTCGGCCGCGACGCCCAGGCTGATGAAGCATCGCGGCCGCGCCATCGTCTTCGAAAGCATCGAGGACCTGCGCGCGCGCACCGACGATCCCAGGCTCGACGTCGACGAGAACAGCGTCATGGTGCTGAAGTACTGCGGGCCCAAGGGCTATCCCGGCATGGCCGAGGTCGGCAACATGCCGCTGCCCAAGAAGCTGCTCGAGAAGGGCGTCAAGGACATGGTGCGCATCTCCGACGCACGCATGTCGGGCACCGCCTACGGCACGGTGGTGCTGCACGTGGCGCCCGAGGCGGCGGCCGGCGGTCCGCTGGCGCTGGTGAAGACCGGTGACTGGATCGAGCTCGACGTGAAGAAGCGCCGCCTGCATCTCGACGTGCCGGAGGAAGAGCTGGAAAAGCGCCGCAGGGCCTGGAAGGGCTTCGCCTCACCGCATCTCAGCGGCTACGCCAAGCTCTACGTCGACCACGTCACCCAGGCCGACAAGGGTGCCGACCTCGACTTCCTGGCCGGCAAGCGCGGCGCGGCGGTACCGCGCGAATCGCACTAGGCGGGAGCCGCCGCCCGTCTCGCCTTGACGATCTGGCTGACTAGCACCGGCGCGCCCGCCGCCAGCCCGACCAGCGTCGGGGTCAGGCCGGGCGCGACCACCGGCAGCGAGGCGATGCCGATCAGCCACCGCTCCCATTGCGACATGTGGGTGAACAGCCAGCCGGCGAAGGCGGCCGACAGCATGGCGATGCCGATCAGGCAGCCGCCGACGGTGACGATGAACTCGCCCCAGTGGAAGCCGGGCAGCACGATCATCATCACGGGCGAGTAGACGAAGACGAAGGGCACCAGCGCCTTGCCCAGGGCGAGGCGGAAGGCGGTGTTGCCGGTCTTGAACGGATCGGCGTTGGCCATGCTCGCGGCCGCGTACGCGGCAACCGCCACCGGCGGCGTGATGTCGGCCAGCACCCCGTAGTAGAAGACGAAGAAGTGGCTCACCAGGTCGGGCACGCCCAGCAGCTTCAGCGCCGGCGCGGCGACCGCGACCATGATGATGTAGGTCGAGGTCGTGGGGATGCCGCAGCCCATCACGATGCAGACCATGGCGATCAGCACCAGGGTGAAGAACAGCACGAGCGCCTGCTCGCCCGAACCGTAGCCCAGCAGGCCGGCGACCGCGGTGACCGGCGCGCTCTCGGACAGCGCTCTCGCCGCCTCGACGGTGATGAAGGCGATCTTGAAGCCGACGCCCGTGAGCGTGACGATGCCGATGATGATGCCGACGCAGGCCGCCGCCGCACCGACAGCGAGCGCGTACTTGGCGCCGACGACGAAGCCGTCGAACAGCTCCGTCCAGGGCTGCCTGGGCGCCTTGTTAAGCCGCCACAGCACGAGCAGCAGCGCGATCATCAGCAGCCCGCTGACCATCTCGAAGTGATCGAGCACGATCGGCGGCAGGAAGGATCGCCCCTTGAAGAAGAAGACGAACCACAGCGCGACCAGCACGGTCTCGACGATCGGCGGCCGACCGTCGCTGCGGCGCGCCAGCCCCACGACCAGGCACAGCAGGATGCCGGTGAAGGCGGCCACGTAGGGCGTGAAGTCGGCGAACAGCACGATCAGCAGGCCGAACAGCGGTATCAGGGTCGGCCAGTCGCGCCGGAGCGATTGCCGGAGGTTCGGCAGGTCCTCCGGCGCCACGCCGCGCAGGCCATGGCGCTTGGCCTCGAAGTGCGTCTGCACGAAGACGCCGAAGAAATGCATGGCGGCCGGCAGGGTCGCGGCGATGATGATCGTCTGGTACGGCAGGCCAAGGTACTCGATCATGAGGAAGGCGGCGGCGCCCATGACCGGTGGCGTGATCTGCCCGCCGGTGCTGGCGGTCGACTCGACGCCGGCCGCGAAGTGCCGCTGGTAGCCCAGCCGAGTCATCATCGGGATGGTCAGCGAGCCCACAGTCACGGCGTTGGCCACCGACGAGCCGGAGATCATGCCGAACAGTCCCGAGCCGAAGATCGACACCTTGGCCGGCCCGCCGGCGTAGCGGCCGGCGGCCGCCATGGCGAGATCGAGGAAGAGCTGGCCCAGGCCGATGCGCATGGCCAGCACGCCGAACAGCACGTAGTGGAAGACGTAGGTCGCCACCACGCCGATCGGGATGCCGTAGATTCCCTGGCTGGTGAGATAGAGGTGGTTCACCACCTCGTTCCAGGTCGCGCCGGGGTGCACCAGGATGCCGGGCATCCACGGCCCGACCAGCGCGTAGACGATGAAGACGCCGGCGATGATCACCAGCGGCCAGCCCATGGTGCGCCGCGTCGCCTCGAGCACCGCCCCGATCAGCACCGTGCCCATGACGACGTCGATGAGCAGCGGATTGCCGACGCGGAACGCCAGGTCATGGAAGACGAACGGGATGTAGAGCGCCGCCGCCACAGTCGCGGCCATCAGCAGCCAGTCGAACAGAGGCACGCCGCCGGGCGCCAGCAGGCTCGCCGGACGCCCGCGATCGGCCTGGCTGCGCGCCAGCGCGAAGACCAGGAAGATCAGGCCGATGACGAAGGCCATGTGGATGCCGCGATGCGTCGTCTCGCGCAGCAGCCCGAAGCCCGCGGTGTAGAAATGGAAGCACGACAGGACGAACAGCAGGCCGGCGACGATCCACGACGCCGGCGGCAGGATGGGGCGGAAGCGGACCTCGGTATCGAACTTCCGCTCGAGCTCCTCCGCCTTCTTGAGGTCGATGTCGGTGGTCATCAGGACTTCGGACAGATTGACTCAAGGGCCTCTCATCCCGAGCACAGCGAGGGATCTAGTGGTTGTCCTAGATCCCTCGCTGCGCTCGGGATGACAGATGGTACCGTGTGTGGCCCCGTGGCCCTATTTCTTCAGCCCCTTCTCCTTGTAGAACTTCTCGGCGCCGGGATGCAGCGGGATGCCGATGCCGGTGAGTGCCGTTTCCAGCTTGATCTCTTTGCCCTTGGCATGGCCGGCGTCGAGCAGCTTGCGGGTGTTGGCGTTCCACAGGGCCTGGACGATGCCGTAGACCAGCGCCTCGGACTGCTTGGTCGAGGTCAGCCACTGGGCGTTGACGCTCACCGTCTTGACGCCGGCGACGCCCTTGTAGGCGGTGTCCGGAATCGCGTCCTTGGCGAAGAAGCTGTACTGCGCCAGCAGCTTGTCGACCGCCGGTCCCTCGATCGGGATCAGCTCGATGCCCGCGGTTGCGGCCAGCTCGGCGATGGCGCCTTGGGGATAGCCCGAGACGCTGATGAAGGCGTCGATCGCGCCGTCCTTGAGCTTGTCGGCGGATTGCTGGGGCTTGAGATACTCGGCCTTGACATCCTTTTCCGTCATGCCGAAGGCGGCGAGGATCAGGCGGGCATCGACCAGCGTGCCGGAGCCCGGCTCGTCGAGCGACACCCGCTTGCCCTTCAGGTCGGGCACGCCCTTGATGCCGCTGCCCTTGCGCGCCACCAGGTGGAAGCTCTCGGGATAGAGGTTGGCGATGGCGCGCAGCGTGTCGACCTTGGGCTTGCCTTCGTAGATGCCGGTGCCGGTATAGGCCCAGAAGGCGACGTCCGACTGCGAGAACCCCGACTCGAGGCTGCCGCCGGCGATGCCGTTGACGTTGGCCACCGAGCCGTTGGTCGCCACCGCCGTGGCCACCAGACCGGGCACGCCGCACGAGCCCCCGGCGTCGCAGGCCCGGCTGCCCGGCGGGTTCGAAACCGCATTGGCGATCACGCCGGCAAGCGGATAGTACGTGCCGGCCGTGCCGCCCGTGCCGATGCGGAAGAATTGCAACTGCTGCGCCGACGCGACGCTCGTCATGGCGCCGAACGCGACGGCCGCCACGACAGTGGTCCATCTGGCGAAGTTCATGGCGTTATCCCCTCAGGTTGTCAGATTGCGATTAAACCTGCCTGCTAGCGTGCTGGCAATCGACACGCGTACGGCGCGATGTCGTCACGCTCACAGCTGGACGGGAGAGGCAATCGATGGCCGGACACGGGCACGCACCGCACGAGCAGGCGGAGCACGCCGAGCATCACGGCGCCAGCAACAAGCAGATCGCCCTGATCATTTCCATCCTCGCGCTCCTGCTGGCGATCTCCGAGACGCTGGGCAAGGCGGCCCAGACCACGACCCTGGCGCAGAACATCGAGGCGGCCAATTTGTGGGGCTATTTCCAGGGCAAGACCGTGCGCCTGACCGTGGTGCGCGCGCAGATCGAGGACACCGAGATCGCGATGCACGCCATGACCAACGAGGCGCAGCGCGAGGCGGCCCGGCGCGGCATCGAGCACTGGAAGCGCCAGATCGCGCGCTACGAGAGCGATCCAAAGGAGAACGATGGCCGCCGCGAGCTGACCACGCGAGCCAAGGCGGCGGAAAAGAAGCGCGACGACGCCGCGGCGGCGCATCACCACTACGAGGTGGCGTCGGCCTCCATCCAGATCGCCATCGTGCTCGCTTCGGCCGCGATCATTACCGGCATCGGCATGCTGGTCTGGTTCGCCGTCGGTCTCGGCGCGGTCGGGGCCGCCTTCGCCGCCATCGGTCTCTTCGCGCCGCACGTGATTCATCTGTTTTGAGTCTCTCTTCCCCAGCCTCCCCCGGAGGGGAAGCTTGAGAGCCGGGCGCGGCGCCAGACCTGTCATCGCCGCGTCATTGTTCCGGCCCGTACAGCCAGTCCGGCAGATCGTCGTCGGTGTCCTCGGCTTGCATGGCATAGCCGGGCGGGTCGAAGCCGCCGGGTTTCATGTCGCGCAGGGCGTCGGCCCAGTTCGGCCCGAGCCGGGTCCCGCTGCGTTGGATCATCTTGCCGTTGAGGTGGCCGGGCGTGTAATCCGGCGGCGGCGTCGTCGGCATGCCCGGCTCGACCACGCGCTGCGGCTCGGCTTTCGTCTCGGCAGGCGGTGACTCGGCGGGCGGCGACTCGGTGGGTGGCGACTCTGTAGGCGACTCTGGCGGCGGCGGCTTGCCGGGGCCGGGGCGGATCAGGTTGGCGGCGTCGATGGTGGCGTGCGCCGCCGCGAGCGCGGCGCGCACCTCCTCGAGCTCCTGGCGCCAGCGCCGTTTCTCTTCATCTCTATGGTCGAGCCCGCGCTCGTAGCCGGCGATGCGCTCCTCGTAGCGCTCGCGATCCTCCGGCGTCAGCCCCGGCTTCGGCTTGGCCACCAGCAGGCCGACCTGCTTCGTCAGCATGTTCAGCGCCTGCAGCTTGCCGAGCTTCAGGGTCACGGTCTGCTCTTGTTTGCCATGGTTGCTGACCTTCAGCTCGACGATGCTGGCGCACTGCGCCTGGCTCGCCTTCATCAGGTCGACGCGCACCCGGCCGTCGGCCTCGACGGTGAGGAAGTCCACGACATTGGCGAAGGCGATCCTGGCGTATTCCTGGGCCAGGCGGGTGACGTCGACCTCGAGGGCCTGGGCCATGCGCGCCCGGCCGGCGGCGATGGCGGCCTCAATCTTGGGGTCACGCAAGAGCCGGGAGGCGCTGGGCTGGGCGCCGCGCGGCGAATAGCCGGCGCGGACATAGGCCTGGGTGGCATTGCCGTCCTTGAGGAACTCCAGGACGAAGCGCTCGTGGCGCGGCGAGAGAGGGGGTGTGGTTTCCGTGCTCATGGCGGCGAAGCTACACCTCTCGCCGCCGGGAGCAATTTTAACCCCTACGCGTGTCGCCGACGCCCCTTTGGTGCAAGTGGGACAGGGATTATTTAGATTCCTAGCCGTGCTCGGCGTGGCAGCACCGCTTACCTTCTCCCACTGGCGGGGGAAGGCATGACCTGTTCCCTTGGGGAAGCCTAGTTCACCCCAACGGCCCGGCTCATGATCGGGCCGATCTCGTCGTGCACGACAAGGTCGGCGATCCTGTCCTGGTCGGTGGGATCGCGATTGATGATCGCCAGCTTCGCGCCGTTGCGCTTGGCCATGGTCGGGAACGCCGCCGCCGGATAGACCACCAGCGAGCTGCCGAGCACGATGAACAGGTCGGCCGCCATCGTCTCTTCCTGGGCGCGCGCCATCGGCACGACGGGCATCGCCTGCCCGAACGAGATCGTCGCGGTCTTGATGATGCCGTCGCACTTGCGGCATTCCGGCAGCGTCTCGTCCCTGCCGAACACCTTCCTGATGTCGTCGAGCTCGTGGCGCTCGCCGCAATCGAGGCAGGTGGCGTAGGTCGAGTTGCCGTGCAGCTCGATCACCTTCGAGTCGGGAACGCCCGACGCCTGGTGCAGGCCGTCGACGTTCTGGGTGATGATGGCGCTCATCTTGCCCATCTCGACCAGCCGCGCCATGGCGCGATGGCCGGCATTGGGCGTCGCCTTGCGCATCACCTCGTCGGTGGCGAACTTGCGCCGCCAGGATTCGCGGCGCATCTCCTCGGAGGCCATGAAGTCCTGGAACTGGATCGGCTGGTAGCGCGTCCAGATGCCGCCGGGCGAGCGGAAGTCTGGAATGCCCGACTCGGTCGAGATGCCCGCGCCCGTGAATCCCACGATGCGCGTGGCGTTCTCGAACAGCTTGCGGAGATCGTCGTGGGCTGCCATGGCGGCAGTATAGCCGCCTCAGGCGCGCTTCACGAGAGCCAGCGCTTGCGCCGGCGGTAGTGCTTGACGTCGCGGTAGGACTTGCGCGTGCCGACCTCGTTGAGGCCGAGGTAGAATTCCTTGATGTCGGAGTTCGTGCGCAGCTTCTCGGCGTCGCCCTCGAGCACGATGCGGCCGTTCTCCATGACGTAGCCGTGCTCGGCGATGCCAAGCGCCATGGTGGCGTTCTGCTCGACCAGCAGCACGGTGAGCTTCTCCTGCTTCACCAACCGCTGCACGATGGCGAAGATCTCTTCGACCAGCATCGGCGCCAGGCCGAGCGACGGCTCGTCGAGCAGCACGACCTTCGGCTTGCTCATCAGCGCGCGGCCGATCGCCAGCATCTGCTGCTCGCCGCCCGAGAGGTAGCCCGATTGCTGGTTGCGCCGTTCCTTCAGGCGCGGGAAGTAGCTGTAGACCATGTCGATCCCCTGGCGGATCGACTTAATGTCCGGCTGGATGTGGCCGCCGGCGATCAGGTTCTCCTCGGCGGTGAGGTGCTCGAAGACGCGGCGGCCCTCGAAGACCTGGGCGATGCCCAGCCGCGCCACCTCGTGCGCGCGCTGGCCGTTGAGCCGCTGCCCGTCGAGCTCGATCGAGCCCTTGGTGATCTCGCCGCGCTCGCTGTAGAGCACGCCGGAGATCGCCTTGAGCGTCGTCGTCTTGCCGGCGCCGTTGGCGCCGAGAATGGTCGTGATGGCGCCTTCGCGCACCTCGACCGAGACGCCCTTCAGCACCAGGATCACGCCGTCGTAGACGACCTCGATGTTGTTCAGGCTCAGCATGGCCCTTGCCTTGACTGTCTGCTCCCTCTCCCCGCTTGCGGGGAGAGGGAGAGAAGAAGAGGCGGAGCCCGAGGGCCCCGCCCCGCCCATGTGTCGTCAGGACTTCTTGGCGTCGGCCTCGATGTGCTTTTTGATCACGTCGGGGTACGCGCGGAACCAGTCCGAGGCCTTGGTCAGCTTGCCGCCCTTGACCGTGAAGATCTGAACCCAGCCGCCACCCTCGTGGTCGGTCGGCGTCAGCTCCATCGGCGGCATCAGGCCGCCCAGCGTGACACCCTTGATCTTCTCGAAGCCGTTCTTGACGTCCTCGCCGGTGATCTGCGCGTTGGCGCCCTTGGCCTTCAGCGCGTTGCGGATCGCCTCGACATGCGTCGCCATGTGGAAGATGCCGCGGTTGTAGTACACCGTGGAGGCCATCTCCTTGGGCGGCTGCTTGCCCTGCTTCTTGTACATCTCGGCGATGTCCTTGTGCACCTGGTAGTCGGTGCCCACGCCGGCGAACTGGATGGTGTTGTAGCCTTCGGCGATGGCGCCGCCGCCGGCCGCCGCGAGGTCAGCCTCGGCGCCGCCCCACACCAGCGACACGACCTTCGACAGCGGATAGCCGACGCGCTTGAACTCCTTGATCGACACCGACGGCGAGCGGCCGAACAGGTGGGCGATCACGTAGTCGGCGCGGAAGCGCTGGGCGATGTCGAGCACCTGCGGCCCCATCTCGACGCCCGGCGCCGGCACGGCGAAGGTCCTGAGCTCGAAGCCCTCCAGCTTGGCGAGGTCCTCGAGGATCACCAGCGGTTCCTTGCCCGCCGGGTTGTCGTAGAACAGGTAGGCGATCTTCTTGCCCTTGAGGTTGCCGCCCAGCTTGTCCTTGGTGAACTTCACCGCGGCGGCCGCCTGCGACCAGTAGGTCGCGGCCACCGGGAACAGGTACGGATAGCGCTGGCCGTCGGCGCCCGCGGCGCTGCCGAAGCCGGGCGACGTGCCGGGGATCTTGTCCTCGCGCATCTTCGCCGTCAGCGCCTGGGTGTGCGGCGTGCCGTAGAGCAGGATGCTCACGGCGCCTTCCTTCTTGTGGCGCTCGTAGGACTCGACGCCCTGCGGCACCTTGTACTCGTGGTCGATCTCGATCGCCTTGATCTGCCGGCCCTCGACGCCGCCGCGCGAGTTGATCAACGCGACGTAGTCGTGGTTGCCCGGGCAGAACACGACGCCCACCGTCTGCGTGGCACCGGTGCGGTCGCACTGGACGCCGACGACGATCTCCTTCTGCTGCGCCATGGCCGGCAGGGCCAGCCCCAGCGTGAGGGCGCCCGCCGCGATGGCTGCGGCGCCAGATAGCCGAACACTCAGCATGTCACCCTCCCTCTTTGAAACGCACGACATTCAGTACGAGAACGGCCAGACGCGGAAGTAACTTCGCACATTGCGCCATAGCCTGTTCAGCCCCTCCGGCTCGAGCACCAGGAAAATGATGATCAGAAGGCCGAAGGCGCCCAGACGCACCGCAGGAATGATATTGTTGAGCTCCGCCGTGGTGAACAGCAGCGTGCCGAAATTCTCCATGCCCAGCCGGATCACGATCGGCAGCAGGGTGACGAAGATCGCGCCGAAGATCGAGCCCAGAACCGAGCCGAGTCCGCCGATGATGATCATCGCCAGGTAGTCGATCGAGGTCGTGATCAGGAAGTTCTCGTAGTTCGCGATCCCCAGGTAGTAGGTGTACAGCACGCCGGTG
Organism: Alphaproteobacteria bacterium; assembly: GCA_019635875.1. Taxonomy (NCBI): domain Bacteria; kingdom Pseudomonadati; phylum Pseudomonadota; class Alphaproteobacteria; species Alphaproteobacteria bacterium. Next base: position 51,795 of record JAHBYP010000015.1, read on the forward strand.
ACCCCGGCGTAGAACGAGGAGATCGCGAAGGCGATCAGCTTGTACCTGAAGATGTCGATGCCGATGATCTCGGCGGCGATGTCCTGGTCGCGGATCGCCACGAAGGCGCGGCCGATGCGGCTGCGCACCAGGTTCAGGGTGGCGACCACCGCGATCACGGCGAAGAACAGCAGGAAGTAGTAGAGGTCGCGCTGGGTCTTGACCTCGTAGCCGAAAACCGTCGGCCGCGGCACCTCGATCGAGGCCTGCGATCCGCCGGAGATCCACGGCACGTGGTTGATGACCCACTCGATGATCAGCTGGGCCGCCAGCGTGGCGATGGCAAGGTAGAGGCCCTTGATGCGCAGCGAGGGGATGCCGACCAGCCCGCCGATCGCCGCCGCCATGAAGCCGCCGGCCGGCAGGGTGATCCAGAACGGCAGGTCGAGCCGCACCGCCAGGTTGGCCGCGGTGTAGGCGCCGACCGACATGAAGGCGGCGTGACCGATCGAGATCTGGCCGGTGTAGCCAACCAGGATGTTGAGCCCCAGCGCGCCGACCACGGCGATCATGATGATGTTGAGGATCGACGTGTAGTACTCGGCCGACTGCCCGCCGCCCGCCGCGGTGAGCAGCGGCGGCAGGACGAGGAAGACAAGCGCCAGCAATCCGACGGTCCAGCGCGCGACCGGCAGCGGGTAGAGCGCCTGATCCGCCTTGTAGGTCGTCTTGAAGTAACCGGACTCGCGATGAAACATCAGACGCGCTCGATCTTGCGTTTGCCGAAGATGCCGTAGGGCCTGACCATCAGCGCCAAGATCATCAGCACGTAAGGTGCGAAGTCCTTGGTGCCGCCGCCGACATAGGGGTCGAGATAGCCGGCGGCGACGTTCTCGACGATGCCGATGATCAGGCCGCCGACCACGGCGCCCGGGATCGAATCGAGCCCGCCCAGGATCACCACGGGAAACACCTTCAGTCCCACCAGGGCCACGTGCACGTCGATGCCCAGCATCGAGCCCCAGACGATGCCGCCGAGCGCGGCGACGATGCCGGCCATCGCCCAGGCCAGCGCGAAGTAGCGCTCGACGTTGATGCCCATCGCCGAGGCGACCTGCTGGTTGTCGGCGACGGCGCGCATCGCCACACCCATGCGGCTCTTGAGGAAGAACCAGGTGAATCCGCCGAGGAACATCAGAGCGACCAGCGCGCCGGTGAGCTGCACCGGCTGCAGGAAGAATGGACCGAGAATGATCGGATCGTCGCTCACCGGCAGGGAGATCGAGCGTGTCTCGACGCCGAAGATGAACGGGCCCAGGCCGCGCAGGATCGCCGCCAGGCCGATGGTCGCCATGATCACCGCGACGATCGGCCGGCCGAGCAGCGGGCGCAGCACGACGCGCTCCAGCCCGAAGCTGAATCCGATCATTGCCGCCAGCACGATCAGGACCGCGATCCAGAACGGCAGCCCGGCGACCACGATCACCGCGCCGGCGATCAGGGCGGAAAGCATGACGAACTCGCCCTGGGCGAAATTGATCGCGTCGGTCGCCTTGTAGACCAGGACGAAACCCAGCGCGATCAGCGAGTACATCAGGCCGATCAGGATGCCGTTGCCCATCAGCAGCAGGAAGAACTCCACGCTATCCCTCCCTACGTTCCAGGCGATCCGCCTTGCCTTCCCCCGGAGAGGGAAGGTGGCGCGCAGCGCCGGAAGGGGGATGTCGAAGACGAGCGCCGGAGTCGGTCTTCGACATCCCCCTTCCGCCCTTCGGGCACCTTCCCCCTCCGGGGGAAGGCAAGATCCTGTCGCGGCGATTGCAGGTCACTTGTGCCCACTCCTACGCCGCGCGCCGCGCGGCACCGGCCGCGGGCACGTCGTGGATCGCGATGGTGTTGCGCAGGGTGCTGCGCCTGCCGTCCTCGAAGGTGATCTCCATCGTCACCTCGACATCGGCCTTGCCGCCGTAGAAAGCCTCGATCACCGGCGCGTACTTCTCGGCGACGAACCGGCGGCGGACCTTGCGGGTGCGGGTCATCTCGGCGTCGTCCGCCTCGAGCTCCTTGTTGAGCAGCAGCACGCGCCTGACCTGCGCCGCCTCCGGCAGGCCGACGTTGCACTTGCCGACCTCCTCGAGGATCAGCGCGGCGACCTCGGGCTTGCGGCTGAGGTCCATGAAGCTGGTGTAGGCGAGATTGCGCTTCTCGGCCCAGGTCCCGACCGTGTTGAGGTCGACGGCGATCATCGCGGCGACGAACGGGCGCTGGTCGCCGAAGGCCACGACCTCGCGGATGAACGGGCTGAACTTCAGCTTGTTCTCGACGAATTGCGGCGCGAAGGGCGTGCCGTCCGACAGCTTGCCGACATCCTTGGCGCGATCGATGATCACGACGTGGCCCTGCGGATCGACATAGCCGGCATCGCCGGTCTTCAGCCAGCCATCCGCGGTGATGGTCTCGGCGGTCACGTCGTCCTGCTTGAAGTAGCCCTTGAAGATGTTGGGGCCCTGGACATGCACCTCGCCATTCTCGGCAACGCGCACCTGTACGCCCGGCAGGGTGCGGCCGACGGTGTTGGGGTTGGCCTCGGCATTGGGCTGCACGGCGATCAGCGCGCTGGCTTCGGTGGCGCCATAGACCTGCTTGAGGTTGACGCCGAAGGAGCGGAAGAAGCGGAAATTGTCAGGTCCCAGCGGCGCGCCGCCGGTGTAGCAGGTGCGCGCGTTGCGCAGCCCGAGCTGGTCGCGCACCGGACCGAAGACCAGGAACTCGCCGAGCGCGTAACCCAGCCGGTCGACGGCCGAGACCGGCCTGCCCTCCGAACGCGCCAGCTCGACCCGTTCGGCCAGGCCGCGGAAGCGCTCGAACACCCACTTCTTCAGCCGGGTCGAGTCGCCGCTCTTGACCTGCAGCGTGGTGAGCATGTTCTCCCAGATGCGCGGCGGCGCCAGCAGCGCGTCGGGGCCCAGCTCGCGCAGGTCGCGCTGCACGGTCTCGGGGTTCTCCGGGCAATTGCCGATGATCGGCACGACGAGGCCCAGCCCGACTGTGAAGGTCGTATCGCCGACCCAGGCCATCGGCAGGTAGGACAGCCAGTTGTCGCCCGGCTTGATCCCCTCGGCAGCGGCGAAGCCTTCCGAGATCGAGATCATGTTGCGGTGCGAGAGCATCACGCCTTTCGGGTTGCCCGTGGTGCCCGAGGTGTAGGCGATCATCGCCAGATCGTCGGCCTGGCCCTTCTTCAGCTCGGCCTCGAAGGCGGCGACACCGGATGCGCCCTGGCCGCGGCCGGCTTCCTGCACCGAGGCAAAGGAGCGGATGAAATCGTGGCCGGCGTAGCCCGTCATGCCGCGGGCGTCATCATAGATCACCCAGCGCAGATTGGGCAGCTGGTCGCGCAGCGACAGGATCTTGTCGACCTGCTCCTGATCCTCGGCGACGACCACCGAGACCTCGGCGTGATTGAGCACGTAGACCAGCTCACTGGCGATCGAGTCCTGGTAGACCGGGACCGAATAGCCGCCCAGCGCCTGCGCGGCGATCTGCGCGAAATAGAGCCTTGGCCGGTTGTCGCCGACCACGGTGAGCTTCTCGCCGCGCTTGAAGCCCAGCGCCATCAGGCCGAGCGCGAAGTCCCTGGTCTGCTCCTGGTACTCCGCCCAGCCGCAGGTGCGCCAGATGCCGCGATCCTTGCCGCGCAGGGCCGGCATCGTTGGCCACTGTCGGGCGTTGCGCGCCATCAGCTTGGGCAGGGTGTCGGTGTCGGTCGATTGCAGGACGCTCATGCCGCGTCGCCCCCCTTCGCCGTGCCGAGATAGGCTTCGATCACCTTGGGGTCGCGCTGGACCTCTTCGGGCGTGCCGCCGCCGATGCGCCGGCCGCGGTCAAGCACGACGACCTCGTCGGAGATGTCCATCACCACGCCCATGTCGTGCTCGATCAACACGACGGTGACGCCGCGCTCCTGATTCACGTCGAGGATGAAGCGCGCCATCTCCTCCTTCTCTTCCTGGTTCATGCCGCCCATCGGCTCGTCGAGCAGCAGCACCTGCGGCTCAAGCGCCAGCGCGCGGCCGAGCTCGACGCGCTTGCGCAGGCCGTACGCCAGCGCCGCCGTCTGCTGCTTGCGCAGGTCCTGCAGCTTGAGGAACTCGATGATTTCCTCGCAGCGCTCGCGGTGCGCGACCTCCTCCTTCTGCGCCCAGCCCCAGTACAGAGCGCTGGCGAAGACGCCGGACTTCATGCGCACATGGCGGCCCAGCATCAGGTTGTCGAGCACGGTCAGGCCGCTGAACAGCGCGATGTTCTGGAAGGTGCGCGCGATGCCCATGGCCGCGATCTGATTGGGCTTCTTGTAGGTGATGTCCCGGCCGTCGAGGTGGATGTAGCCGGTGTCGGGCTTGTAGAAGCCCGAGATCATGTTGAGCAGCGACGTCTTGCCGGCGCCGTTCGGACCGATGACGGAGTAGATGCGGCCCCTGGGCACGCGCACCGACACCCCGTCGACGGCCGTCACGCCACCGAACTTCTTGGAGACATTCGCGATATCGAGGACGACCTTCGCTTCCTGCGCGCTGCCCGCGCTGGACGCCGACGCTTCCGTCACGGCGCTAGCCCCGTCCTGCCGCGGCCGACGAATTGTGCAACACCAACCCTGCTCCTCCCATCCGGACCGGCCGCCGCCGCCTCGTTGTCACCGGGAAAGTCCCGGCGCCGTGCGTTCGTTCGCCCGCGTTCTGCCCACCTGTCGCCACGGATCATGCGGTGTCCGCAAGGGAAAGACAACATGTAGCTGGCCGTGGGATCGCCATGCGGGTTGTCGCCTCGCCCTTCGGACCATACCATCGCATCGGCCCCACGTCAGCGGGAGACGCCGCCATGCGCCGCTACATCGTCTGCCTGACTTTCGACCACGACCACATGTCCGGCTTCATCTCGCGTGGCATGACCTCGCCGACGCCGATCTCGCGCGGCGAGTACGACCTCGTCGCCATCCCGCGCATCGTCGAGCTGCTCAGGCGCTACGACATCAAGGCGACCTTCTTCACGCCCGGCCACACCATCGAGAGCGCGACCGCCAGCGTCGAGTCGTACGTCGCCGCCGGCCACGAGCTGGCGCATCACGGCTGGACGCACCGCCTGCCGGTGTCGCTCAGCCGCGAGGAGGAGGAAGAGGAGATCGTGCGCGGCAACGAGGCGATCAGGCGCGTGTCGGGCAAGACCGCGCGCGGCTACCGCTCGCCGGCCTGGGATCTCAGCCCGCACAGCATTGAGCTGCTGCTCAAGCACGGCATGCGCTACGACAGCTCGATGATGGGCGACGACTACGACTGCTACTGGGCGCGCCAGGGCGACCAGGTCGAGCTGCTCAAGCCCTTCGTGCGCGGGCGAGAGACGTCACTCCTGGAGATGCCGATCTCGTGGTCGCTCGACGACTTCCCGCACTTCGAGTACATGCGCAATCCCAACGGCGGCGTGCAGCAGGGCCTGATGAACGCCTCGGCCGTGCTCGACAATTTCGTCGACGACTTCGTCTACATGACCCGGGTACGCGAGCGCGGCATCCTGACCTACACCTTCCATCCGCACGTCATCGGCCGCGGCCATCGCATGATGATGATGGAGCGCCTGATCCAGAAGCTGATGGAGCACGGCGCGGTGTTCATGACCATGGAAGCCGCCATGGCCGAGTGGCTGTCGTGGCGGCCCGGCAAGCGCGAAGCGGCCGAGTGAGATTGGGACCGCCGGCGTCCCAGGAAGCCTAACGGATCGCCAGCCTGAGCATGCGGCAGATGCTGGACATCTTGCCGATCGGGTGATCGACGAACAGCGCGATCGACTTGTGGGCTGCCGCGCGCTCGCCCGCCGGCAGATCGGCGGGCCGCAACCGGCCGGCCAGGACGCTGGCGCGGGCCTTGGCGGTGGCGAGGTTGTCGGCGATGGCGCCGCTCAGGCTGCCGTCGGAATCGGCCGGCGCCAGCAAGGCCCAGACGACGCCCAGCACGCCCGGCCAGTGCGCGAGATGGCGGTACATGCTGGCCAGCACCCTGCCCTCGTCGCGCTCGCCCAGCATGTTCAGGCGCAGCACAAGCGCCCAGGTCTGCGGGCTCACGTCGGCTTCGGAGAGCAGCTTGGGCATCGCCGCCCCGGCACCGCCCACCCGCCCCGTGGCGAGCTGGGCGCCCGGCACGACATTGCCCTCGAGGCTCGCCTGCAGCGCCGACAGCGCCAGCAGGTTCATGGTGTTGCTGATGTCGTAGGTCGCCAGCACCGTCTTGACGCCGGCCAGCGCCGTGGCGTCGAGGCCGACGGCGACCAGCACCTCCGGCGGCACGCGCGGCAGATCGAGCAGACGCATGCGTTCGCGCAGGCGCTCGGCCTCGCCCTCGATGATGCCCTCGGCGTAGAGCGGTCGCACCGCGGACCACGCCCAGGGCAGCGCACCGTCGATGGTCGCAAGGTGGCGCCAGATCAGGTTGACGACGCCGACGCCGAGCGTGGCGCGGATGTCAGCGTAGAGCGCTGCGATGTCGCCGGTGGCCTCGGCCTCGGTGATCGCCGGGACGGGATCGCCGGCGCTCACTCGGCGGCGGCTTTCGCCGAGTCCTGGCCGAGCACGGTGAAGAACGAGGCCGATTTCGGCTGCTGCGGCAGCTCCACCTGCCCCGCCTGCAGGCGCGCGAAGCGCGCCGGCTTGCCGCGCACGATCTCGCCCTCATGGGTGCTGGGCATCGGGTTGCGCGCGATCGGCACGGCGTCGGCGGCAGTGTAGACGCAGATATAGAGGCCGCGCGAGCGATCGCTGCGGTTGGGCTGCGAGCCATGCGCCAGCTTGGTGTGCATCAGGCAGACCGAGCCGGCCTTGCCGTAGCACGGCACGCTCCTGGCCTTGAGATCCTCCTCGACCTTGGGATCGACCGCACCGGTGAAGCGCTCGTCCTGGAACAGCGACAGCATCGGCCCCTTGTGCGAGCCGGGCACCACGGTCAGCGCGCCGTTGGTCGCGTCGTTGTCGTCGAGGAACAGCAGCGCCGTGACGATGTCGTCGTTGGTGTGCGGCGTGTAGGCGAAGTCCTGGTGATAGTCGACCTGGGTACGCGCGCCGGGCAGCTTCAGGTTGATCTTGCAGTGGTGGAACTTGACGTCCGGGCCGATCAGGTCGGCCACCATGTCAACCGTGCCGGCGTCGCGCATGACCTCGAGATAGGCCGCGGAGATGTCCGACGGATTGTTGATGCGCCTGAGCGCCGGCCTGGCCGCGCTGTGCTCGGTGCCCATGTCGAAGCGCGGTCTTCCGTCGACCGTCGGCGGCCCGAACGGCTGGGTATGGGCGCGGCTCTGCTCGACCCAGCCGTCGATCTCGGCGCGCAGCGCGGCGAGCTGGCTGGGCGACACGGCGTCCTCGACCACGAGATAGCCGTCGCGCCAGAACTCCTCGACCTGCTCACGGGTCAACCGCATAGTTTGCCTCCCTAGCGACGCAGCGTGATCATCAGCTGGTCGGGATAGGTGTAGTTACGCGCGTCGAGCTGCGGCGGCTGGCCGCCGCTGGCGGTGAAGAGCTGGTTGCCGAGGAAACGCGCCTCGAAGCCGCCGCTGATGGTCTCGTAGCCCGCCGCCGAACAGGCGACGATCAGGGGCGCGATGCCCTTGGAAACCGTCAGGCTGCCCGGCGTCTGGGGCACGGTGCCGAGATCCAGGTTCTCGCGCGTCACCTGGCAGGAGGCGCCCGGTGGGTCGGACGTCACCCTTACCACCTGGTCAGCCGCCTCATCGGCGCAGGCCGACAGGCACAGCGCCAGCACCATCCATCCACTCGCTCGTCGCATCACCGATCCTCGCAGGCCATGCATCCTTCTATCTTACCTTCGGCATCCGGGAAATCCTGTCGCACCCGCGCCGCTCGCAATTTCACCCCACGGCGGTCAGATCGGCAGCCTGCGGAAGATGCGGTAGGGCACCGACTTGATGATGGCCATGATGACGAACCAGAACCACGGGAAATAGGACTCGCCCGCGCCCCTGCCCTCGGCCAGCTTCAGCGCCCGCTCGGCCAGAGCCCTGGGCGTGGCCATCAGCGGGCCGTCCTTGACGTTGCCCCAGCTCATGCTGGTGTCGATGAAGCCCGGCTTGATGTTGATCACCCGCACGCCGGCGCGATCGAGCACGATGCGCAGCCCCTGCAGGAAGGTGTGCAGCCCCGCCTTGGCTGAACCGTAGGTGTAGTTCGACGCCCGCCCGCGGTCGCCGGCCACCGAACCGAGCACCACGACCACGCCCTTGCGCGCCTCCAGCACCGGCTTGAGCCACAGCAGGATGGAGGCCGCGCCGGTGAAGTTGGCGTTGATGACATGCGCGCCGAGCTCGGGCGCGGCGTCGATCTCGGCCTGCGAAGGCATGAAGCCGAAGGCGACGAAGACGCCGAGCGGTCCCTCGCCTTCCGCCGCGACGCGGCGCACGAAGGCCTCGTGCGAGGCCATGTCGAGCGCGTCGAACTCGACCACCGACACGGCGTGGCCGCCGCGGATTCGCAGGTCGGTGGCGCTGCGCTCCATGTCCTCGAGGTCGCGGCCGGCGAGCACGACGTCGACGCCGCGCGCGGCGGCGAGCCGCGCGAACTCGCGCGCGATCGGCGAGGTGGCACCCAGGATCAGCCAGCGGGACATGGTCATGGCGCGCCTCCGCGGATCGCCAGTCGTCGCGACATGCTCGAGCCCAGCCGCCGCTGCGGATCGACGCGCTCGAGCACGTCCAGGAACGCCGGCAGCCGCCGATACATCGCGGCGAAGCCCTGCGGCGAGAGGCAGGAATCCTTGGCGAGATAGACGCGCCCGCCGTGGTCGAGCGTGATGCGCTCCAGATCGCCCAGCAGCTCGACGATGCCCGGCTTGTTGGGGAAGTCGAGCGCCACGCCATAGCCCGGCATCGGGAAGGACAGCATGCCGGTTCCGGCCGGCCCCATCGCCTTGAGCACCGCAAGGAACGAGCCGGCACGCGACTCGCGGATGCGCTCCAGCAGCGGCACCAGCGCCGCGGCCGGCACGATGCTCTGGAACTGGCGGAAGCCACGCTTGCCGTACATGCGGTTCCAGCCCAGCAGCGAGTCGAGCGGAAACAGGAATGCATCGTAGCCGCGCAGGCTCTCGCGCCCGGCCGCCGGCACGCGGGCGCGATAGAGGGCGTTGAAGGCGCGCACCGAGAGCGGATTGAGCACCAGCGACGGCGGCGTGACCGGCAGGGATTTCGGACTGCGCTTCTTGACCCGGATGTCGGTCGGCGACGGCGTCGCCGTCTCGACGATGCCGCGGCCGAGATTGCCGTCGCTCGCCAGGGCGTCGAACCAGGCCACCGAATAGGTGGCGCCCACCTCCTCGTGCAGCCTGGCCAGCAGTGCGTCGAGATCCGGCACCGGTCGCTCGCGCACGATCAGCGCGTTCGACGGAACGCGGGCAAGGCGCAGGCAGGCGGTGACGATGATCCCCGTGAGCCCGATGCCGCCGACCGTGGCGTCGAACAGCGCCGGATCGCTGTCGCGCGACACGCGCACGATCTCGCCGCTGGGCAGCATCAGCTCGAACCAGGCGACATGGGCGCCGAAGGCGCCGTCCTTCTCGTGGTTCTTGCCGTGCACGTCGTTGGCGATCGCGCCGCCCACCGTGACATAGGCGGTGCCCGGGCAGACCGGCACCATCAAGCCGCGTGGCAGGAAGACGTCGAGCAGGCTGCGAAGGCTGATGCCGGCCTCGACCACGACCTCGCCCGACTCGGCGTCGAAGGCGACGAGGCGATCGAGCCGTTCGGTCATCACCAGGCGGCCGCCCTCGTTGACGGCGCAATCGCCGTAGCTGCGGCCCAGGCCGCGCGCGATCAGGCTGCCCGGCCCGCTTCCCGTCATCGCCGCCCGCAACTGGCTGAATCGCTCCGGTCGCGTCGCCTCGCTGGTGCCGTAGGGCAGCCGGCCCCAGCCGCTGAATGCGGCTGTCTTCCACATCATGCCGTCGCCTCCCGAGTGACGCGCCGCATGGCGAGCGGCAGGCAGCCCATGCCCAGCGCGACCGAGAACCACAGGGTGGTGAGCCGCACCAGCGCCGTGGCCGTCACCGCGATCTCGAACGACACGCCGCGCTGGGTCAGCAGCGCCACCATGCCGATCTCGGTGCCGCCCAGCCCGCCGGGCAGCATGGTGGCCGACCCGACCACCATCGACACCGCGAAGGCGACGGCCGCGCCCCAGATGTCGATCGCGCCACCCAGCGCGCGCACCACCCACCAGACCTGCACCGCCTCGGCGAACCAGCCCAGCAGCGACAGCAGCAGCGCCGCCAGCAGGCGCCACGGCGAGCCGAGCTTGGCGAGCTGATTGACCGCGATGCGCAGGCGACCGAACAGCCTTGGCTTGCGCCGCACCACGCCGTATCCCCAGCCGACCATGATGGCGAGGTAGCGCGGCCGGACCATCAGGAACACCGCGACCAGGGTAATCGCCGCCATCGGCACGATGGCGCTGACGCTGGCCTGCAGCAGCGCGATGCCGAGCAGCGCGATGATCACCAGCGCCGCGGCATCGGCGATGCGGTCGGCGGCCACCAGCGCCAGCGTGCGCTCGTAGCCGTGGCCATGCCCGCGCCGCAGGAACCACAGGCGCAGCGCCTCGCCGATCTTGCCCGGCGTCACGGTCATCGAGAAGCCGGCGACGTAATAGAGCGTGTCGCGCGGCAGGCTGACGCCCAGCCCCAGGCCGCGCGTGTAGAGATGCCAGCGGATCGCGCGCGTGACGTAGTTTACCAGCGACAGGCCGAGGCAGCCCAGCACGACGCCGGGGCTGATGCGCGAAAGCGTCTCGAGCATGGTCTGCGACTCGCCCAGGGCGAAGACGGCAGTGGCAACCAGCATCGACGCCAGCAACCCGCCCGCCAGCCACAGCAGGGCGCGCCGCCGCCAGGCGGTGCCGACATCGGGTCCGCTGGAACGGCTCATCTGTCATATCCTTCTCCCCGCGCAGGCGGGGAGAAGGTGCCGAGCGCCAGCGAGGCGGATGAGGGGCTTCCTCGCGCAACGACTACCGTCGGTGCCGCAGGGACTCCGCGAAGCCCCTCATCCGCCCTTCGGGCACCTTCTCCCCGCCTGCGCGGGGAGAAGGAAATCCTAAGCGAAGCGGCCATAGATCAGCACCGCAAAGGTCGCCAGCCAGCCGATCACGCACCACAGGATCATGCGGTCGGTGAGTAGGATGCGGGTGGGCGATCCCGAGCGCTCCTCGACCATGGTGATCTGCAGGTAGCGCAGGATGCCGGCGACCACGAAAGGCGTGGTGTAGAACACCTTGGTCGTGCCCAGGCGCTGCATCACGTTGGTGTCGGTGGCGTAGATCAGGTAGGTCACCAGCAGCGCGCCCAGGATGACGGCGATGATCGAATCGAGGAACGGCTTGCTGTAGCCCTCGATGCTCTTGCGATGCGAAGCGTCGAGGCCCTGCACCAGATCGTCGCGCCGCTTGGCGACGGCGAGGAACAGCGCCAGCAATCCCGTGGCGATCACCAGCCAGGCGCTGGCCTCGATGCCGATCAGGAAGGCGCCGCCCTCGACACGCAGGACGAAGCCCAGGGCGATCACCATCACGTCGAGGATCGCCACCGATTTCAGGCCGAAGGTGTAGGCGACGTTGAGCGCGAAATAGACCGTCACGATCCAGAAGAAGGCACGCGGCAGCCAGAGGAACGAGCCGGCCAGCGCGAAGGCCAGCAGCGCCGCCATCAACGCGAAGGCAAACGGCACGGCCACCGTACCCGCCGCCAGCGGCCGGCTCTTCTTGCGCGGGTGCACGCGGTCCGATTCGCGATCGCGGTAATCGTTGAGCACATAGACCGCGCTGGACACGGCGCAGAAGCAGGCGACGCCCAGCGCGACGTTGCGCAGATTGGCGGCGCTGAGCGCCGCGGGCGTAAAGAACAGGGGCGCGACGACAAACGCGTTCTTTACCCACTGCTCGGGCCGCAGCAGCCTGATGATCGCCAGAACGCTCATGGGGCTCCCTGCGGTCTCGCTGTGGGCATACTACACCATGGGCCCGAACGCCAGTCAGACACTAGGGGCGGTATTGCGTGTCTCGCCGGCGCCCTCGCTTCGTCCGAGACGAGGGCGTAGGCTTGCCTTCGTCATCAGGGAGACAACGATGAAGCTCTACATGCACCCGGTTTCGACCACGAGCCGTCCCGTGATGCAGTTCATCGCCGATAACGGCATCGAGTGCGAGATGCAGGTCATCGACATCCTCAAGGGCGAGCACTACGGCGAGGCCTACAGCAAGGCCAACCCCAACCACCTGATCCCGATGCTCGAGGACGGCGATTTCCGCCTCACCGAGAGCGCCTCGATCCTGCGCTACCTCGCCGAAAAGGCCGGTTCGTCGGCCTATCCCAAGGATCTCAAGGCGCGGGCGCGGGTCAACGAGATCATGGACTGGTTCAACTCCAACTTCTATCGCGACTGGGGCTACGGCCTGATCTACCCGCAGCTCTTCCCGCACCTGAAGCGCGAGAACGCCGTGGTGCAGGACGCCACGGTCGCCTGGGGCAAGGAGAAGTCCAAGGCCTGGCTGCAGATCCTCAACGACCACTGGATCGGACCCAATCGCAAGTACCTGTGTGGTGACGAGATCACCGTCGCCGACTATTTCGGCGCCGCGATCGTCACCGCCGGCGAGCTGGTGCATTGCGATTTCTCGGCCTATCCCAATATCAAGCGCTGGCTCGACACGATGAAGGCACGGCCGAGCTACCCGAAGATCTACGAAGTCTTCAACGGCTTCGTTGCCTCGACCAAGGGCCAGGGCCTTCAGGCGATCTAGTACCTTCCCCCGGAGGGGGAAGGTGCCCGAAGGGCGGATGGGGGATGTTGAAGACGGACTCCTGCGTTCGTCTTCAACATCCCCCATCCGGCGCTCCGCGCCACCTTCCCCCTCCGGGGGAAGGCAACCATTGAAAGGAGGCACCGACCATGATCAAGGGCCTGCACCACAACGCCTATCGCTGCCGGGACTCCGAGGAGACGCGGCGCTTCTACGAGGATTTCCTCGGCTTGCCGCTGACCCATGCACTCCATATCAAGGAGACCAAGACCGGACGCGACACGTCGGTGCTGCACACTTTCTTCCGCATGGACGACGGCTCGTGCCTGGCCTTCTTCGAGGCGCCCGACCGGCCCTTCGAGTTCAAGGAGCAGCACGATTTCGACCTGCACATCGCGCTCGAGGTCAGCCCGCAGACGCTCGAGGGCATGCTGGCCAAGGGCAAGCTCGAGGGCCGCGAGGTGCGTGGCATCTCCAACCACGGCTTCATCGACTCGATCTATTTCCGCGATCCCAACGGCTATGTCATCGAGCTCGCCGCCAAGAAAGCGGGCCACGACGATGCGATGAACGCCGAACGCGACGCGCACGACATCCTGAAGTCCTGGCAGGCGGGCAAACGCCGGCCCGCGGCCGCGGCGTCCTGACCGACGCCGTGCCCGACGATTCGCAGGAGCCGGTGATCGCGGCGATCGCCGCGATCACCCCGGCCCTGCTCCAGGGGCTGAATGCGCTCGAGTTCGCCGCGCGGCATCTAAACCCGGCGCAGTTGGCCCAGCTTGTCGACGCGATAGTCGACCGCGCGCCGCCATTGGAGGCATCGGTCGCGCAATGCAGGGCGACAGAATGGCCGGAGCACCTCGCCCCGGTGCGTGATCGCCTGGCCACCGCCGGCGAGGCCGTGCTCGAAGGTCTGACCGGCCTGGTCGACGCCGTCGACGCGCCGCAGCCGATCGCCGCGGCCTATCGGTCGCTGCGCGGCTACGCACGCGCCGCGGAGGCGATCTATCCCCTGGCCGGCTCCCTGCGGCCGATCAACCTGTTCTTCCTCGACGCGACGGCGCGCAACGACGCCGAGCTGGTGCGGCAGCTGGCGGCGCGGGCGAACCCGGAAGCCGATGTCGGCGTGATGCACAGCAGCGACACGCCGGGAGAGCGCGGCGGCTTCTCGATGTACGTGCCGGAGTACTACAGCGCCAATCGCGAATGGCCGCTGGTCGTGGCCCTGCACGGCGGCAGCGGCAACGGCCGCGCCTTCCTGTGGTCCTGGTTGCGCGATGTGCGCAGCCGCGGCGCGATCCTGCTCTCGCCCACCGCGGTCGGCAGCACCTGGTCGCTGATGGAGCCCGAGGTCGACGCCGACAATCTCGCGCGCATGGTGACGTTCATCGGCGAGCGCTGGCGGATCGACCGCTCGCGCATCCTGATGACCGGCATGAGCGACGGCGGCACCTTCACCTATGTCGGCGGCGTGCGATCGGGCGCGCCCTTCACCCACTACGCGCCGGTCGCCGCCAGCTTCCATCCCATGATGCTGACCATGATGGACGAGGCGCAGCTGAGGGCCTGCCCGCTGTACATCGTGCACGGCGCCCATGACTGGATGTTTCCCGCCGTCATGGCGCAACAGGCGCGCGAGACCTTCGAGTCCGCCGGCGCGCAGGTTACCTACCGTGAGATTCCCGACCTCTCGCACACCTACCCGCGCGACGAGAATTCAAGGATTCTCGATTGGCTCCACTCGGCAAACTGAGCGCAGCGACGAACCCGGCGGCATGGCGGTCGCACCACAAGGTCCTTCGCTGCGCTCGGGACAACAGCCAATCGAAAAGGCCCGCCGAGTGGCGGGCCTTTCCGTGATCGAGATCGGACGTTACCGCTCGCGCACGCTCACCGAGCCGTCGCGGTCCACGGTGACCGCCATCATGCCGCCGCGCTGCACTGCCAGGGCATGCCACGAGCCGTCGGGCGCCTGGCGCAAGCCCTGGATCCTGGTGAACCCCTGCACGCGCAGGCGCTCCAGCGCCCAGGCCTGGCCCATGCCCATCGCCGGCTCCTGGTCGATCACCATCGGCGCCGCGCCCGGCACCATGGACGTCGCCGGCATGGTGCCGGCGCCGATGGCCATGTCAGTGCCCTGGCTCGGGAAGATGTAGCCCGGGCCGATACCCGGTGTGTGGATGGCGCCCGGGGGGATTTCCGACAGGCGCAATGGCTGGGCGGCGAGCGCGCCGCCCGAGACGGCGACAATCGCCAGTGCCAGGATCGTCTTGTTCATGATCGGACCCCTTTCTGAAGTAGATCGGCCGACGGCACTGCGTGCGCCGGCCCGTACTTCAGGTGGGAGCCCCATGTGGCGGACCGGCGGCATCGCCGGGGCATTTGTAAGAACGAAAAAGGCCCGCCGGTGGTGGCGGGCCTTCCTCGATCGCACGCGGATTTTACTGCATCACGCTCACGGCCCCGCGGGCATCGACGCTCACCGAGGCGCTCCTGCCGTTCAGTGAAGCCGTGCCGTGCCACTGACCCGACGCATCCTGGCGCAGGCCCTGGATATTGCTGTAGCCCTGCGCCGCGATGCGCGCACGGGCCTGCGCCTCGGTCATGGTCGAGACGTTGGGGGGATTCACCGCCACCGACGGCGCATTGGCCTCGGGCGTTGTCACGGTCTGCGACGGCACGCCCGGGGTCTGCACGCTGCCAGAGCCGACGGTCGGCGCGCTCACGCTGCCCGAGCCGATGTCGGGCGTGCTCACGCCCGGCGCGTTCGGCGTCTGTACCGACGGCGTGGTCAGAGTCGGCACGCCGATCTGCGGCGTCGACGTCGTGCCGCCACCGATCGAGGGCGTGGTCACCGAGCCGCCGCCGACGCTGGGTGGCGTGATCTGAACCTGCGCGACCGCGGTGCCGGCCATGCCGATCAGCGCCAGCGCAATCATCGTCTTCTTCATGACGGACCTTCCCTTGCTGTGGGTTCCGGCCGGTTCAAGGGCCGTGGTTCGACATGGCAAGCGACGCGTGGCATGACTGCGTCGCCCACGGGGCATTTGTTGGGAAAGGACGATCCGTTTCAGGAGATTCCGCGGTGACCACACAAAGGTCGCGGGAACCTGGTCAGGCTGAGACCGGCCTGCCCGCGTCGGCGAGCACCTTGCCCCCCAGCCCGATGAAGCACACGCCCGCTGCGCGTTCGATCCAGTGCCTTGCGCCCTGGAAGCGGCGCATCACGGGAGCGGATGACATGAAGAGGCTGACGCAGGCGTACCAGACCAGGGACGAGAGGGTCACCAGGCCGATCATCAGCGCCATCAGCCACACCGGCGTCGATGCACTGACCGCGGTGGCGAAGACGCTGGCGAACAGCACGATCGCCTTGGGGTTGGTGAGCGTCACCAGAAAGCCGAACAGGATCGTGCGCTTGCCGACGCGGCGCATCGGCTGGTCGAGATCGATCGCCTCGGGTTTCGCGCGCAGCAGCCTGACGCCGAGATAGATGAGATAGGCGCCACCCAGCACGCGCACCGCCCAGGTGAGCCACGCGTATTCCATCAGGATCGCCGACAGGCCGAGCAGGCTGAGCGTGGCGTACAGGCACAGGCCCATCGACACGCCGAGCGTCGTCATCAGCCCGGCGCGCGTGCCGTAGGTCATCGACGAGCGCACGACGGCGACGAAATCCGGCCCCGGCAGGATGAGCGCGGGGATGAAGATCGCGAATACGCTGATCAGCACCAATGCGTGGTCCATGGCGTAGACCTCTACTCCGCTCGGACTGTCGCCGCCACCTCGTCGCGGATCATGGCATCGATCTCGTTCTGACTGTAGCCGGCCTCGGCGAGGATCTCGCGCGTGTGCTGGCCCAGGCGCGGTGCGAAGGCACCGGCAGGCGGCTGGGTCTCGGACCAGGTGCTGGGCTCACGCATGGCGCGGATGCGCCCCTCCGACGGGTGGTCCTGGAAGACGAAGAAGTCGCGGTCCTTCAGATGCGGATCCTCCAGCAGCGTCTCCAGCGTATGCGGCACCATGTGCGGGATGTCGTGCTCGTGCAGCAGCTTCAGCCATTCCGCCGTCGTGCGCGTCTTCACCTCGGCGCCGACCATTTCGTAGAGCGCGTCGATGTTGGCGGTGCGCGACGCGATGTCGGCGAAGCGCGGATCCTCGCGCAGCATCCAGCCCTTGCCCACCGCCTCGAAGAAGCGCCGCCACTGGCCGTCGTTGTATGGCAGCACGGCGAGATGGCCATCCTTCGTCGCATAGGGCTTGCGCGAGCGCGACAACGTGCGGGCGTAGCCGGGCGGGCCAAGCGGCGGATCGAAGGTCGAACCCTGCAGGTGCTCGGCCAGCACGAACTGCGCCATGGTCTCGAACATCGGCACCTCGATGTGCTGGCCGACACCGGTACGGGCGCGGGCCAGCAGGCCGGCGAGCAGCGCGTTGGCCGCGGCGCTGCCGACGATGCGATCGATCGCCGCCATCGGGATGAAGCGCTGCTCGCCGGTCGAGCGCTGCAGCAGGGTGGTAACACCGGAGGCGGCCTGGATCAGATCGTCGTAGGCCGGCCGGCCGGCATAGCGGCCGCCGCTGCCGTAGCCCACCATGCTGAGATAGACGATCGACGGGTTGGCCGCGCGCACCGCGTCGTAGTCCAGCCCGAGCCGCCTCATCGCTGCCGGCCGGATGTTGGTGGCCAGCGCATCGGCCGTCGCCGCCAAGCGCAGGATCGCCTGCGCCGCCGCCTTCTGCTTGAGGTCGAGCACGATGGAGCGCTTGCCCCGGGCGTTGTGCTGGAACCCGCCACCCATGCCGCGATGGCGCGCGGCGCTGCTGTAGCGGTTGGAGTCGCCTTCCGGAGCCTCGACCTTGATCACGTCGGCGCCAAGGTCGGCGACGATGCGCGTGCACCACGGTCCCATCTGCACCGTGGTGAGGTCGAGGATGCGGATCCCTGCAAGGGGGCTGCTCATGGAACTGATCGGATCCGAGTTGAGTGAACGTGGATCACGACAATACCACCCGAATCGGAGCACCCAATCCCCAGAGGTAGTGCCGCGTCGAACCGATTTGCGCACTGCCTGCCGCTTGGTACTGACCGTTGGTCAGTATATAATGACCACCAGTCAGTATAGGCACACCCATGCGAGCAGCAGCACGTCGACGCTTGGAGCCCGAGGTCCGCCGGCAAGAGATCCTCGAGGCGGCCGAGAGGCTGCTCACGCGCGACGGACCACGCGTGCGCGTCCAGGATGTCGTCCGCGAAGCAGGCGCTGCAAAGGGGACGTTCTACCTGTACTTTCCAACATGGGACGATCTGCTCGACGCGATCCGTGAACGGCTCGTCGTGGCGTTCGACGCTGCTTACCCCATTCAGATTGACGGCCACGCACAAGCGGACTGGCCAGGTCTGCTGGAGGGGCTGGCGGTGAACTTCGTCGAGGCGATCATCGGCATGGGCGGACTCCATCCGGTCCTGTGTCACTCGGATTTTGCCCAGAGGCGGCCGATGCCGCCGAGCGACGATCCGATCAACCGTCTGACCGCAGTCATCCGAGCCGGCCAGAAGGCCGGCGCGTTCGCAAGAATGGATGCAGGCCTGACAGGGCGGCTTCTGTTCGCGGTCATCCACGAGACGGCTGACGCGTTGGAGCACGGCGAAGATCGCGAATCCGTGCTCGCAGCCATGCGCTGGATATTGCGGCGAGCGCTTCAGCGGGAGGCTCAATGAGCGAGAC
>JAHBYP010000016.1 GCA_019635875.1 Alphaproteobacteria bacterium
GTCCACCCCATCATCCCGAGCGCGGCGAGGGATCTATGGGCCTTCCTGGATCCCTCGCTGCGCTCGGGATGACACGTTGGATGAAAGCCCCACCGCCTCCAGCGCCGCCTTCTGGCGCGCCGCCAGTGCCTCGACGTCGAACGCGCCGATCATGTCCTGGAACAGCTGGTACCAATTGATCTCGGCACGCAGGTGAATGAACACCGAGCCCAGCCCGATCGCGGCGCGGTCCATGAACACGAACTCGCGCGGCACCGTCACGCCGCCCAGGCGGCGTACCTCGGAGAACACCGTGTTGGCGGTCTCGCGGCCATACTGGCCGGCGGAGCCCTCGGCGATGCGCCGGGGACGGTCGTCCATCAGCGGGCCATAGAGGAACGCCGCCCAGCGATTGAGCGCGCGGATGATGTCGCGCGAGACGTCCTTGAAGCCCCACAGCCTGTACGCCTCGACGGCCAGTTCCTCGTCGTCGGCAAGCAGTGCGCGGTAGAGGTCGATCGAGCCCTTGACGAAGTCCGGCGGGAAGACGCGCACGCAGCCGAAATCCATCAGATTGACGTCGCCGTTGTCGCGCACCGAGTAGTTGCCGAGATGCGGATCGCCGTGGATCACGCCGTGGAAATAGAATGGCTTGTACCAGGCGTGGAACATGTTGAGTGCCAGCCGGTCGCGCTCCTCCTGCGGCCGCTCCTTCCACAAAAGCAGCGGCGCACCCTCGAGCCACCGCATGGTCAGCAGCCGGCCGGTCGACAGCTCCTCGACGATATCGGGCACGTGCACGGTGGGTTCGTCGCGGAGCATATGGGCGTAGAGCCTGGCGTGCAGCGCCTCGCGCCTGTAGTCGAGCTCCTCGCGCAGGCGCTCGGCGATCTCCTTGAAGACCTCCTCGGTGCGCAGCGCGATGTCCATGCGCCGGCCGATGGCGAAGATGATCTTGAGCTGGTTGAGGTCGGCCTCCAGCGTCGAGGCCATGTCGGGATACTGCAGCTTGCAGGCCACCGGCGAGCCGTCGGGCAGCGTTGCACGATGCACCTGGCCGAGCGACGCCGCCGCCGCCGCCTCCTTCTCGAAGCTGCCGAAGCGTGCCTGCCAGCTTGGCCCCAGCTCGCTCGCCATGCGCCGTCGCACGAAGGACCAGCCCATCGCCGGCGCGTTGGCCTGCAGTTGCGAGAGTTCGCGCGAGTATTCGGCCGGCAGCGCGTCGGGAATGGTCGAGATGAGCTGTGCCGCCTTCATCAGCGGACCCTTCAGCCCGCCCAGCGCCGCCTTCAGGTCGGCCGCATTGCGCTCGCGGTCGACCGAGAGACCGAGATAGCGCTGGCCCGCCAGCTTGGCCGCCACGCCGCCGACCGAGGTGCCGACGCGGGCATAGCGCCCCACGCGGCCGAGCAGCGAATTGTCCTCGTCGGAATCGGCCATCGAACTCCTGCGGGGGGCGCATCTGCCGGCCGCCTGCAAACGTACATGTTAGGATGATGCGACAGCGTCAAGGGCGGCGCGACGCCGCGTCGAGAGGGAGAGACGCCATGATCACCGACCCCAGGCAGACCGCGGCCGTCTTCGGCCGCCTGTTCAACGCCGGCGACGCGGCCGGCCTGCTGGCGCTCTACGAGGACGACGCGCTGTTCGTGACGCCCGATGGCCAGGAGGTGCGCGGCATCGCCGGCATCAAGCCGGTGATCGAGGGCTTCCTCGCCATGAAGGCGACGATGATGATCGAGCTGCGCAGCTGTCACGTGCAGGGCGACCTCGCCTCGATCAGCAATTCCTGGACGCTGACCGGCGGCGGCGCGCCGCCGGGCTTCGCCGGCAAGACCATCGAGGTGCTGCGCCGACAGGCCGACGGCACCTGGCGCTACATCATCGACCTGCCGGCTGGCGCGAGCTGAGACAGGGCGTGCGAGGCGTGATCTACTGCCCTCCGGGTGCCGCAAGAACCGGGGGAACATCGGATGAAGGTCGGCGTATTGCAGTTCTTCAGCTGGCCCGGGCGGCACGGGCCGCTGGAGGAAGTGTATAGCCGCGCGCTCGAGCGCATCGAGATCATGGACCGCACCGGCTTCGACGCGGTGTGGCTCGCCGAGCATCATTTCACCACCTTCAGCGTCTGCCCCTCGGTGCACATGCTGGGAGTCGCCGCGGCGTCGCGCACCAAACGGCTGAAGATCGGCACCGCGGTGTCGCTGGCGGCGCTCTACCATCCGCTGCGCCTGGCCGAGGAGGTGGCGCTGCTCGACGTGCTGTCGGGCGGCCGCGTCTGCTGGGGCGCCGGCCGCGGCTTCGCGCCCACCGAGTTCCAGGCCTTCGGCGTGCCGCCGGTGGAGAGCGCCGACCGTTTCCGCGAGGCCGTGGAAATCGTGCTCAAGGCTTGGACGCAGGAACGGCTGAATCACGAGAGCGCGCATTTCCGCTTCGACGATGTCGAAGTGCTGCCCAAGCCGCTGCAGAAGCCGCACCCGCCGGTGTGGCTCGCGGCAAGCTCGGAGAGCGCGGTCGACTGGGCGGCGAGCCAGGGCTTCTCGATCATGATGGACCCGCACAGCACCTTCGCCGATATCGGTGGCAAGCGGCGACGCTACGCCGAGGGTCTCGCCGCCGCCGGCCACTGTGACGCCGGCCGCGACATCCCGATGGCGCGGCTGATGGCGCTGGCGCCGACGATGGCCGAGGCCGAGGAGGTGGCGCGGCGCGGCGCGCAATGGCTGGTCGACGCCTATGCCGGGCCACAGCACCAGAAATCGCTGCAGAAGGCCAGGGACTACCGCGGCAAGGAGCCGGCGCAGTACTACGTCGATGACGTGATCATCCACGGCACCCCGGAGTCGGTGCGCGAGCGCATCGCCGAGCTCAAGGAGACGATGAACCTCAACTACCTGATGTGCGCCCCACTCAGCCGCGAGACGTTCCGGCTGCTGGCCGAGGAGGTCGTGCCGAAGCTGTAGAGCTGGGACCGCCGGCGGTCCCAGAAGATCAGCTGAACGTCGCGAAGGTCTCCTCGATCGCCTTCAGCTGGTTGCCGGCCGCCGAGGACGGCACGATGATCGGCGTGTGCACGCCCGCTTCGCGCCAGGCAGCGACGCCCTCGCGCACCCTGGCCGCCGGTCCGAACAGCGTGTTGTCGGCGAGCCACCTGTCGGTGAGGAATTTCGGCACGTCGTCGCGGCGGCCTTCGGTGATCGCCTTTTCGATGCCGTCCATCTCCTCGACGTAGCCGGCCTCCTTCCAGTAGTTCCGGTAGTTCGGCAGGAAGGCGTAGTTGGTGAGCGTGCGCCGGTTCACCGCCTTGGCGGCCTCGACATCGTCGCTGACGCAGGTCGGGATCATGTTGCCGATAAAGAAGGCGGGATCGTTGCGCCTGGCCGCCGGCAGCGCCGCCAGCGACTGGCCCATGTGCGAGCGTGAGGCGTTGGCGAAGACCACGCCTTCGGCCAGCTCGCCCGACAGCGCCACCATCTTCCTGCGCAGCGCCGCGACGATGATCGGCGGCAGCGGGCCGAAGGCGGTCTCGGCGCGGAACTTCTCGATGAAGGCGCGCGTGTCGGCCAGCGGCTTGCCCGGTGTCACGCCCATGCGCACGTAGGACGGCCCGTGCGCGATGCCGATGCCCAGGCGGAAGCGGCCGCCGGAGACCTCGTGCATCATCGCCGCGCTCTGCGCGAAGTCGACGATGGTGCGCTGATAGATCGGCGCGATCGAGGTGCCGAAGATGATCGAGCTAGTGTTCCACGACATCGCCTCGCACAGCGACATGTTGCCGGTCGGGCTGGGTACGTAGATGCCGGCGAAGCCGCGCTTCTCCGCTTCCTGGCAGAGCTCGACGGTACGCCGGCGCCGCCCCGGCATGGCGATCAGGCAGATGGCGGGACGTTGCTCGGGCATGGCGGCGTTTCCTTTGTCTGTCATCCCGAGCGTAGCGAGGGATCCAGGTCGGCACTAGGCGCTGTTTACAAACCGCAACAAGCGGCGGATGAGTGCCAAGTGTAGCGTGTCGAGGAAGGATCGGGCGAGCTTGTCGTAGCGGGTGGCGACGGCGCGGTTGATCTTGAGATGGCCGAAGCTGCGCTCGATGCGATTGCGCTGTTTGTAGTCGCGCTTGTTCCAGCGGATGTTGCCAGTCCGGTTCGAGCGCGGCGGTATGACGGCACGGATGTCGCGGCGCTTGAGGTCATCGCGGATGGCATTGGTGTCGTAGCCCTTGTCGGCGAGCAGTGCCTCGGGCGCTCGCTCAGGCAACTCGATCAGGACCTCGTACGCCTTGCAGTCGGCCGCTTCGCCGGGCGTGAGGTGGAAGCCGAGCGGGATGCCGCCAGCGTCACAGATACAGTGAACCTTACTGGTGAACCCGCCCCGCGACTGGCCAAAAGCCTGTTCGCGAGTCCCCCTTTTGCGCCGGCGGCCGACACATGCCCCCGAACCGTCGTGCTGTCGATGCTGTGATGGCGGTTATCGGCCATCGCCTGGGCCAGCGTGGTGGCGATCGCCTCCCACACGCCGGTCTGGCTCCAGCGTCGGAAGCGCTGGTAGACCTTCATCCACTTGCCGTACTTCTCCGGCACGTCGCGCCACGGCGTGCCAGTGCGGATGCGCCACAGGATGCCGTTGATCGTTCCGCGCAAATCCTCGGGCGGTCGGCCGGTTCGCCGCTTTGGCAGCGTCGCCTGCAAGATCCGCCACTCACCTTCGCTCAGATCGCCACGGCTCACGCTTCCCTCCTTCAGAGGGAATCCTTGAATCAATCCGCGATTCAGCCGTCAATAGCTTTGTAAACAGCGCCTAGATCTCTCGCGTTGCTCGGGATGACAGATGCGCCTTAGGTCGCCGCTTCGATCTCGTCGATGAAGCCGCTGATGATATCCAGCCCGCGGCTCCAGAAGGCCGGATCCGAGGCATCAAGCCCGAACGGCGCCAGCAGCTCCTTGTGCCGTAACGTGCCGCCGGCGCCCAGCATGGCGAGGTACTTGGACTGGAAGTCCTGAACCGCGCCCGACTGGAACACCGCGTAAAGCGAGTTCACCAGGCAGTCGCCGAAAGCGTAGGCGTAGACGTAGAACGGCGTGTGGATGAAGTGCGGGATGTAGGCCCAGTAGTGCGCGTACTCGGGGTGGAAGCGCAATGCCGGCCCGAGGCTCTCGCTCTGCACCGCGAACCAGATCTCGCCCATGCGCTCGGCGGTGACCTCACCCTTGCGCCGCTCGTTGTGCAGGCGCAGCTCGAAGTCGTAGAACGCGATCTGGCGCACCACGGTGTTCAGCATGTCCTCGACCTTGCCCGCCAGCATGGCGCGCCGTGTCCTGGCATCGGGCGCGCCCTTGAGCAGCGAGCGGAAGGTCAGCATCTCGCCGAACACCGAGGCGGTCTCGGCCAAGGTCAGCGGCGTGTCGGCCTGCAGGTAGCCCTGCGGGCCGGCCAGCACCTGGTGCACGCCATGGCCGAGTTCGTGCGCCAAGGTCATCACGTCGCGCACCTTTCCCTGGTAGTTCAGCAGCAGATAGGGGTGCGCCGACGGCACGGTGGGGTGCGCGAAGGCGCCCGGCGACTTGCCCGGCCGCGTCGGCACGTCGATCCAGCGGTTGTCGAAGAAGCGCTTGCCCACCGCCGCGAGCTGTGGCGAGAAGGCCTGGTAGGCGTCCATGACGATGCGCGTGGCGTCGGTCCATGGAACGACACGGTCGTCGGCGTCGGGCAGCGGCGCGTTGCGGTCCCAGTAGTCGAGCTGGTCCACGCCGAACCATCTGGCCTTGAGCTTGTAGTAGCGGTGCGACAGGCGCGGATAGGCGCTCTTCACCGCGGAAACCAGCGCGTCGACGACCTCGTCCTCGACGGCGTTGTAGAGGTTGCGCTGCGAGGGTGGGCGGGGATAGCGCCGCCACTTGTCGTCGATCTCCTTGTCCTTGGCCAGCGTGTTGGTGATCAGCGCGAAGACGCCGATGTTCTCGCCCATCACCGAGCCGAACGAGCGCGCGGCGCGCTCGCGCACCTTGCCGTCGCGGTCGGAAAGCTTGTGCAGGATCTGCGCCGAGGTCAGCCGTTCGTCGTCGAAGGGAAAGCGCAGCCGCGCCATCGTCTCGTCGAACAGCCGGCTCCAGGCGCCCTTGCCGCTGGGATACTTCTCGTGCAGCAGCTTCTCCAGGTCGTCGGATAGCTGATGCGGACGGAAGGCGCGCGCGTCGCGCAGCCACGGCGCATAGGCACGCAGCGCGGCGGACTCCGCCTTCCTGGCGTCGAGAACCGCGTCCTCCAGCCGGTTGATCTCCAGGGAGAAGAACAGCAGGTCGGCGGTGATGTCGGTGACGCGCTCCTGGATGTTCTGCTGGAACTGGCCGATCTTCGGATCGCTCATGTTGCCGGCGTAGAGCAGCGAGGCGTAGGAGGCCATGCGCGCCAGCTTCTCCTGCAGCGCCTCGTAGCCCTTGATCGCGGCAGCGAAAGCGTCGCCCGACAGCTCGCCGAGCTTGCCCTGGTAGCGGGCCGCGAACGCCTTGGCGTCCGACGCCGCCTGCTGCAGGTCGGCCTCGAGCACCGGCGCGTCCATCGCCGGATAGAGGTCCGACAGATCCCAGGTCGGCAGGTCGCCGAGCTGCGCGGCGGCGGCGCCGTCGGGCGCGAAGGTCTTGGTCATCGGGGGAACTCCGGCAGGACTGTCAGCGCCAACATATGGCAAGCGACGGCAGCTACGCCAAGTCACAGCTTGTGGTAGGCGCGGAACCAGTCGATGAAGCGCGGGATGCCCTGCTCGATGGCGAATTGCGGCCGCCAGTCGAGCTCGCGCTGCGTCGCCGCCACGTCGGCGTAGGTCTCCGGCACGTCGCCCGGCACGGCAGGCTTCAGCTCGATGGTCGCCTTCCTGCCGATCGCCTGCTCGAGCAGCGCGATGAAGCGCATCAGCTCCTCGCTGCTGGAGGCGCCGAGATTGTAGAGCCGGTTGACCGGCGCCGGCGGCGGCCTGTCGTAGGCCGCGAGAACGCCGGCGACGATGTCGTCGATATAGCTGAAATCGCGCCTTATCCTGCCGTGGCTGAACACCTCGATCGGCTTTCCGGCGAAGATCGCGCGCGCGAAGATGTAGGGCGACATGTCGGGCCGCCCCCACGGGCCATAGACCGTGAAGAAGCGCAGACCGGTCATCCGCAGCCCGTAGAGATGGACGTAGGACTGGCTCAGCAATTCGTCGGCGCGCTTGGTGGCGGCATAGAGCGAAACCGGCGTCTCGACCGGATCGCCAACGGAAAACGGCAGCTTGGTGTTGCCGCCATAGACCGAGGACGACGAGGCGTAGACGAAATGCCCTGGCTTCGGCAGGCGGCGGGCCAGCTCCAGCATCACGGTCTGGCCCATGACGTTGCTGCGGATATAGGCGTAGGGATCGACCAGCGAGTAGCGCACGCCGGCCTGGGCAGCGAGGTGGATGATGCCGGAGACGTCGGGATACGCGGCGAGCACGTCTTCGACGAGCTGCGGCTCGGCGATGTCGGCCTTGCGGAAGGTGAAGCCGTTGCGGCCCTCGAGCTCGGCCAGCCGCGCCTGCTTGAGGCTGACCTCGTAATAGGCATTGAGGTTGTCGATGCCCAGCACCCGATCGCCGCGCGCCAAGAGCGCCCGGGCGACATGAAAGCCGATGAAGCCGCCGGCGCCGGTCACCAGAATCGTCATGGCGGCGATGATAGCCCGAATCTTTTCTTTCCTGATGGCCGCGATCGCCGCAAGCTGATGTCGTGTCGGCGCCCCCTGCCGGCGATTTCGGTCTTTGTTCCCTGGTGCAGTGCACTGCGCATTGAATCTGGCCGAACGAAAGGTTAGCTGTGCTGACCTAAGCCGGGTTCTGGAGGCACGGAATGCCCATCGCCGCGGTTAGCCTCGACGACAAATACGCCCTCGAACGGGGCCGGGTCTTCCTCACCGGCACGCAGGCGCTGGTGCGCCTGCCGATGATGCAGCGCCAGCGCGACGTTGCCGCGGGCTTGAACACTGCCGGGTACATCTCCGGCTATCGCGGCTCGCCGCTGGGCGGGCTCGACCAGGCGCTGTGGCAGGCCAGGAAGTTCGTCGAGCGGAACCACATCCAGTTCGACCCCGGCACCAACGAGGACCTCGCCGCCACGGCGATCTGGGGCACGCAGCAGATCCATCTGGTGCCCGACCCGAAATACGACGGCGTCTTCGCCATGTGGTACGGCAAGGGCCCGGGCGTCGATCGCAGCGGCGACGTCTTCAAGCACGCCAACATCAACGGCACGTCGAAGCACGGCGGCGTGCTGGCGCTGGCCGGCGACGACCATATGGCCAAGTCGTCGACCATCGCGCACCAGAGCGAGTTCGCCTTCGTCGACGCCATGATGCCGGTGATCAATCCGGCCGGCGTGCAGGACTTCCTCGACCTGGGCCTGCACGGCTGGGCGATGTCGCGCTACAGCGGCTGCTGGGTGGGCTTCAAGGTGATCGGCGAGACCGCCGACACCTCGGCCTCGGTCCATGTCGATCCGCAGCGCGTCGACATTGTCATGCCCGGCGACTTCGAAATGCCCCCGGGTGGGCTGAACCTGCGCTTCCCCGACGATTTCCTCGAGCAGGAGCGTCGTCTGCATCTGTTCAAGCTGCCGGCGGCGCACGCCTATTGGCGCGCCAACAGGCTCGATCGCGTCATGGTCGGTGCGCCCGATGCCAAACTCGGCATCGTCACCACGGGCAAGGCCTATCTCGACGTGCGCCAGGCGCTCGACGAGCTGGGCATCGACGAGAGCGAGGCGCGAAGACTCGGGCTTGCGATCTACAAGGTCGGCCTGACCTGGCCGATCGAGCCGCAGAACCTCATGCGCTTCGCCGAGGGCAAGCGCGAGCTGCTGGTCGTCGAGGAAAAGCGCTCGCTGATGGAGCAGCAGATCAAGGACCTGCTGTTCAACCTGCCGGCCGCCCAGCGCCCGCGCGTCGTCGGCAAGACCGACGAGAGCGGCGCGCCGCTGATGCCGACCTGCGGCGAGATCGTGCCGCTGCACCTCGCGCAGGTGATCGCCGACCGCCTCGGCATCGAGGCGCGCGGCGAACGCCTGAGCCAGAAGCTCGAGGCGCTGGCCCGCCGCCGCGGCGCGCCGGCGCGCAACACGCCGGCGATGTCGCGCGTGCCCTATTTCTGCTCGGGCTGCCCGCACAACACCTCGACCAAGGTGCCCGAGGGCTCGATCGCCATGGCCGGCATCGGCTGCCACTACATGGCGCTGTGGATGGACCGCCAGACCACCGGCTTCACCCAGATGGGCGGCGAAGGCGCCTCGTGGGTCGGCCTGTCGAAGTTCACCAGCACGCCGCATATCTTCCAGAACATCGGCGACGGCACCTACTTCCACTCCGGCTATCTCGCGATCCGCCACGCCGTCGCGACCAGGACCAACATCACCTACAAGATCCTCTACAACGACGCCGTCGCCATGACCGGCGGCCAGCGCCACGACGGCGATCTCTCGCCGTGGAAGATCAGCCGCCAGGTCCATTCGGAAGGTGTCGGCCGTATCGCGCTGGTCACCGACGATCCGGACAAGTATCCGCCGGGCCTCGACTGGGCGCCGATCACCACATTCCATCCGCGCGCCGATCTCGACGCCGTGCAGCAGGAGCTCAGGCAGTGGCCGGGCGTCTCGGCGCTGATCTACGACCAGACCTGCGCCGCCGAGAAGCGCCGCCGGCGCAAGCGCGGCACCTTCCCCGATCCGCAGAAGCGCGTGTTCATCAACGAGGCGGTATGCGAGGGCTGCGGCGACTGCTCGGCGAAGTCGAACTGCGTTTCCGTCGTGCCGATCGAGACAGAGTTCGGCCGCAAGCGCGCCATCGACCAGTCGAGCTGCAACAAGGATTTCTCCTGCCTCAACGGCTTCTGCCCAAGCTTCGTGACCATCGAGGGCGGCCGCCTGCGCAAGGGCAAGGGCTCGGAGGCGAAGCCGACGGCCGGTGACTGGCCCGGGCTGCCGCAGCCGAACCTGCCGGAGATCGGCGAGCGGCCCTTCAGCATGCTGGTGACCGGCATCGGCGGCACCGGCGTCGTCACCATCGGCGCGCTGCTGGGCATGGCCGCGCACCTGGAGGGCAAGGGCTGCGCCGTGCTCGACATGGCGGGCCTGGCGCAGAAGGGCGGTGCGGTGATCAGCCATGTGCGCATCGCCGGGAGGCCCGAGGACATCCACGCCGTGCGCATCGCCGCCGGCGGCGCCGACCTGTTGCTGGGCTGCGACGTCGTCGTCGCCGCCGCGCAGGACGCGCTGAGCAAGGTCGAGAAAGGCGTGACCCACGCCGTCATCAACACGCACGAGACCATCACCGGCGACTTCACCCGCAACCCCAACATGGAGTTCCCGGGCAGGCTGCTGCGGATGTCGATCGAGGCGGCGGCCGGTGCCGAGGCATGCTCCTTCGTCGACGCCAATCGCATCGCCACGGCGCTGATGGGTGATTCGATCGCATCGAACCTCTTCATGCTGGGCTACGCCTGGCAGAAGGGCCTGGTGCCGATGTCGGCGGAGGCGATCGAGCGCGCCATCGAGCTCAACGGGGCGGCGATCGAGATGAACAAGCAGGCCTTCCTGTGGGGCCGCCGCGCCGCGCACGACCTCGCCGCGGTCGAGAAGCTGATCGCACCGCCGGCGTCCATCGCGCGCCTGCGGCAGACCTCGACCAGTCTGGCCGAGATCGTCGAGGCCCGGGTGAAGCTGCTGAGCGCCTACCAGGACGCCGCCTACGCCCAACGCTACAGCGCCATGATCGACAAGGTGCGGGCCGCGGAGGCTTCGCGTGCGCCCGGCATGAGCGGCCTGCCGGAGGCCGTGGCGCGCAACTACGCCCGGCTGCTGGCCTACAAGGACGAATACGAGGTCGCGCGCATGCACGCCGACCCGGCCTTCGCCCGCGCCATCGCCCAGCAGTTCGAGGGCGACTACCGGATCAAGTTCCACCTCGCGCCGCCGATGATCGCCGACCGCGACGACAAGACCGGCCATCTGATCAAGCAGCAGTTCGGCTCGTGGATGATGTCGGCGTTCCGCGTGCTCAGGCACCTGAAGTTCCTGCGCGGCACGAAGCTCGATGTCTTCGGCTGGACGGCCGAGCGGCGCATGGAGCGCCAGCTGATCGCCGACTACGAGGCGACGCTGGAGGAGATCCTCAACAAGCTGTCGCCCGCCAATCACGCCACGGCGCTGCGCCTGGCCAATCTGCCGGACGAGATCCGCGGCTACGGCCACATCAAGGAGGCCAACGTCGCCAAGGCGCGCAAGGCCTGGGACACGCTGCTCGCCGCCTTCCGCAACCCCGCCTCGCTTCGCCAGGCAGCGGAATGAGCTTGGCAGCCACCTTCCCCCGCCATGCGGGGGAAGGTAAGGGTGTCTGGGTTGCCGGTGTCGACGGCTGTCGTGGCGGCTGGATCGCCGCACGGCTGAATCTCAAGAGCGGCGAGTGGTGCTTCCAGTACGTGGCGTCCCTCGCGGACATCGCCGACAGCCCGCCGCAGCCGAAGGTCATCGCCATCGACATGCCGATGGGCTTCCTCGAGCAGGCCGAGCCCGGCGGCCGGGCCTGCGAGCGCGAAGCGCGGCGGCTGTTGAAGGGCAAGAGCAGCTCCGTATTCGCCGTGCCGGTGCGCGCCGTGCTCGACTCGCCCACCTACATCCACGCGCTGGCCGCCAACCGTGCCAGCTCCGATCACGGCCTGGGCCTGAGCAAGCAGGCCTGGCATCTCGTGCCCA
This sequence comes from Alphaproteobacteria bacterium, assembly GCA_019635875.1. NCBI lineage: Bacteria > Pseudomonadati > Pseudomonadota > Alphaproteobacteria > Alphaproteobacteria bacterium. The sequence continues at coordinate 11,724 of JAHBYP010000016.1, forward strand.
AGATGTGCGAACTCGACGCGCTGCTGGGGAGTCGTTCGTCCTTGCACGAACGCGTTTTCGAAGCGCATCCGGAGCTCGCTTTCGCGCGCCTCAACAAAGGCGCACCCGTCCTCGCCTCGAAGAAAACCGAGGAAGGACGGCATAGCCGGCTTGCGCTGCTGGCCGCCGCCGGCTTCAAGCGCGTCGATGCGCGCTGGGCGGAATACCGCGCCACATGGAAGCTGCGGCGTACCGAAATCGCCGACGACGATGCCTATGATGCGCTGGCGGTATGCGTCACCGCGCGGCACATCGCCGAGCGCAACGACATCGTCCTGCCCTCGAAGCCTGACCGCGATTCCCGCGGCATCGAGATGGCGGTGCGCTACTGACGCTCGCGCATCACGGTCGTCAGATCATCCCCAGCGCCTGCTTGTAGACGTCGAGGATCGCCTCCTCCTCGTCGCGGTCGGCGGCGTCCATCTTCCGCAGGCTGACGACCTTGCGCATGACCTTGACGTCGAAGCCGCCGCCCTTGGCCTCGCTGTAGACGTCGCGGATATCGCCGCCGATCGCCTTGCGTTCCTCCTCCAGCTTCTCGATGCGCTCGATGAAGCTCTTCAGGCGCTCGGCGGAGATGTTGCCGGGCTTGGTCTTGATGGGACGGCTGCCGTCGGGCATGGCGCTCCTCGTCTGGGCTGCGGTTCGATGACAGCGACCGTACGGAGCCCCGCCCCACGCTTCAACGAAACGCGGCCTGCGAATGACGGGGATAACGGGGGTAAGAGCCCGCGATCAGTGCTTGTGCTTTTCGAAGCCCTTCTGCTGGTCCGCGGAGGCTTCCTTCTGGTACTTCGCCTTCCACTCCTCGTAGGGCATGCCGTAGACCACCTCGCGCGCCCTGGGGTCGGGCATGTCGATGCCGCGCGACGTCGCCTCCTCGCGGTACCAGCGCGACAGGCAGTTGCGGCAGAAGCCGGCGAGGTTCATCAGGTCGATGTTCTGCACGTCGGTGCGGCCCTTGAGATGCTCGACCAGCCGGCGGAATGCCGCCGCCTCGAGCTCGGTCCTGGTCTTGTCGTCCATGATGGCAACTCCCGTCCGGTTGCGCCGTTCGCCCTGGAGATAGTATAGCGCGCCCGCGAATGCGATAGAGGGCCCATGCCGGCGAAGAAGAACCCGTTGAACCTCAACAATCTGCAGCTCAAGACGCTCACCCTGCTGCAGGAGCTGGCCCGCCATCCCGAGATCACGCGCAAGGACGAGGCGTCCGGCCAGGTCACCATCGACGAATTGCCGCGCCCCCACGGCAACCATTTCCATATCGGCCCGCGCGTGGTGATGAGCGCCAACGCCACCGGCCTGCACAACCCCTCGGTCTATCTCGCGCTGGCCCGCAAGGGGCTGGTGGCGCCGGCCGGTGGCATCGAAACCCCGACTCTCACGCCGGAGGGGCTGGGCTACGACACCGGCCTGCGCGACGTCATTCTGCTGGGCTCCGATCACTGATCGCGACCGGGATCGACGCCATCTCGAAGCGAGCGCCATAGACCCGTTCGAGCGTGTCGGGCGCCAATGCCGACCCGGGCGGGCCGTCGCCCACGACGCGCCCGTTCGCCAGCACCACGACGCGGTCGGCATAGCGCGATACCAGAGCGAGGTCGTGCAGCACCACGACGACGATCGCACCCCGCCCCGCCTCCTCGCGCAGCGCGTCCATCGCCGCGAGCTGCTGTGCCGGATCGAGGCTGGCCACCGGCTCGTCGGCCAGCAGCACCTCGGCCTCGGTCGCCAGGATCCGTGCCAGGGCCAGCCGCGCCCGCTCGCCCGAGGACAGCATGTCGATGCGCCGGTCGGCGAATGAAGCGGTGTCGGTGCGTGCCATTGCCTTGGTGATCGCCGCCGCGTCGGCAGCGCGCGGCGTTTCCAGGCCCGCGCCGTGAGGCAGACGACCGAGCGCGACCATGTCGCGGCCGCTGAGTGGCCAGTGCGCGGCGGTGGCCTGCGGCAGATGGGCGATACGCCGGGCGCGCTCGCGGGGCGCCATGCTCTCCAGCATCGTGCCTGTCAGGCTCACCGCGCCACTGTCAGGCCGCTCGATACCAGCCAGCATGCGCAGCAGGGTCGACTTGCCCGCGCCGTTGGGACCGATGACGACGCAGAGCCGGCCCGGCTCGAGCGTCAGCTCGATCCCCTGGAGGATCATGTGCGCGCCCAGCTGATGACCGAGCGCGGCGGCAATCAGAGCCATGGCGTCTGTCCACTGCGGCGCGCGCGCCATGCGAGCTGCCAGAGCACCGGCGCGCCGAACAACGCCGTCATCACGCCGAGCGGCAATTCGCGGCCGGTGGGCAGCAGGCGCAGGGCGATGTCGGCGACCAGTACCAGCGCCGCGCCGGCCAGCGCCGAAGGCACCAGGCTGGCACCCGGCCTGTAGCGCACCAATGGCCGCACGGCGTGCGGCGCCATCAGGCCGACGAAGCCGACCACGCCCGACACCGCCACGGCACCGCCAACCGCCAGCGCCGCGCCCGCGATCACCAGCCAGGCCATGCGGCGCGGATCGACGCCCAGGCCGCGCGCCGTCTCCTCGCCCAGCGCCAGCGCGTCGAGCCCGCGGCGCGACAGCATCAGCGGCAGGCAACCGAGCACGACGCAGGGCAGCGCCAATGCGACGTGGTCGAGGCCGCGATCGGCGATCGAGCCCATCAGCCAGGTGCCGATCTCGTAGTAGGCATAGGGGTTGGGCGACAGGCCCAGCACCAGGGCCGTCGCGGCGCCGGCCAGCGCGTTGAGCGCCGCGCCGATCAGGATCAGCGTCGCAACCGTGGCGTCGCGGCCGGCGATCGCCAGCAGCAGGACGGCTCCCGCCGCGGCGCCGACGATCCCGGCGAGCGGCAGGGCCAGAGGCGTGGCGCCGGCATAGCCGCCATAGAAGGTCAGCACCGCACCGAGCGCCGCCGTCGCCGAGATGCCGGTGATGCCCGGCTCGGCCAGCGGGTTGCGCAGCAGGCCCTGCATCGCCGCGCCGGCAAGGCCCAGCGCGCCGCCGATGATGACACCGAGCACGGCGCGCGGCAGGCGCAGCTCGATCAGGATCAGCGCCATCGGCGAATCGCGACCGGCCAGCGCGTCGGCGATCGCGGCGAGCGGCGCGAAGCCCGTCGGGCCGACGGCGATCGAGACCGCGAACAGCACAAGGACGAAGGCGCCCAGGCCGGCGATGACGCCCCTCATCGCCAGGCCTCCTTCTCCCCGCGAAGGCGGGGAGAAGGTGCCCGAAGGGCGGATGAGGGGCTTCGCGGAGTCTCAACAACGACGACATCGGTTGTTGTGCGAGGAAGCCCCTCATCCGCCTCGCTAGCGCTCGGCACCTTCTCCCCGCCTTCGCGTGGAGAAGGAATCAACGCCAAATCCAAGAGCCCCGCCCTCATCGCTTCAGCGTCTCGCGCGCGGCGGTCAGGCGTCGCAGCGCCTCCAGGTTTTGCGGCCCGCCGCAGAGCCACAGGCTGTGCGGCATCACCAGGGTGCGCGCGCCGGCGAAGGCGCGGCGCGCGGCGCGATGGGTCATCATCTGCTCGGCGAGCGACGGGCGGTCGCTGGTCTTCCCGTCGAGGATCAGCAAGTCGGGCGCAGCCAGGACCAGCTCTTCCATCGCGATCGGGACGAAGAGCGACAGGCCCCGCTCGGCCGCAAGGTTGCGCCAGCCGGCGATACGCAGCAGGCCGTCGGCGTTGGTGCCGCGGCCCAGCGTCATGCCGTTTGCCTGGTAGATCGCGGCCACCGGGCTGGTCGGTCCGACGCTCCTTGTCAGCCGGGCGATGCTCTCGCGTAGCGAGGCGGCGAGGTCGCGCGCGGCCTCCGGCCGGCCCAGCGCCTCGCCGATCCTGGCGATGTGATCGAGCGTGGCCTCGACATTGCCCGCCTCGGACAGTTCCAGGGTCGGCACGCCGGCCAGCCGCAGCGTCTTGCGCAGCGACGGCGTGATCAAATCGTCGATGATCAGCAGATCCGGCCGCAGCGCGAGGATCTCCTCCGCGCGCTTGCGCACCGGCGGCAGGGCCCGCGCCTCGCGCCAGCGCGGCGAGATGCGCGGGTCGTGCGAGAGGTCGCTGACGCCGACGAGTTGGCCGGGCGCGGCCATCGCCAGGACAAGCTGGTCGAGGCAGAGGTTGAGCGAAACGACTCGCTTCGGTAGGTCGGCCCCCTGCGCGCACGTCGCCGCGCCGAGCAGGCACGCAGCGACGAGGCAGCTGATCAGACGCGAGATGCGGACCGACGTGACCGGCTCCCGGGGCAATGTCGGATGGGATTGAATCACACTGTCATCCCGGGCGCAGCGAGGGATCCTCGCGCCGACGAAAGATCCCTCGCGGTGCTCGGGATGACATGAAGGCCCGGCGCGTCCCGCCTCAGTACCGCACGCGCGCGCCAGCATAGGCGCTGAGCCGCGGCGTGCGGAAGCCCAGCGGCTCCTCGTAGTAGGTGTCGGTGACGTTCTCGACGCGGCCGAAGACCTGCAGCCAGCGGGTCACGTCGTAGCTCGTGGTCAGGCGCACGACGGTGTAGCTCGCCATCTCCACGGTCTGCGACGGGAAGGTGCTGAAATCGGTCTCGTAGCGGCCGCGGCGATAGGCCAGGCCCGCGCCCACCCACCAGCCCGCCAGCGGCTGCCAGTTGGCGTGCAGGTTGATCTGGTGCCGGGGACGGTTCAGCAGCGGCGCGCCGGTCAGCAGGTTGTGGGCGTTGGTGAATGTGTAGTCGGCATGGAAGTTGAGAGTCTCCGACGGCCGCACGTCGAGCGACAGCTCGACGCCGGTGACGCGCGCCTGGGCGACGTTGCTGAGCGTGCTGCAGAAGGCGCCGCAGCTGGTGAGCTGGATGAGGTCGCTGACCTCGTTGTGGAAGACCGTGGCGCCGAGGGCCAGCTTGCCGCCGAACAGCTTCTGGTCGATGCCGACCTCGAAGCCGGTGCTGCGCTCGGGTCGCAGATTGCGGTTCGCGAAGAAGCCGAAGGCGGCGAAGTCGACGTAGAGCTGGTCGAGGCTGGGCGCCTTGAACGCCGTGCCGACCGAGCCGCGGATCTTGGTGTCCGATTCGCGCACCAGGTAGGACGCGCCCAGCCGCCAGGTCACGGCAGTGCCGAAAGCGTCGTGGTTCTCGATACGCGTGCCGGCAGTGAAGGACAGATCCTCGACCGGCGTGAAGCGCGCGTTGATGAAGGCGCCGCGCGTCCAGGCCGCGGCGCCGACGCTCGAGGTGCGCAGACCGGTGGCGTCGAAGCTCTCCGACAGGATCGAGTCGCGGCGCGCCTCGATGCCGACGACGACGTTGACCATCTCGAGCGGCGTCAGGCTGGTGGTGGCCTCGAGCTGCACGCGCCGGCCGCGGTTGCGGTTGTCGGGCGCGAAGGCGAAGTTGAACGGATCGACCTCATCGACGTCGCGCCGATTCGTCTCCAGGAACGACCAGGCGAGCGTCGTCTTCGATCGGCCGTCCCACAGCTCGATATCGGCCTGCACACGCGTCGAGAGGCTGTTGGTGGTCTCGTAGAGATTGGGATCCTCGGCGAGGAAGGCGTCGTAGTGGGTGCGCGTGCGGCCGTAGCGGCCGAACCATTGCAGCTTCAGCCAATCGGCGACGTCGAAGCCCAGCCGGCCGTTGAGCGAGAGGTTGCGATAGCCGTCGTGGTCGGGCGGCGCGCCGTTGGTCGAGCGGCCATCGGCCACGGCGCTGAAGCCGTCGCTGGTCGCCGCCGAGACGCCGAAGGCGAAGCTCAGCGGCCCGTACGAGCCGCTGGCCAGGCCGTCGGCGTTGACCGTGCCGTACGAGCCGGCCTCGACCGACAGCGAGGCCGTCGGCCTGCCCGAGCCCTGGCGGGTGATGATATTGACGACGCCGCCCAGCGCGTCGCTGCCGTAGAGCGTGCTCATCGGCCCACGCACGATCTCGATGCGCTCGACGCCTTCGAGCCGCAGATGCGCCAGGTTCGGCGAGCCGTTGACGCTGCTGGGATCGCCGACGCGCACGCCGTCGATCAGCACGACGCTGTGATTGGCGTTCATGCCACGCATGAAGAGCTGCGTCGTCTTGCCCGGTCCGCCGGAGTTTGTCGTGCTGAGGCCGGGTGACTGGCCCAGCACGTCGTTGAGCGTGCGCCATTGCCTGCGCTCGATCTCGTCGCGCCGCACCACCGTGACGCTGGCGTTGACCAGGTTGAACGGCACCGGCGCGCGGTCGGCGCCGACGATCATGTCGGGCAGGGTCACCACCGGTTCGGGGTCGGGGGCCGGCGGCTGCTGCTGGGCCTGCGCGATGGAAAGGCCCAGGCCGGCGGCCAGGGCGATGGGATACAGGACAGAACGAGCGGGCGTCATGGTGACGGTCCTCCGAGCCGATAGACACGCGTGGGCGCGTCACCGCTCGGTGAACCGCTCCGTCGGATATTCCCGTCCGTCGGAAGGATGACGCTGTCGGCGGCAGGTCTTCTGGCTCACGGGTCTCAGCATCGTTCCCGCCTTCCCGGTCACCCAACAGGGATCACCAGTGGCATGTTGGAAACGCGCTCGCCGCTCACAGCTGCGGGCACAGCCGCCGATTGGGCCGGTTGCCCGGCCGCACGGCGTTCCCTTTTCACCTCCCTTTCGGGAGGACCGTCGATGGCAAAGCGATAGAGGGCGGCTCGAAGATCGTCAAGCCGCGCCGCGCTGCCCACAGGCCTTCAGCCCGTGGCTGGCGCCCAGCAGCTCGCGAACCGCCTGGCGGCCCTCGGCGCGGAACACATCCTGCGACCACTCGACCTCCGCCAGCAGCGCGCGTCGCAGCTCGCCATCGGCGGCCAGCTGCACCGCCTGGCGGTCGGCGGCGATCGACGTCGGCGCGAAGGCCGCGATGTCGCGCGCGAGCTTCTCCGCCATGGCGCGGGTCCCGGTGTTGGCGACCTTTCGCGTCGCCAGGCCGATCGCCATGGCGCGGTCGCAGCCGATCGCGCTGCCCGTCAGCATGATGTCCATGGCGTGCGCCGCGCCGACGATGCCAGGCAGCCGCGCCGCCGTCCCGTCGCCGGTGACGCCGAGACGGCGGCCGAAGACGCCGAACACGGCGGTCGAGTCGACGACGCGGATGTCGCAGAGCAGCGCCAGGCCGAAGCCCTCGGCCGACGCGTACCCTTCGATGGCGCCGATCAACGGCTTGGACAGACGCTTGTGCAGCGGTCCGCCCTCGCCGGCCCACGGCAGGTACGGCTCGGAGTCGGGCAGCGCGTCGAGTTGCGCGCCACCGCAGAAATTGCCGCCGCCGCCGGTGATCACGATCGCGCGGATGCCCTCGTCGCGATCGGCGTCGGCCAGGGCCTGCGCCAGCGCGCGCGCGCCGTCGGGCGTCAGGGCGTTGCGGGTTTCGGGCGAATTGAGAATGATCGTCGTCACGGGCGCGCGCCGGGTCGAGAGGATCAGCCCGCCGGCGTAGGACGATGGAGCGATGAGCACGGACATGTTCGGCCCTCCCTCTGTCAGCGGCGGGCCGCGGCGGCCGCGATCGGCGTCGGCTCCAGATAGGCGCCCGACTCGTCCCGGAGCACGACCCGCTTGATCACGCGGGCACGGCAGGCCGAGACGAACTCCCGCATCGACACCTGGTAGCTGGCCGGCACCTCGTGCTTGCTCGCCAGCATCATGCCGAGGTAGGGCGTGGCGGCACGGTCGGTCAGTCGATCGCCGATTCGCTCGCCGGCGTGATCCCAGGCGGCCGTGCACCGCCGCGACGCCATCCATTCGTTGACGGCGACCGCCGACACGGCGATGACCCCGAGGAAGACGCCGGCGGACACGAGACGAGGCGTGAGACGCAGTTGAATTCCCATGATGACGCACGCTTTCCTGGCGCGAGGACAAGCGCCATCGTTCGCCTTCGGCATCTTGGCCACAGGCTGGGCGAGTCCTCTTGGACGTTGAGGAGCGGTACGGATCGGTCGGAGGTCGCTGAAGCGCAGACCAGATTCAAACCGCACGCGAGGGTGAAGGGCTGACGGCCGCTAGGGCCCGGCAGATCCGAGCGAGCAATGCATTGTGTTCCCCATCAATTCGACCGGTCTGAAATGCCGGCCCAAATTTCATTCGAAATTATTGACCATACTGAATGAAGACATTGTTCCGCGATCAGCGCGAGGCGTCAAACGCGAGGTCAAGTGCTTGCTTTTGCTGGGGAAATTCACGTTCGATTGATGAGTCGTCACATGAAGTCGCGGAAGAATCTCACGCTGACTTAATGAGTTAGCTACAGCGCCTCGACCGGGCCTTCAGGCTGCTTCCGCGACTTCAAGTGACGCTTGAACCGCGCGACGGACGGCCGGCGCGATCAGCTCGGCCCAGTGCATGGCGCCGGCGCGATGGCCGATCAGGTCCTGGCGGATCTCGATCGAGCAATGCGGCAGGCCGCGCGGCTCGGCATGGGCCTGCAGCGTGTACTCGACCGGATCGCGCGCGGAGTACGGCTCGTTGTCGCCGACGAAGATGCCGGGGATCTCACGCAAGGCTGCCAGCAGCGGCCTGGCGAGGCGCGGATCGGTGCGCCACAGCACGCCCACCTGCCAGGGTCGCTGGATGCCGCGCATGATCGGCGTGAAGCTGTGCACCACGAACAGCGCCGGCCTCACGCCGCGCGCGGCGAAGCGATCGAGCGCATCGTCCAAGGCGTTGTGGTAGGGCCAGAAGCAGGCATTGGCGCGCGCCATGATGGCCGCCTCGTCGAGCGCGCGGTTGGCCGGCACCGCCGTGCCGTCGCTGACCTCCGGCGTCGAGCCGGCGCCGCCGGGCCAGCGGTTGCAGTCGATCACCAGCCGTGAATAGGTCGAGGCGACGAACGGCGCGTCGAGCAGTTCCGACAGGCGCCGCCCGACATCGAGCCCGCCCGGATCCCAGCCGATATGACGTGACAGCTCGGTGCGCAGCAGGCCGAGATTGTCGAGCGCGCGCGGCACCGTGTTGCCGGCGTGATCGCACGCCAGCAACAGTGGGAAATTGCCTTCGGGATTGTACGCGCTGAACGCGGGCGGCTCGTCGGCCGCCAGAAGAGACGACATGGCGCGCACTCTATGACACCATCGCCGCCCGACCAATCGCAGGCTTGCCGCACCCGCCCCTCATGGATCGCGATACCGCCTTCAGACAGCTGCGCACGATGTTCGACGCGGCGATCGCCGCCGCCTCGCCGCAGGTGTGCCTCGCTCCATACCTGGGCGACCTGAAGCCGCCGAAGGGCCGCACCCTGGTGATCGGCGCCGGCAAGGCCGCCGCTTCCATGGCCAGGGCGGTCGAGGACAACTGGCGCGGACCGCTTGCCGGCCTGGTCGTGACGCGCGACGGCTACGAGATGCCGACCGACCGCATCGAATGCGTCGTCGCCAAACACCCGGTGCCCGACGAGCGCGGCCGCGCCGCCGCAGGCCGCATGCTCGAGATGGTGCGCGGGCTGAGCGCCGAGGATCTGGTGATCGCGCTGATCTCCGGCGGCGGCTCGGCGTTGCTGAGTGCGCCGGCACCGGGCCTGAGCCTGGCCGACAAGCAGGCGGTGAACCGCGCGCTGCTCGCCAGCGGCGCGCCGATCGGCGAGATGAACGTGGTGCGCAAGCATCTCTCGGCAATCAAGGGCGGCCGGCTGGCGCTGGCGGCGCGGCCGGCGCGCATCGTGACCTATCTGATCTCCGACGTGCCGGGCGACGATCCGGGCGTGATCGCCTCGGGCCCGACGGTGGCCGACGCCTCGACCTTCGCCGACGCCCAGGCCGTGCTGGCGAAGTATCGCATCGATCCGCCCGTCGCGGTGCGGACGCATCTCGAAGCCGGCGCCGCGGGCCGCATCGAGGAGACGCCGAAGCCCGGCGATGCGCGCCTCTCGCACGCGAGCATCGTGATGACCGTCACGCCGATGCGCGCGCTGGAAGCCGCCGCCGGCGTGGCGCGGCGCGAGGGTTATGAGCCGCTGATCCTCGGCGACGCGATCGAAGGCCTCGCCCGCGACGTGGCACGCGAGCACGCCCAACGGATCCGCGCGCTGGCCGGCAAGGGCCGGCGCGTGGCGCTGATCTCCGGCGGCGAGACCGGCGTCGAGGTGCGCGGCAAGGGCCGCGGCGGGCGCAATGTCGAGTACCTGCTGGCGCTCGCGCTGGCGCTCGATGGTCAGCCGGGCGTGTGGTCGCTGGCCGGCGACACCGACGGCGTCGACGGCATCGAGGACATCGCCGGCGCACGCATCTCGCCCGATACGCTGGCGCGGGCGCAGGCCGCCGGCCTCGATGCGCGCGCGCGCCTCGAGGACAACGACGGCCACGGCTTCTTCGAGGCGCTGGGCGATTCGATCATCACCGGGCCGACGCGCACCAACGTCAACGATTGCCGGATCAGCCTGATCGAGGCGTGACGGCTACGGCTTTTGCGCCCCCGACACCGCCTTCATGATCCGGAACATGTCGTTGCTCCAGGTGGGGCCGGTCTCGTACCAGCAGACAAACACCGTGTCCGACTTGTTGAGCTCGGCGAGCGGCTTGGTGGTGAGCTTCCCGGCCCAGGGATCCATGACGTTCAGGTTCGGATCCTTGCCTGCAGCGTCGACCGTGCCGTAGACGACGAGGCAATGGCCGAGAAAGGTGCCGAGGCCAGGACCACCGAGATGGAACAGCCACAGATAGCCCTTCATCATCAGGCGCTGCTGGATCGAGGCGAGCGTGATCGCCTTGGTCTGCGGCTTGTGCAGGTCGACCATCATCTGGAAATCGAACATCAGCTGGATCAGCGCCTTGCCGACCATCAACCCGTCCTTGGCGCCGACGAAATCCTTGTATGACGTTATCAGATCGGCCTGCATCTTGGTCATCGCCGCCTGAGGCGTCTGCGGCTTGCGCGCATCGATCCACGATTCCAGCGACGCCGCCCAGCAATGGAACTTGGTGGTGTCCTGCTGCACCAGCTTGGGCGGTGGACTTTTCAGATAGGTTGCCACGGCGGCTTTCTCCTGGGTCAGCAGCCGTGACGTTTAACATAAAATGATCGCTTGCTCACTATCGTTGTGACACAGTGCAGCCGTCAGGCCGCCATTTTGGCGGGCAAACCTCGCGATGGGCGCCACCTCCATCGCCGGGCGCCAGGGGAGACTCCTATGCGAGCTGTCATTGCCGCCGCCGCCGTCGCGTGCGCGCTGGCCGGCCCGTCCTGGGCCGCCGAAATCGAAGCCGCCTCGAAGGTCGACACCGTCACCGTCTATCCCGACGGCGCCAGCGTCACGCGGCTGGCCATCGTCGAGCTGCCGACCGGCGCCTCGACCATCGTGCTCAAGGGCCTGCCGGCGACCATCGACCCAGCCTCGCTGCGCGTCGCCGGCAAGGCCTCGGGCCCGCTGTCGATCGGCGCCGTCGAGACGCGTGCCGCGCCGGGCAATCCGCGGCCGGTGATCGACGCGGCGCTGGAGGCGAAGATCAAGGCGCTGCGCGAGAAGCGCGACATCTCCGCCGCGCGCATGGAAGCCAGCGAGCGCACGCGCGCGATGATCCGCCGCTATTCCGAGGCCAGCCCGGAGAAGCTCTCGCCCGACGGCAAGGCGATGGACGCGGCCAACTGGCCGGCCGCCTGGACCGCGATCAACGAGCAGCTGATCAAGGTCAACGAGGACATTCGCGTGCTCGCAGCCCAGCTGCGCGAGATCGACGGCGAGATCGCCGCGCTCGAGCGCGCGCGGCCGCAGCCGCCGCGCCCCGGCGCACCGGTGGTCGATGTCACCATCGCGCTGGAAGCGGGTGCGGCGAGCAAGGCCGAGCTCGCCGTCACCTACCGCGTCGCCGGCGCCAGCTGGCGGCCGCTCTATGACGCGCGGCTCGACACCGGCGGCAAGGGCAAGAAGGCCTCGCTCGAGCTGGTGCGCCGCGCCGCCGTGACCCAGCGCACCGGCGAGCCGTGGAACGACGTCACGCTGATCGTCTCGACCGTGCGCGTGGCGCGCGGCGCGGGTGCGCCGGAGCTGATGACATCGCGCGTCCTGTTGCGCCCGCCGCCGCAGGAGTACGTCCGCCGCGACCGTTCGGCGCCGGCCTCGGGCGCGCCGGCACCGGCACCGCCGCCGGTGCTGGCCGAGCCCAAGCCAGTCGACAAGGCCGACATCGTCGAGACCGCACGCGAGCAACAGGCGCAAATCCAGAGCGGCGCCTTCCAGGCCTCGTTCGGCGTGCCCGGCCGCGTCTCGATCCCGGAGGACGGCGCGGCCAAGACCTTCCGCATCTCGGGCGCCACCGTGGCACCGCAGCTGCAGATCAAGACCGTGCCGGTGCTGAACCCGACCGCCTATCTCCAGGCCTCGTTCACCAACGAGGAGGAGGCGCCGCTGCTGCCCGGTCCGGTGAACATCCACCGCGACGGCACCTTCGTCGGGCAGTCGTCGCTGCCGCTGGTGGCCCAGGGCGACAAGGTCGAGCTCAGCTTCGGCGCCGACGACCAGGTCAAGGTCACGCGCGTGCCGGTGGCGCGCCGCCAGGCAGAGCCCGGCTTCCTCGGCTCCAGCCGCACCGACACCGCGGAGTTCAAGACGGTCGTGAAGAACCTGCACGACTTCCCGATCAGGATCACCGTGATCGACCGCATCCCGGTGAGCGAGGTCAACACCATCACCGTCGAGATGCTCGACACCACGACCAAGCCGACCGAGCAAACCGTCGAGGATCGCCGCGGCGTGATGGGCTGGACCTACGAGTACGCCGCCGGCGAGCAGAAGGAGATCCGCCTCGCCTACCGCGTGAAGTGGCCGTCGGATCGCGAGGTCATCTACGGCAACGTGCGATAGGCCGAATCCTGATACCTTCCCCCGGAGGGGGAAGGTGCCCGAAGGGCGGATGGGGGATGTCGAAGACGAACAGCGACTTCGTTGAGACATCCCCCATCCGTCGCGCTACGCGCGCCACCTTCCCCCTCCGGGGGAAGGGCAAGGACCAGATGGCGCTTCTAGGTATCATCGCGGACGATTTCACCGGCGCGACCGACATCGCCGGCATGCTGGTCAAGGGCGGCATGCGCACCGTCCAGACCATCGGCGTGCCGGCCGCCGACATGGCGCTCGACGATGTCGATGGCATCGTCGTGGCGCTCAAGAGCCGCACCATCGCGCCGGCTGACGCCATCGCCCAATCGCTCGAAGCCCTTGCGGCGCTGCGGGCGCGTGGCTGCCGGCAGATCTTCTTCAAGTACTGCTCGACCTTCGATTCGACGGATCGCGGCAATATCGGCCCGGTGGCCGACGCCCTGCTCGACAGTCTCAACGAGTCCTTCACCATCTTTTGCCCGGCCTTCCCGGCCAATGGCCGCGCGATCTTCCTCGGCTACCTCTTCGTCGGCTCGGTGCTGCTGAGCGAATCGAGCATGCGCGACCATCCACTGACGCCGATGACCGATCCCAGCCTCGTGCGCGTCCTGCAGCGCCAGACCAGGCACAAGGTCGGCCTGATCGGCCTGCGCACGGTGCAGGCGGGCGCCGCCGCGATCCGCGAGGAGATCGAGGTACTCAAGGCCTCGGGCGTGCGCCACGCCGTCGTCGACGCCGGCACCGATCCCGACCTGATGACCATCGGCGAGGCGATCGCCGATCTCGCGCTGGTCACCGGCGGTTCGGGCGTCGCCATGGGCCTGCCGGCGAATTTCCGCCGCGCCGGCCTGCTGCGCGAGGGCGCCGCCGACCAGCTGCCCAAAGTGGACGGCAAGGCCGCGATCGTCGCCGGCTCGTGCTCAGCCGCGACCCTGGGCCAGATCGCCACCTATCGCGGTGCCGGTGGCGCGGCGCTCGAGCTCGACACCGAGGCGATCTGCGACGGCCAGGACGTGGCGCAGCAGGCGCTCGACTGGGCCGGCAAACAGGCGGGCCCCGCCCTGCTCTACGCCAGCGCGCCGCCCGAGCGAGTCAAGGCGGTCCAGGCGCGCTATGGCGTCGAGGAGTCGAGCAAGCGCATCGAGGCGACGATGGCGGCCATCGCCAGCGGCCTCGTCGCCGCCGGCGTGCGGCGCCTCGTGGTCGCCGGCGGCGAGACCTCGGGCGCCGTGGTGCAGGCGCTGGGCGCCCGCGCGCTGCGCATCGGGCCGGAGATCGATCCCGGCGTGCCGTGGACGGCGACGACGACCAAGTCAGGGGCGACCATCGCGCTGGCGCTGAAATCGGGCAATTTCGGCGCCGCCGATTTCTTCTCCAAGGCCTTCGCCAAGCTGCCGTGACCCGCTGTCATTCCGAGCGCAGCGAGGAATCTCCTCGAAACGAGGGCTTCGTTGCCGGGAGATCCCTCGCTACGCTCGGGATGACGGAAAAGATGGAAACGCCATGCCGCTGAAACTCGCCGCCAACCTGTCCTGGCTTTACCAGGACATCGGATTCATGGAGCGCTTCGCCGCCGCCGCCGCTCACGGCTTCAAGGCGGTGGAGTTCCTGTTCCCCTACGACTTCCCCGCCGCCGACATCGCCGCCCGGCTGAAGCAGCACAAGCTCACCCAGGCACTGTTCAACCTGCCGCCGGGCGACTGGAGCAAGGGCGAGCGCGGGCTGGCGGCGCTGCCCGGCCGTGAAGCCGACTTCAAGGCCGCGCTGGAGACGGCGATGGGCTACGCCGCGACGCTCGACTGTGCGCGCGTGCACGTGATGTCGGGGCTGATCACGCCGGGCGCCGATCTCTCGGCGATGCGCCGCACCTATGTCGACAACCTCAAGCGCGCCGCCGAGCGCGCGGCGAAGGACGGCCGCGATGTGGTGATCGAGCCGATCAACCGGCGCGACATCCCCGGCTACTTCCTCAACACCACGACCGAGGGCGCCACCATCATCGCCGAGATCGGCGCGCCCAACCTCAAGCTGCAGTTCGACCTCTATCACTGCCAGGTCACCGAGGGCGACCTGGTGCGCCGCGCCGAGAAGCTCTTCGCGCAGATCGGCCACGTGCAGATCGCCGGCAATCCCGATCGCAACGAGCCCGATGTCGGCGAGGCCAATCACCTCCATGTCCTCGAGGTGCTCGATCGCCTCGGCTACGCCGGCTATGTCGGCCTCGAGTACAAGCCCCGGACCACCACGGCCGCCGGCCTCGGCTGGGCCAGGCCCTACGGCATCAGCGCATGAGCACCAACACCTTGAACGTCGCCATCGTCGGCCTCGGCTCGATGGGCATGGGCATGGCGCGCAACATGCTCGACAAGGGCCACCGCGTGGTCGGCGTCGACATGAACCCGGCTGCGCGCGACAGTCTCGTCGCGGCCGGCGGCGCGATCGCCGACTCGCCGAAGGACGCCGCCGCCAAGGCCGATGCGCTGGTCATCGTCGTGGTCAACGCGGCCCAGGTCGAGGCGGTGCTGTTCGGCGAGGGAGGCGCAGTCGGCTCGTTGCCCAGAGGCGCCGTGGTCATGCAATGCGCCACCGTGCCGGCGGGCTTCAGCAGGAGCCTCGGCGAGCGGCTGGCGCAGGCGGGTCATCCCCTGCTCGACGCGCCGATGTCCGGCGGTGCGGCGCGCGCCGCCGACGGGCAGCTCACCATCATGTCCTCGGGCACGGCCGATGCCTATGCCCGCGCCGAGCCGATCCTCGACGCCGTGGCCGGCAAGGTCTACCGTCTGGGCGATGCGCCCGGCATCGGTTCACTGGTCAAGACGGTGAACCAGCTGCTGGCCGGCGTGCACATCGCGGCCACCGCCGAGGCCATTGCGCTCGGTACCAAGGCCGGCGCCGATCCGCGCGCGCTCTACGACGTTATCACAAACAGCGCCGGCAATTCCTGGATGTTCGCCAACCGCGCGCCGCACATGATCGAGGGTGACTACACGCCGCTCTCGGCGGTCGACATCTTCGTCAAGGATCTCGGCCTGGTGCTCGACACCGGCCGCGACGTCAAGCAGGCGCTGCCGCTGGCGGCGACGGCGCACCAGCTGTTCCTGATGGCCTCGGCCGCCGGCTGGGGCCGCCTCGACGACGCCGCGGTGGTCAAGCTCTACGAGCAGATGGGCGGCTTCAGCGTCGCCGAGCGGGCGAAGAAGCCGTCATGATTCCTTCTCCCCGCGAAGGCGGGGAGAAGGTGCCCGAAGGGCGGATGAGGGGCTTCGAGGCGGTGCAACAGGCATTGCGGATGCTGACAGGCCATGAAGCCCCTCATCCGCGTCGCTGCGCTCGGCACCTTCTCCCCGCCTTCGCGGGGAGAAGGAGGGAAAGTCATCATTCCGTCGCGATCCGCGGGATGGTTCGCGCTACACTGCGGGCAAAGGACGCCCCCTGAATGCATCGCAGCCGCAGCACCAAGATCGTCGCCACGCTGGGTCCCGCCACCTCGACCGAGGAGCGCATCCGGGCCATCTTCGCCGCCGGCGTCGATGTCTTCCGACTGAACTTCAGCCACGGCACGGTCGAGGACCACAAGGCCCGCGTCGACATCATCCGCGCGCTGGAGAGCGAGTTCGGCCGGCCAATCGGCATCCTGGCCGACCTGCAGGGCCCGAAGATTCGAGTCGGCACCTTCGCCGGCGATCGCGTGCACCTGAAGGCCGGCCACGCCTTCCGGCTCGACATGACCAGGGAGCCGGGCACCGCGAAGCGCGCGCCGCTGCCGCATCCCGAGATCTTCCAGGCGATCCGCGTCGGCAGCACCCTGCTGATCGACGACGGCCGCATTCGCCTGCGGGTAAAGAAGCACACCGAGGATACGATCGACACCGAGGTCGAGGTCGGCGGTGACGTATCGAACCGCAAGGGCGTCAACGTCCCCGACGTGCTGCTGCCGCTCTCGCCGCTGACCAACAAGGACCGCCGCGACCTCGACTCGGCGCTGGAGCTGGGCGTCGACTGGGTGGCGCTGTCCTTCGTGCAGCGCGCCGACGACATCGCCGAATTGCGCAAGCTGGTGGGCGACCGCGCCGCGGTCATGGCCAAGATGGAGAAGCCCGGCGCCATCGAACACCTGGACGACATCCTGGCGATCACCGACGGGCTGATGGTGGCGCGCGGCGATCTCGGCGTCGAGCTGCCGCCGGAGGACGTGCCGCCGATCCAGAAGATGATGCTGCGCGCCGCGCGCGAGCTCGGCAAGCCGGTGATCGTCGCCACGCAGATGCTCGACTCGATGGTGCATTCGCCGACGCCCACCCGCGCCGAGGCCTCCGATGTCGCCACCGCGGTCTACGACGGCGCCGACGCGGTGATGCTGAGCGCCGAGTCGGCCTCGGGCAACTACCCGGTCGAGGCGGTGCAGATGATGAACCGCATCCTCGCCCGCGTTGAACGCGATCCGGTCTACCGCGAGATCAACGATTCCAGCCGCCACGAGCCGGATCCGACCGCGGCCGACGCCATCAGCGCCGCCGCGCGGCAATGCGCGCACACGCTCTCTGCCGCCGCCATCGTCACCTATACGACGTCGGGCTCGACCACCCTGCGCGCGGCGCGCGAGCGGCCCGACGTGCCGATTCTCTGCCTGACGCCGAGGATGGCCACGGCGCGGCGCATGGCGCTGGTCTGGGGCGTGCACGCCGCCTTCGCCGAGGACGCGCACAATTTCGCCGACATGGTCCAGCGCGCCCGCGTCATGGCGCTGCAGGAGGAGCTGGCCAAGCCCGACGACCGGCTGGTGATCACCGCCGGCGTGCCCTTCGGCACGCCCGGCGCCACGAACATTCTCCGGATCGCGCGGGCGTGACGGCCCGCCCGTCGTCCTGAGCGCAGCGAAGGACCTTGCGGTGGCGCGAGCAGACACGACGCCAGCGTGTGACCGCGATACCGCGAGGTCCTTCGCTGCGCTCAGGACGACGGACGATTTCGCCGATCAATGACGCGCCTGGCCTTGCCGATCGAGCGCTCGACGGTGCCGAGCGCGGCGATCTCGACGCCTGCGGTAACGCCGCACATCGCCTTGACGCGCGCCGACAGCGCGGCGGCCACGTCGGCGCGGCGGTCCTCGCCCAGTGTTGCGCGCGCCTCGACGACGATCTTCAGCGCATCGAGCGGGCCCTCGCGCGACAGCTCCAGCACGTAGTGCGGCGACAGCGCCGGCTCGCGCAGGATCTGCTCCTCGACCTGGCTGGGGAAGAGATTGACGCCGCGCACGATCAGCATGTCGTCGCTGCGCCCGGTGATGCGCGCCATGCGGCGCATGCTGGTGATGGTGCCGGGCAACAGCCGCGTCAGGTCGCGCGTACGGTAGCGCACCACCGGCAGCGCCTGCTTGCTGAGCGAGGTGAAGACCAGCTCGCCGATCTCGCCCTCGTTCACCGGCAGGCCGGTGTCGGGATCGACGATCTCCGGCAGGAAATGGTCCTCCCAGATCGTCGGCCCGTCCTTGCTGTCGCGGAACTCCTGGGCGACGCCGGGGCCCATGATCTCGGAAATGCCGTAGATGTCGACGGCGTCGATGCCGGTGCGCCGCTCGATCTCGGCGCGCATGCCCTCGGTCCACGGCTCGGCGCCGTGGATGCCGATGCGCAGCGCCGTGTCGCGCACGTCGATGCCCTGGCGCTCGAACTCATCGGCCAGCGCCAGCATGTAGGACGGCGTCACCATGATTACGCGCGCGCCGAACTCGGCGATCAGCTGCACCTGGCGCTCTGAGTTGCCGCCCGACATCGGCACCGCCGTGCAGCCCAGCCGCTCCGCCCCGTAATGCGCGCCCAGCCCGCCGGTGAACAGGCCGTAGCCATAGGCGACATGCACGACGTCGCCCGGCCGCCCGCCGCCGGCCCAGATCGAGCGCGCCATCAGGTCGGACCAGGTGTCGATGTCCTCGGCGGTGTAGCCGACCACGGTGGGCCGTCCCGTCGTGCCGCTCGAGGCATGCACGCGCACGCAGCGTTCGCGCGGCACGGCGAGCATGCCGTAGGGATAGTTGTCGCGCAGGTCGCCCTTGGCGGTGAACGGGAAGCGCGCGAGATCGGCGAGCGACTTCAGGTCCGAGGGATGCACGCCGACCGCCGCGCACTTGGCGCGATAGGGCGCCTGGTTGGCGTATGCGTGCGCGAGCGTCGCCTTCAGGCGCTGAAGCTGCAGCGCTTCCAGCGCGTCCCGCGAGAGGCGCGTCTCGGGAAACGGAGTCATCGTCATGGCGTCGTCGGCGCCGGCGGCGGCTCGGGCGGCGCCAGCTCGGGCCGTTCGTCGGCGGCGAAGACGAAGCGGCGATAGGCGTAGCCCAGCCCGACCAGCGCCGCGCCCAGGCCGAGGAAGGACAGCACGCGCAGCAGCCCCTGCAGGCCCGACATGTCGATCAGGAACACCTTGGCCACCACCAGCAGCACCATGATCATGCCGGCGTGGCGCAGTGCCGGCACGTGGCGCCACATGCCGATCGCCAGCAGCCCCAGGCCGAACACCAGCCAGGCCGCGGAATAGGTGTAGAGCTCGACGCCCTCGGCGTCGAACGGATCGCCGGCGAACACCGGATCGAAGACGTGGCGCACCTCCAGCGTCACCCAGGCGAAGGCGAGGATCATCGCGGTGATCGCCGCGATGGCAACGGCGCGCGTCTCGTTGGCCTGGCGCGCCATGCGCAGGGCCAGCGCCGCCAGCAGCGCCGGCAGCAGGTAGCCGACCAGCAGGCCGTTGAAGAGCGGCGTGGTGCCGACGCGCACCGACTCGGCGATCGGGTTCATCGCCAGGCTCTGCACGAGGATCGCCAGCGCCGCGCTCAGCGCGCCGACGATGCGCCAGGCCATCAGCGCGACCTGCGAGCCCGTCCTGCGCGCCACGTGCAGCGCGACCAGCGCGAAGCCGCCCCAGGCCAGCACCAGGGTGGCGCGCTCGTAGAATGTCGTGCCCGCGGCCGACAGGCCGGATGGCTGGAAGATGCTGCGCACCTCGAGGGTCAGCAGCACGAAGCCCAGCAGCACGGTCGAGGCCTTGACCATCTCCGACAGCGGATCCTGGCGCACCGCCGAGAGGAAGCGCCCGCCGAGCCAGAAGGCGACGATGGTCAGGCCATAGGCCCACAGGATCCAGTTGAGGAACGGGATGCCGCCCAGCGGGTAGTCGAGCAGGTAGGGATTGAGCACGAAGCGCACCATGACCGTGCCGAGCAGCGGCCAGCACAGCCAGCGCAGGCTCAGCACGTCGAGCTTCCAGCCGATCCAGGCGATGGCGGTGAGCTGGAAGGCGTAGGCGACGGTGATCCATTCGCGCCGCAGCTCCAGCGGGATCGCCGCGGCGACGAAGAACGTCACGCCGGCGGCCATCACGCCCAGCGCTTCGGTGGCGCCCGGCATGCTGCCGCGCCAGCGCGCCAGCCGGTCGGCGGCGGCGAGGAATGGCAGCGCCAGGCCGAGGCTGAGCAGCGACCACGGCATCGCCGGGAACTTGCCGCGCAAGGTGTACCAGCCGAGCAGGAAGTGCAGCAGCGTGGCGCCCACCGTGACGCCGGCCCAGAAGCCCGGGCGGCCGGCGTTCCACATGAGCGCGAAGGCGGCGATGGCGAAGCCGCCGCCCATGACCAGCAGGGTCGGGCCGAAGGCGTCGACCTCCTCCGCGGTCGGGCCGCCCCAGAAATGCACGAACCACCAGATGGCGAGCGCCGACAGCGACAGGAGCGGCGGCAGGCCGGCGAGGTACTGGAAGCGCGGCACGTAGCGCGCCAGGGCATAGATGCCCGCGCCGTAGAGGCCCAGGCACAGCCAGCCGGCGGTGCGCAGCGGATCGCCGACGGCGATGCCGACCAGCAGCCCGCCGGTGATCAGGGTGGCGGCCCAGACCTGCCCAACGACGTGATCGGTGGGCTGTCCCTGCTCGCGCACGCGTTGCCAGGTCGCCCAGACGAAGAGCGCGGCGACGCCGACCAGGAACAGGCCGACCCAGATCTGCCCATCGGCGCCGTAGCGCACGGGATCGTCTGCGCGCAGCACCATCCAGAACAGGCTCCACAGGCTGGTGCCGGCGAGCACGCCCCAGCCCAGCACCCACCAGCCGCGATGGCGGATCACCGCCAGGGTGCCGGCGGCGGTGGCCAGCAGGTAGCCGAACAGCGCGAGGATGTTGGGCGTCTCGCCGCCGATCACCAGCGGCGAGACGAAGCCGCCGACGAAGGCGAGTACCGCGACAAAGATGCCGTGGCGTAGCGACAGCACGATGCAGCCCGCCGTCAGCGCCAGGGCCAGCACGCCACCCATGAAGCGCGGCACCATCTCGTAGAGCGCCACGGCGGAGAACAGCGCGCCGTAGAGCGCGGCGGCGCCGGCGGCGGTCAGCGCCTGGGCGACGCGATCGTCGCGTCCGCGCAGGCGGTCGCCGCCGACGATCAGCCCGGCGCCGAACAGCGCCGCGAGGATCACGCGCACCGTCGGCGAGAGATAGCCCTGCTCGATCGAGTAGCGCACCAGGAAGATCGCCGCGAGCGCCAGCACGACGCCGCCGCCCCAGACGAAGGCGCGCGCGCCCAGCCACTGCTCGAGGCTCGGCGCCGGCTTGCGCGCGACGGAAGCCGCCGGCACAGGGCCCGGCGTCAGCAGCGGCGGCAGCGAGTCGGCTGCCGGCGCGACCAGCGGTGGCGCGGGCTGCCAGGACGGCGGTGCCGGCGGCGGCGCTGCCGCCGCCGGCGCGATCGCCGGCGGCAGGTCATCCTGCGGCGGTGCCGGCGTCGCCGGCGGCGCCTCGGCCTGCGGCTCGACCGCCGGCCTCGGCCCGCGCTGGGCGAGCTCGGCGCGCAGCTCGCGGATCTGGCCCTGCAGCGCCTCGATCGAGCGCCGCGTCTCGCCGCTGCGCAGGAAGGCGATCAGCGCCATGACCGGCGTGCCGAGCGCGACGACGCCAACGATCAGGACGAGGAGGATCCAGAGGCCGTCCATGGGAACGCTCTACCTTCCCCCTCCGGGGGAAGGAAGAGTTGCGCATGCGCGACATCCTCACTGCGCCGCGACGCGCAGCGCGCTGTCGAACGCCGCGCGGTTGTCGCGGGCGACCTCGCCGCGCTTGATCACCAGGCGATGGTTCTCCCTTCGCGCCACCATTCGGATGTCGCCCAGCGGATCGCCGTTGGTGACCACCAGGTCGGCGACGTTGCCGTCCTTCAGCCGGCCGTGGTCGGAGAGCCGCATCAGGTCGGCGGCGCTCGCGGTGGCGAAGAAGATCGAGTCGCGATTGCTGATGCCGATATCGCACATGAACTCGAGCTCCAGGGCGTTGTCGCCATGGCGGTTGTACGGTGTGCCGGCGTCGGTGCCCATGGCGATCTTGCAGCCGGCCTCGTAGTACATCTTCACCGACTGCACGTGACGCTCGGCCATGCGGCGCGACTTCTCGATCACGTAGGGCGGGATGCTGGCATCGCCGGCATCGGCGCCGCGCAGGATGTGCACCAGCGCCGCGAGCGTCGGCACCAGCCAGGTGCCGCGCGTGCGCATCTCGCCGATCGCCTCGTCGGTCATGAAGATGCCGTGCTCGATCGAGGTCACGCCGCCCCGCACGGCGTTGAGGATGCCCTCGGTGCCCTGGGCATGGCTCGCCGTGGTCTTGTGGAAGCGCGTGGCCTCGGCGATGCCGGCACGCATCTCCTCGGCGCTGTAATGCGCGTCCTCGGGATTGACGCCCGGCGTCATGACGCCGCCGGTGGCCATGATCTTCACCAGGTCGGAGCCGGCATGGATCTGCTCGCGCACGGCGCGCACCACGTCGTCGACGCCGTCGGCGATGCGGCCGTTGCGGTTGCCGTGGCCGCCGGTCATGCAGATCAGCCGTCCGGCGCAGCGCATGGTGGGCCCGAGGAAGCGGCCGGCGTTGTAGGCGTCGCGCAGCGCGAACTCGATGTAGTCCTTGCCGCCGCAGTCGCGCACCGCGGTGACGCCGCCCTCGAGCGTGGCGCGCATGAACTCCATGCCGCGCACGGCGAGCTGGGCCGGCGTCATGCGGTCCTGCACCAGGCCGGGATTGCCCTCGGCGCCGAGCAGCGAATGGATGTGGCAGTCGATCAGGCCGGGCACCACCGTGCCGCCCGCGGTGTCGACGCGCGGCCCGCTGTAGCCGGCGAACTCGCCCGCGGGCGCGATGCGCTTGATGCGCCCGCCCTCCTCCAGCAGGCCATGGTTGTCGAGGGAGCGCTCGCCGTCGAACAGGCGGCCGCCGATGTAAAGCGTGGGCATGGGTACTCTCAAACCTCTGGAGATGCGGTTGGCGCGCATACTGTCACATGGGACCGCCGGCGTCTCGCCGGCTGCCGTCCCTTCCCCCGGAGGGGGAAGGTGCCCGAAGGGCGGAAGGGGGATGTCGAAGACGGACGCCCGTGTTCGTCTTCGACATCCCCCTTCCGTCAGCGCTGCGCGCTGCCACCTTCCCCCTCCGGGGGAAGGGAAGGCACCGGCGCCTGCGATCCCTCAGGTCTTGCGCTCCCCCGACGCCGCCCGGAGCTTCTCGATGTGCTCGCGCAGGCCCTCGATGTGCCGGTTGTGCTTCAGCGCCTCCTCGTAGGCCTTCACCGCGTCGGCCGGCCGTCCGAGCTCCGCCATGATCATGCCCAGCCCCGACCAGGCGCCGAAATGCCGCGGCTCCAGGGCCACGGTGCGCTGGATGTCGGCCACCGAGGCGGCCATGTCGCCGCGCAGGAAATGCACCGTGGCCCGCTTGTTCCACGCCTCGGCGAAGTCCGGCGCCCTCTCGATCAGCCGGCTGAAGGTCTCGACCGCCTCGTCGAGCTTCTGCGCCGCCATCTGCAGCATGCCCTGGCGCATCAGCGCGTCGAGCTCGGCTGAGTCGGCCTTGATCCAGGTCTCCCAGATCGCCTGCTGCAGCGCCGCCGCCGCCACCGGATCGTCGATCGTGGCCAGGCGCTGGAACAGCCCGTCGAGCGCCGGATCCTTCTGCGTCGCCATCGCCGCCTCCGCGCTCATCAGGAACATCGCCAGCAGCGGCGCGAACCATCGTGGCCTGGGCATCATCGCCTCCATCGCGGGCGATGGAGTGTAGCATGGGCTATTTCAGGCCGTACTCTTCCGCAGCGCGCGCCTCGATCCTCGAATTGCGCGACTTCGCCCGCTCGATGTCGGCTGCGCCGCCGGCCTGGTCACCCCGGCGTTGGCGAGCGAGGCCGCGGGCGTAGAGAGCCATAGAGCCCAGGCGCTTCGTATCCCATTGCACGGCGATGTCGAGGTCGGCGATTGCTGCGTCCAGATTCCCACCCAGCAAGTGGGCGATACCGCGCAACTCGCGTCCCAGACTCGACGACGGTTCGATTCGCAGCGCGCGATCAAGATCGGCGAGCGCCGCGTCGCGCCGTCCGCCCATCAGCAACATCATCGCTCGCCATCGCAGCGCTACCGGGTAGTCGGGAGCGATCGCCAGCGCCCTATTGCAGGCTGCCATTGCCTCATCGAACTCCTGATACAACACGCCATAGCCGCAGATATAGGTCCAAGGATTAGGATTGTTCTGCTTTGCCTTCTCATGCTGGCCCAAGTCCTCATAGGCTTTGCTGCGCCCCTGATAGGCGGTGGCGCTGTATGGGTTGAGGCGGATAGCCTCCTCGAAGTCATTGAGAGCATCCGCGGGCAGGTTCCTGGCGAGGTAGGCCTGGCCGCGACGCAGGAATGCGAACGCATCCGAAGGATCCAGCCGGATCGCCGCAGTGAAATCCGCAATCGCCGACTCGTAGTCGCGCTTGCCCGCGCGAACATTGCCACGCTCGAGATAGGCAGCAGGAAACCAGGGATTGAGCCGGATTGCCTGCGTGAGGTCGTCGACGGCCTGATCCGCTTCTTGAAATCCGCGCAAATGGCCGCGATGGTAGAAGGCAGCGGCCAGGCTCTGTTCCGCCTCGTGCCCGGACTCGATCAATGCCGTGCAGGCAGCAACGGCAATCTCGCGATCCACCTCGGCCAAGCCCTCGCAGCGCCGCCACTGCTCGGCCCGATCCTGCGCCCTTCCCTCGCTCCACGGCAGCGCCAGCAGCAGAGCGACAAGCGCTGCCCACCGCCTCATCGCAGGCCGTACTCCGCCAGGCGCGTGTCGATGCGGCGGTCGAGCTTCCTGGCTTCGGCGATATCGTCGGCGCCGCCTCCCGCATCGCCCTTGCGCTGCCGCGCGAGGCCGCGGCCGTAGAGGGTGAGCGCGTCGTAGCGTTGCTGGCGCAACGCCGCGTCGAAATCGGCGATGGCGGCGTCGAGCTGGCCGGTACGCAGATGGGCGATGCCGCGGTCGCGGCGCAATTCGGGCTTGTCGGGCTCGACCCGCAGCGCCAGGTCGAAATCGGCGATGGCCGCGTCCAGCCGGCCGGCGTCAAGATGCAGGATGGCGCGCAGCCGGGCGGCGAGCGCGAAATGCGGCTGCAGGCGCAGCGCCTCGTCGCACATCGCCAGTGCCTCCGCCGTGCGCCCGGCGCGCGAGGCCTGCAGGCAGGCGCGCGCCCAGTGATCGGGATCGATGCGCCGTCCCGCCTCGCGATCGAGCCGGCCGCGCTCCTCCTCGCCCAGCGCCTCCCAGGCCTTGGCGCGCTCGTACCATGCCCGGGCGAAGCTCTCGTCGAGCCGGATCGCCTCGCCGAAATCGCCGATCGCCGGCTCCCAGCGCCGCATCCAGGTATGGAGCGTGCCGCGCAGGAAATGGGCGAAGGCGTTGGCCGGGTCGAGCGCCACCATGCGGTCGTAGTCGTCGATCGCGCGCGCGTGCTCGTCCTTGCCGAACCACGCCTGGCCGCGCCAGCGCCAGGCATCGGCGAACCAGGGATTGAGGCGGATCGACTCGGACAGATCGGCGATCGCGCGATCGTCGTCGCCCAGCCAGTGATGCGCCACGCCGCGATTGTAGAAGATGACCGCCAGCCCCTGCTCGCTCTCGGCCCCCGCATCGATCAGCCGCGTGCAGCTCTCGATCGATTCGCGCAGGCTGGCATCCTCGACGCCCTCGCAGCGCTGCCAGTCGCGGGCACGATCCTGCGCCAGCGACGGCGAGACGCCGAGCGCCAGCAGCAGCATCGCGATCCCAGGGCCTCGCCTCATCGCCGCCTCACGCCAGGCGGAACCGGCCCTCGAACTTCGCCGGCATCGGTCCGCCCGTCACCCAGTCTAGCAGTTCCACGGTGTGCGCGATGGGCAGAGTGCTGCCCGAGCCGATCTGGCCGATGCAGCCGAAATTGCCCGCCGCGATCGCGTCGGGCCGCAGGCTCTCGATATTGGCGAGCTTGCGGTCGCGCAGGCGGCGCGACAGCGTCGGCTGCAGCACCTGGTAGGTGCCGGCCCAGCCGCAGCACAGATGGCCCTCGGGCACGTCCTTGACGACGAAGCCCGCGGCGCGCAGCAGCGCTTTCGGTGGCTCGGTGAGCTTCTGGCCGTGCTGCATCGAGCAGGCGGCGTGGTAGGCGATCACCATGGGTGCACCGTCCGCGCGCACCGGCCTGCCGACCGGCCGCAGCGCCTCGGGCGCCAGCACCTCGCTGACGTCGCGCGCCAGCTTTGCCACCGCCTCGGCGCCGCCGCGCCACTGCTCGTCCTCGGCCAGCAGGTGGCCGTAGTCCTTCAAGGTCGTGCCGCAGCCCGAGGCGTTGGCGACGATGGCGTCGAGCGGGCCGTCGAGCTGGTCGATCCAGGCCGCGATGTTGGCCCGCGCCAGATCGCGCGCCGCCGCGCGCTGGCCGGTGTGCAGCACCGAGGAGCCGCAGCAGCCCGCGCCTTCGGCAATCACCACCTCGATGCCATGCCGCGTCAGCAGGCGCACCGTGGCCTCGTTGACCTCGGGCGCCAGCACCTGCTGGCCGCAGCCGTTCATCAGCGCGACACGTTGGGCGCGCGCGCCTTGGGCGGCGAAGGTCTGCGGCCGGTCGACCGGCGAGGGCGGGTGCAATCGCGCCGGCACCGCATCGAGCATGGCGCGCAGGCGGCGCCAGAACGTGGCGCCGCCGGGATCGGGCGAGGTCGCGGGCAACAGCGCGGCGACCGGTCGGGCGAAGCGGCCCAGCACCATGGTCCAGCGGAACAGGCGCGGGTTCGGCATCAGCCGGTTGAGCACGCCACGCAGCAGCCGGTCGGCCAAGGGCCGCCGGTAGGTCTCCTCGATATGCGCGCGCGCGTGATCGACCAGGTGCATGTAGTGCACGCCCGACGGGCAGGTCGTCATGCAGGCCAGGCACGACAGGCAGCGGTCGATATGGCGCGCGACGATCTGGCTGGCCGGCGCATCGCGCTCCAGCATGTCCTTGATCAGGTAGATGCGCCCGCGCGGGCTGTCGCGCTCGTCGCCCAGCGTGACGAAGGTCGGGCAGGTCGCGGTACAGAAGCCGCAATGCACGCATTTGCGCAGGATCGCGTTGGCGCGATCGATGTCGGGATCGGCGAGCTGGGCGAGGGTGAAGTTGGTCTGCATTGTCAGCCGCCGGCGAAGATCGATCGCGGATCGAAGCTCTCCTTCACCCGGCGCGACAGCGCGGCGAGCGCGTCGGGTTGCGGGTGGAAGACCGGCACGGCGGCGCGGATCGAGTCGGGAGCGCGGACCAGCGTGGCGTGGCCGCCGGTCGCACGCAGCGCATCGCGCACGATGTCGGCGGTGGCCTCGCGCGTGGTGAGCCAGACCAGGCCGCCGGACCAGTCGTACTGCGCGCGTGCTTCGGGCAGGCGGGCGCGGATCGCGGCGACCACCGCGGCGCCGTCGCTCGGCGGGCAGGAGAGCTTCCACAGCAGGCGCTCGGCGTCGTTGGCCAGCGGCTTCGCATCGCGCAGCTCGGTCCAGAACAGGCGCGAGCGCATGGAGTGCAGCTCCTCCATCTGCGGTGCCACGCCGGCGAACTGCTGGCGCAGTGCCATCATGCGTGCATCGGCAGACGGTGCCACGCCTTCAATACGCAGCGCGGTGATGGCGCCGCCCTGCTTCGTGACGAGGTCGACGCTGCTTCGCGCGGCGATTTCCGCCGGCAGATGCGCCGCGCCGCTGACCTCGTTGGGGCTGCCCATGGCGGCGCACATCGCTTGCACCGCGGTGGCGTCGTCGAGGCCGACCAGCATCAGCGTGCGCAACTTCTCGGCCGCCGGCACGACCTTCACCGTGATCTCGTGCAGCGCCGCGAGCGAGCCGCGCGAGCCGGCAAGCAGCTTGGAAAGATCGTAGCCGGTGACGTTCTTCACCACGCGGCCGCCCGACTTGAAGAGCTCGCCGCGGCCGTTGACGCCCTGGAAGCCGAGGAAGTGATCGCGCGCCGCGCCGTGGCTGACGCGCCGCGGGCCGGCGAGGTTGCACATCAGCGCGCCGGCCAGGGTGCCCTCGCCCGAAGCGCCGCCCAGCATGGCGCCGAGATCGGGCGGCTCGAAGGCCAGCATCTGCTTGCGCTGCGCCAGCAATGCCTCGACCTCGCGGATCGGCGTGCCGGCCTTCACCGTGATCACCAGCTCCTCGGGCTGGTAGTCGACGACGCCGCTGATGTTCGCCAGCGACAGCCTGTGGTCGACCTTCATCGGCGGCCCATAGGCACGCTTGCTGCCGCGTCCCTCGATGGCGAGCGTCACCCCCTCGTTCAACGCCCACCCGACCGCCGCGCGCAGTTCGTCGGGCGTGCGGGGTTGAAGAGAAGACACTTACCTTCCCCCGGAGGGGGAAGGTGGCAGCGCGCAGCGCTGACGGATGGGGGATGTCGAAGACGAACGGAGGAGTCCGTCTTCGACATCCCCCATCCGCCCTTCGGGCACCTTCCCCCTCCGGGGGAAGGTAAGGGACACGGCACCCATCAGAACCTCGGCAGGTCGGGGAAGGGGATCTGGCCCTTGTGGACGACGAGGCGGCCGAGCTCGGCGCAGCGGCGCAGCTGCGGGAAGACCTTGCCCGGGTTGAGCAGGTGGTCGGGATCGAAGGCGCACTTCACGCGCATCTGCTGGTCGAGATCGACCTGGGTGAACTGCACGCCCATCAGGTCGCGCTTCTCGATGCCGACGCCGTGCTCGCCGGTCAGCACGCCGCCGACCTCGACGCACAGCCGCAGGATATCGGCGCCGAATTCCTCGCAGCGCCTGAGCTCATCGGGGTCGTTGGCGTCGAACAGGATCAGCGGATGCAGGTTGCCGTCGCCGGCGTGGAAGACGTTGACCACGCGCAGGCGGTGCGTCTTCGACATCTCGCGCATGCGGCCCAGCACCTCGACCAGCTTGGCGCGCGGCACCGAGCCGTCGAGGCACATGTAGTCGGGCGAGATCTGGCCGACCGCCGGGAAGGCCGCCTTGCGCCCGGCCCAGAACAGCACGCGCTCGGCTTCGTCCGCGCTGACGCGGATCGTGGTGGCGCCGCGCTCGCGCGCCAACCCGGCGACACGCTCGATCAGGTAGTCGACCTCGACACCCGGCCCGTCGAGCTCGACGATCAGCAGGCCCTCGACGTCGAGCGGATAGCCGGCACCGACATAGTTCTCGGCGCATTGCACGGCGTCCCTGTCCATCATCTCCATGCCGCCGGGGATGATGCCCGCGGCGATGATGGCGGCGACGCATTCGGCGGCGCCCGACTCGGTGGGGAAGCCCAGCAGCACGGCGCGCGCGGTGTCCGGCTTGCGCAGCAGGCGCACCGTGACCTCGGTGACCACGCCGAGCAGGCCCTCGCTGCCGGTCATCAGCCCCATCAGGTCGTAGCCCTCGGCGTCGAGATGCTTGCCGCCCAGCCGCACCACCTCGCCGCTCATCAGCACGATCTCGAGGCCCAGCAGGTTGTTGGTCGTCAGCCCATACTTCAGGCAATGCACGCCGCCGGAGTTCTCCGCCACGTTGCCGCCGATCGAGCAGGCGATCTGCGAGCTGGGATCGGGCGCGTAGTAGAAGCCCTCATGCGCCACCGCCTGGCTGATGCCGAGATTGGTGACACCCGGCTGCACGCGCGCGCAGCGATTGGCGATGTCGATCTCGAGCACGCGGTTGAACTTGGCCATGCCCAACAGGATCGCGTCGCCCACCGGCATCGAGCCGCCCGAGAGCGACGTGCCGGCGCCGCGCGGCACCACCTTCACGCCCGAATCCTGGCAGTAGCGCAGGACGCGCGCGACCTGCTCGACCGTCTCGGGCAGCACGACGACCAATGGCATCTGGCGATAGGCACTGAGCGCGTCGCACTCGTAGGGCTTCATGCCCTCGGCATCGTCGATCACGCCCTCGCCCGGCACGATGGCGCGCAGCGCCGCGACGATCTGCGAGCGGCGCGCGAGGATCCCGGGGTCGAGCGGCGGCATCTGCATGATACCGGCCACTACACTCCAAAAACCTGCCGGTTGGAAGCCGCCGGCCGCGCGCTGTCGAGCGCAGCTTCTGTGCCGGATCGGACGGAATCATCCCGGCCCGCGCACAAACGACGGGCGGCGGAAGCTTGCGCTCCCGCCGCCCGGTCAGACTGTCGGATTCAGGCCGAAATCAGCCGGCGCGCGCCTTGAAGCGCGGGTTGGTCTTGTTGATGACGTAGACCCGACCCTTGCGGCGCACGACGCGGCAGGCCTTGTGGCGGGTCTTGATCGTCTTGAGCGACGAGCGGATCTTCATGGCCCAGTTCCCAAAAACAAACCCCCGGGCGACCGGGGGAAATTCGAAGCGGCGCGGACCATACGGATGGGGGCCCGCCCTGTCAACCGGACGTCGTCAGCCGGGCGGCAGCGGCGCCACATTGTCCAGCCATTCCCGGGCCTCGGCCGGCCTGCCGAAAATGGCGAAGGGCCGGTCGACGGAGGCCGCCTGGCCGTACAGGGCGCTGGCCTCGCGGGTCGAGTCGGCGTCGACGACGATGGCCAGCGGGCCCAGCGGCCCGTCCTTGGCGTACTCGGCCATGACGCGGCCCAGCGCCTTGATGTCGGCCGCGCGCAGCGACATCGGCGCGAAGCTCAGGTCGAGGATCTTGCGGAAGGGCATGGCGCCGGCGGCGTGGACTTCGGCGAGGTAGCGCTCGAACTCCTCGCGCGTCGCCTCGCCGGACACCGCGGCGGTCACCAGACGTTCGGCAGGGGAGGCGGTCCACCGGATCGGCATGCGCCGCGATGTTACCGGTGGGCCGCGACCCTGTACACGCCCGGCCCCGATGTCGACTGATCAGTGCAGCAGCTCGGCGATCTGCTTCGGCCCGGCCCAGGCCAGCTGGTTGTAGGACTCCGACTCCCACCAGCCGTGGATGGTACGCACCTCGCCGATCCTGCCGCCGGCGATCATCCGGGCCAGCCGGCGCACGTTCTCGCGCTGGATGTTCAGCTGCCCCTCAAAGAACTTCTCGCGATTGGTGCCGATGGCGCGGATGAAGTCGGCGTACGCCTTCTCGTAGCCCGGCTTGTGCGCGGCGAAGGCCTTGTCGCTGTTGAGGCGTGCACGGATCTGGTCGTCCCCGCTGAGATCGCTGCCGGCCTTGTTGATGACCTGGATCTCGCCGTTGTTGTAGCTGCGCGTGGCCTTGGTGTAGGTCCAGTTGCCCCTGTCGTCCAGATCGGCGAAGCACCAGCCGCCGCCCTGCTTGAACGTCATCTTGCGCAGCCCGCTCAGCCCGACATCCGCGCCTCTGCCCTGTCCGCCGTCGACGGTGTAGTACGTGTCGCCGCTGTGGCCGACGATGATGCCGACATGCACGGCGAGCGCGCCGCCGCCACGCGCCAGGTAGAGATGATCGCCGGTGCCCTCGACATAGTAGATGTCGCCGATCGTCAGATGCGGGCGGATGGTCACGTCGGTGTCCTTGAAGGGCTTGCCGTCATCGGCCAGGTCGGCGCGGATGCGACGGGGATCCAGATAGGGTTTGCCGCTCTGCTTGTACGTCTTGCGCGTCGGCGTGCCGAGGTCGATCACCGGGCCGTTGGGCGTGTTCAGCGTCAGCGGGCTGCCGTCGATCATGTCGCAGCCGGCGGCGTGATAGATGGCGCGCGCCGTCATCACGCAGCTGGTGCCGCCGCCGCCCTGGCCCATCGCCTTGAGCTGGGTCAGCGACGCGGCGCCGTCGAACAGCCCGCCCAGGGTGTAGAGCGCCGGCAGGTCGGGGCTCGACGGGCCCATGCCGCAATGCGCGCGCGCCACGGCGGCGATGCGCTCGTCCACCGAGTCCGGGTACTCGTGATAGAACTCGGGATAGAAGATGAACTGGCCGGCGCGCTGCTTCATCGTCGCCTGCAGCGGCTTGCTGTTGACCATGGCGTGGCGCAGCGCGGACAGGAACGAGTTGACGCGCCAGCCATGGATCGGCTCGAGCACCGGCTTCAGGCTCGCGCCGCCCGGCAGCACGCCCAGCGCGCCGGCAGCCATGACATTGAGCACCCGGTCCTCGATCGCGCTGCGGTTCGCCGCCGCCGCCATGCCGGCGACGCGGCTGCGCATGCCCGCATCGGTGGCCGCCGCCGCGAGCTGGTCGATGATCGGCTGCAGGACCTGGGCCGAGGGCACGGTGGCGAGCTTGGTCGCCAGGGAGTCGAGGACGTTGTCGATGGCCATGGGTCTCTCCATGTCTTTGGCTGGGCCGCAGCATGGCAGCGCCCGATGCCGTGGCCGTGTCCTCGCACCAGCCGAATTGTGTCGTGCGTGTCATCGCCGGCACCCCGGCCCTTCCTTCCCCCTCCGGGCAGAGCGATCGCATATGGCGCATTCCTCCCTCTCCCCGCTTGCGGGGAGAGGGTGGGGGTGGGGGGTCGTTTCAGGTTGGGCACAGCCGTGGTGCGTCACTTGCGGCAGCCCCCCCCCC
>JAHBYP010000017.1 GCA_019635875.1 Alphaproteobacteria bacterium
CTAGCCCGGATATCTCAAAGGTAAAGGGTGCATCGGAGTCCTGCCTCTGAGAAAGTTGTTGTGCCGCAACGACTTTCGCGAACAGAGGAAAGAACCCCGATGCCGACAGAGTGTATCGCGGAATTGTTTGGCTTTGCAGCCGTGGAAAGACGCGTGGTCGCGGCGTCGTTCGACGGCGGGTCGATGACGTCGGATGCCGGCGGGCTGCTGCTGGGGGCGACGGACCGGGCGCTGGGTCTGATCGAGCGCTTTGCCGGCTGCTTCGTCGATCGTCGGAACCGCGAGTTGATCGAGCACGAGGTTCGTACCCTGGTCGGGCAGCGCGTCTATGGCCTGGCGCTGGGCTACGAGGATCTGAACGACCACGACTGGCTGCGGCACGACCCTGTGATGGCGGTGCTGGCGGGCAAGCTTGCGGCGCGGCGCAAGGACTGTGCGGCGGTGGCCGGCAAGTCGACGCTGAACCGGCTGGAGCTGAGCCGGCCGGAGCCGACGCGCTACCACAAGATCGGCCACGACGCGGCGGCGATCGAGGCGCTGCTGGTCGAGGTCTTCCTCGAGGCGCATGCCAAGGCGCCCGAGGAGATCGTGCTCGACCTGGATGCCACCGACGATCCGCTGCACGGCGCGCAGGAAGGCCGCTTCTTCCACGGCTATTACGGCCATTACTGCTACCTGCCGCTCTACGTCTTCTGCGGCCGCCACCTGCTGGCGGCCAAGCTGCGGCCGGCCAACATCGACGCCGCGGCCGGCGCACAGGAGGAGATCGCGCGCATCGTCGCCCAGATCCGCGCCCGCTGGCCCGCGGTGCGCATCGTGCTGCGCGCCGACTCCGGCTTCGCCCGCGAGGCGCTGATGGCCTGGTGCGAGGCCAACGCCGTCGACTATCTGTTCGGCCTGGCGCGCAACGCCCGCCTGGTCGGCGAGATCGCCGCGGAACTGGCCATGGCCGCTGCCGAGAGCACCATCACTGGCGCCCCGGCGCGCCGCTTCAAGGACTTCCTGTGGACGACGCGCGACAGCTGGAGCCGCAGGCGTCGCGTCGTCGGCAAGGCCGAGCATACCCAGGACGAGGCCAACCCGCGCTTCGTCGTCACCTCGCTTGGCCCCGACCGCGCCGGCGCCCGCGCTCTCTACGAGGGCCTCTACTGCGCCCGCGGCGAGATGGAGAACCGCATCAAGGAGTGCCAG
This sequence comes from Alphaproteobacteria bacterium, assembly GCA_019635875.1. Lineage (NCBI taxonomy): Bacteria > Pseudomonadati > Pseudomonadota > Alphaproteobacteria > Alphaproteobacteria bacterium. The sequence continues at coordinate 1,192 of JAHBYP010000017.1, forward strand.
CTCGACCTCTTCGCCGACCGCACCTCCAGCGCCACCATGCGCGCCAACCAGCTGCGCCTGTGGTTCGCCTCGTTCGCCTATGTCCTGCTCGACGGCCTGCGCCGCATCGCCCTGAAGACCACCGCCCTGGCCGATGCCACCTGCGGCTCGATCCGGCTGAAGCTGCTCAAGATCGGCGCCCTCGTCCGCGTCTCCGTCCGCAGGGTCAGGATCGCCATGGCCTCAGGCCATCCCTGGCAGCGCGACTGGGCCATCGCCTACCACGCCATGGCCGCCGACGCCTGACACGAACCAGACACCGCACAGCCGACATACCTTCCGCTCACCGCTTCCGGCGGCCTTCATCCGCGCTCGCGATCCGGCCAAAATCACCGATATCACTCAGACCATCACGCCACACACCCTGCGCCCATCACTCCACTCTCTCACTTCTTCCCTGTGAGATATCCGG